>JAHHDV010000010.1 GCA_019739295.1 Taibaiella sp.
CGCTTTCGGGGGGTCCCCGAGAGCATCCATCAGCCTGGCACATGCTGCGAAGGCTTATGCTTTCCTCAACCGAAGAGGATATGTAATACCGGAGGACATCAGGGCTATATGCCATGATGTATTGCGTCACAGGATAGGCTTGACTTACGAAGCAGAAGCCGAGAACATCACTTCTGAGCAGATCATCGACCAGATACTGAATGCCGTGGAAGTACCATAGTATTTGTCTCTTTCCGGAGATTTACCCTGATCTTTACTTAATTGACATGAATATCGCATCGCTGAGTGCCGTGCTCCAACCTTATGACAACCGAATCCATTCTTAAGAAAGTTAGAAAAATAGAAATTAAAAGCCGGGGCCTGAGCAACCATTTTTTCTCAGGTGCCTACCATACTGCTTTTAAAGGAAGAGGTATGTCTTTCAGTGAAGTAAGGGAATATAGTCCGGGAGATGATGTGCGTACCATAGACTGGAATGTAACTGCAAGACTCCGGACACCTTATGTGAAAGTCTTTCATGAAGAAAGGGAACTTACCGTAATGCTGATGATAGACATCAGTGCATCCAGCTATTTTGGTTCTTTTCACCAGCAAAAAATAGAACTGATCGCAGAGCTCGCAGCAGTCATCGCCTTCTCAGCACAGACGAACAATGATAAAATCGGTGTGCTCTTCTTCAGTGATAAAATAGAAAAGTACATCCCCCCCAAAAAAGGGAAATCTCATATTCTCCGTATCATCCGGGAGATCGTAACGATCCAGCCAAGTGCTCACCGGTATACGGATATCAATGCCTGCTTCGAATATTTCAATAGGGCCACAAAGAAAAGGACCATTGCATTTACCATCAGCGACTTCGTCGGACTGAAAGGTGAAAAAAGCCTGAATGTAACGGCACGCAAACATGACCTGATCGGTATACATATATATGATGATTACGAAAAAGACCTGCAGGATGTAGGCATTATTAAAATAAAAGACAGTGAAACGGGGAAGGCATACTGGATCGACAGCCGGGATAAAGAGCTGAAATCCGTACTCAGTCAATCTTTCCAACTGAATAAGGAGCATACCCAACAATTGTTTCAAAAGAATAATGCCTCCTTTCTCTCAGTAAATGTAAAAGAAGATTATGTAAAAGCTTTACACGGTTTTTTTCAAAAACAGAAGTAACGTAAGATAAAAATTGAATAGAAGAACGACATATTATCTGCTGCTCACCGGATTCCTGGCATGGTTATTCCTATGCATACCCGGCCAAGTAGGGGCGCAGAACACCGCTCATCTCAGCCTTTCCAATGATTCTATCCTGATCGGTGACCAGGTAAAACTAAAATTAAGTGCGAGACTGGATCATAATGCTGCTTCCATCACTTTCCCTGCCATTCCGGATACATTCTCGGGAATAGAAGTATTGGAAAAAGGAAAAATTGATACCATCCGGAATAAGGATTATAATATTTACCAACAGGAAATACTGATTACCTGCTTTGATTCCGGTTCTTATAATTTCCCGCTGTGGCATATTCAATTTGTTGATGGGAGCGGCACTATGCAAAATCTGCCGTTAACCAGCACAACACTGTATGTCAATACGATCGCGGAAGTCGATACCACTTTACCCATAAAACCTATCTATGATATAGAGCCTGAAGAAGCTCCTGATTTTATGACGAAAGTGCGGGAAGTGTACGAACAGAATAAAACGGCGACATGGATCATTGCCACAGTCCTTCTTCTTTTCATTTTGTCTTTCTTATTTTACCGGTTCTACTGGAGAAATAGAAAAAGACAAGCCGGGAAGTCAGCAGAATTACCATTCGTCAAAGCTAAAAGGCTGGTGACAGAACTGGAGCAATCTGGCCTGTGGCAGCAGCAGCAATACAAAGCGTATTATTCACAGCTCAGCGAAGTCCTGAAAAATTATTTTGAAGAACAGTTCGCTATTAATGCCAACGAGATGACCACCAGGGATTTCCTTCAGCTCCTGAAGAAAAACAATGAGTGGCGCAGGATACATGGTGAGATGAGACAAATCCTCCAGATCGCCGATATCACTAAATTTGCCAAGGGATTACCGGGTGAAGAAGACCATATTTTATCTGTCAGGAATGCCATTAAAATCATAGAGCAAACCAGACCGCAAGCCCTAACAGAAAATGATCAATAGTTTTTTGCAGAAATATAACCTGATCTTTGCACAGCCATTCTGGTTATGGCTGTTGCTATTGATTCCCGTTTACCTGGTGCTGCGCGGGCAATGGCGTAAGAAAAATGACAGCTATTGGCTGATCTCCAATCTACCGCAAAAGTTCGTCACAAAGGTTCCCCTGAAAATCAGGCTCAGACCCATCCTGCAGGTGCTCAGGACCCTGACACTTATAGGCATCATCATCGCACTGGCAAGGCCCCAGAAGACGGACAGCAAGAGAAATATAGATGCGGAAGGAATCGACATCATGCTCTCTATAGACATCTCCGGGAGTATGATGGATAAAGACTTCGAGCCGAACAGGCTTGAGGCAGCGAAGAAAACCATGAAAGAATTCGTGCAAGGCCGTACCGGGGACCGGATGGGCCTGGTCATCTTCGCCGGGGAGAGCTTTACCTTATGCCCCGTTACACTTGATCATTCCATCTTGCTGCAACAGATCAGCATATTGCAAAGTGACATGCTGGAAGCAGGTACCAGTATCGGGAACGGGCTGGCATCGGCATTAAACGGGCTGCGCAGTTCTGACAGCAAGACCAAGATCATCGTCCTGATGACAGATGGTGTCAACCAGCCGGCTATCGGTCTGAATATAAAGCCGGATGAAGCCATTGAGATGGCTAAGCTCTACCAAATCAAAGTATACACGATCGGGATCGGGAGTCAGGGAAAAGCTTTGAGACCCACACCCCAGCCTGATGGTTCGGTAGTGGATGTACTGGCAGATGTGGAGATAGATGAGGTACTGCTTCAAAAGATCGCAAAAGAAACCGGGGGTGAATATTTCAGGGCTACCAGCAATACTTCTCTTGACGAGATCTATTCGGAGATTGATAAGTTAGAAAAATCAAAAGTAGAGATGTCTGCCTACTATCAGTATGAAGATGTATTCTACTGGTTCCTGATCCCTGCCCTCATTATTCTTGTGTTGGAGCTGCTTCTCCGCTACACTTACTTCAGAACAATAACAGAAGAATAATGAATATCGAAGGACCTTTATTCAACCAGGTAGAACACAGGGTTTAAAAGAAATTACCGGTGTAAATCATCAGACAGGCATAAATTAAAGCAGAAATTGCTATTGCGTTTCAATTGCGCTCACTTCATAACCTTACTTCTTCTTACCTGAGCATATCCTGGTCTTTTCCTTTGAGTTTCACGCACACCTGATTGATAGACGAACAGTTAAATTTCTTGATGATCTTTGATCTGTATACGGCAATTGTATTCGGACTTCTCCCCAGATATGCGGCAGATTGTGTGATTGAAAGTCCTTTTTCAGCACATTGGATAATTTCATATTCCACCTTGCTCAGATCAGGCTGGCCCTCCGGCACGAAATCATTTTCTAAAAAAGATTTAATGATCTGGCTGCTATTATAAGAACACAACAGGAATTTTACCGGTTCCTGTGTGTTCAAAAGTTTCAAAAAACTCCTGAGAAGGAATATTGATATTGCATACCACCAGGTTAGAGAGCGTCCGTAAGGTTTTTACCTTATTTAAATCCAGATCAAAGAAATTGACAACAGTTATTAAGCCCTGAAGCCCCATATCCCGTAATTGCCTGATCCTTGTTACCGCTATCTCAAAATCCTCAGTAAGAAGAACAAATACCTTATGCAGCTGTGAAAGATAAGAGGACGCCAAAGGCTCAAAAACTGACAGGTATTTTATATCTGAACAACCAAGCTCTGAACTGATAAACGTTAAAAATGCAGCGCTCAATAGATTTGTATCATCTGAGGGGCCCAATACTAATATTTGACTCATGATATATGAATTGCAGCTTTCCAGCACTATTAAAAAATATCAAAAACTGATTAAAAAATTAGGTGGCTGCACAAAATTGCTGCCACCTAATCCATAAACACGGTACAGATATTTACTCCTTAATAAATTTACCGGCCCATATCCTGTTACCCTGAGTACTCAGTTCTAACATATATGCTCCTTGTAGCAAGCCTGCTACGTCAATAGGTGCATTGTCACTTTCAATTTTTTGATCTGAAATTAATTTTCCCGATATATCATAAATACTCAGCGTCTGACCTACACCGGCTCCTCTTATATATAAGAGGCTTCTGGCAGGATTAGGATACAGGGAAATGCTGCCCGCAGTATAGGCATCAATATACAGCTTACGCACTTTACTATATTCGGTCTTACCATTCAGCTCTGTTTGCTTCAGGCGATAATAATTCTCTCCTGGCATCGGGCTGATATCAACGAATGAATATTTAAGCTCCGTAACGCTGGTCCCGTCCTGTGAAAGAGAAGCTACAAACCCCAGAGATGCCCAGTTGTTCTTGCCATCCTTACTTCTTTCAATTACAAACCCTTTGCTGTACTCTTCTGAGAATGTATTCCAATTCAAAAGCGCTTCATTGTTTTGAGTTTTCGTAACTGTAAAATCACCCAGGGAAACCCTTAGCGGTTCTCCGATGACATTAAATACAGGACTCATTACAGACTGCAAGTCCGGGTCTGTACCCTCCATGTCTCCGAAAGGGTATTGCAGCTGAACCAGGAATTGAGGGGAACTCCCTACGGGATTCGGTTTTACGGCCAGCAGCTTAAAGGTAACATATAAAACGTTTCCTCCCTCAAGAGTGGACGGGATCGGAGTGGAAAGGTCAAATACGAAATTATATACATCATCTGAAGATAAGCCGGAAAATGCATCCGCATCTTCCCCGGATAACGGCTCTTCCCTGAATTCTAAAATCTCGGAAGATGCAGGCAACCCTACACTTATAAAAACGGGGTAAGATGCCGGATCATATGCTTCAGAGAAATTATAATTTCTTATCCCTAAAGTTACCTCAACCTCATCTCCCGTTTCCAATTCTGTCTCGGAAACAATCATCGTCTCGATTCCTATCTGTGCCGACAATGAAAAAGAAAGGAACACGTAGCCTATTAGTATGGATAGTATTTTAAATACACTTTTCATATTTTTTTTTATTTACTTTCTGGATTGAACTAAAATTAATAATTGATTAAAATCTGCCTGTTAGAACTATTATTCGAAGTGTTTCTTTCTCCACCTCCGAATCCCGGGGGAATAGTAGCGGTAAGATTCAGAATATTGATCAGGTCACTGGCAGTATAAGTCGCGGAGATTTCTACTGCATTGATTATGCCTGCCTCAATTGAATTGGTTGTGGTCAGGATAATGCTCTCATCTGTCGCAGCGAAGACTGACCAGCCTGCCGGAAGCGTTCCCAATGTCAGGCTTCCATTCAACGGCTTGGAGATCACCGCATACACCAAACCCGAAGATGCTCCTTCACCTATATTGAATATCCTGTATGTCAGCTCTGTAGAAGATCCTGTAGTCAGGGACGTGGTACTGGCTGTAATGGATGTCCTCAAATCCGGACCGTTCCAGTTTACATTAAATTCAGGAACATGGATATCTTCACCGTCACCCGCTACAACCACATTCTGGCTATTGGGCGTAACCTCGTATCCCAATCCAAGATCACTGTTTTCCTCTATTTCAGCACCTATCGCAGGAGGAGTGGCATCAGCTATCAGCACTACATAATATTCCCCTTTGGGGATATCTGTAAATTCGTACTCACCCGTCGTATTGTTCACTAAACCTGTGGCTGCTGCTTCCCCTTCTGCATTGACGAGAACTGCATGGACCGGTGTAGTGGATGTGTAATCCGAAAGGTCCGCCGTGCCATTGATATCAGAAGGTTGACATGCTGCGTTGTCGGATGTGATGATTACAGGCACAAATTCAGAATGCTGACCATCACAGACACTGGAAGTAACAAAGAATGTATCTGATAGACCTGTAGACAGGGCTACTGCTGTATAAGTGGTTCCTGTGCCTATTTCCGTAAGGTCAGCATTATACCAGGTATAAGTCACTTCATCCTGCGGATCCGATACTGCCAGCTCCACATCTGTTCCTTCACAAGCGTCAATAAAAGTAGCTTCCAAAACCGGCTTAACCGGGGTCCGGTACACACCGAACAGTCTTAGTGGCGTCGGGGCTACACCACCTGTAATCACCTGTGAATAGGTAATCTCTACCCTGTCAAACTGGGTAGTAACGGGTATCGTCACGTAATTCGGGACGGAAGTGCCGAAAATGGCGGATATAATTCCTAAAACATCCGCATCAAGAAGTGCTCCGAGGTTCGAGTTGTATTCTTCAGTAGTTCCATTATAAACCTTCACATTGATATTGTCCAATAAGGTTAGGCTCAGAAGTGAGCCTGGCGTCTGGAACTTAATCACGGCAACTTCACCGGGATTGGATAATGAATTAAAATTGATGGTCTGTGAGAAATCCTGCAATAGTCCTATGCTAAGGATGCCCGAATATCCCAGTTCCGAATAATTATCAGTATCCGGGTCAATGGCCCGCTCCGGATTTCTTACCGGGTCAGGATTATCCGTCAATACAGAAGCGGAAATACCCGGGGCGTCATAACTCGTAGTAAGGAAGGCTTCACATTCAAGCGCTGTACCTGAATTGTAGAACACATCATGTACGTATATCTTCTGAGTACCAGAGAAAATACTTCCCAGGCCGAGCACTGCAAAATTGGACCAGGAAATGCGGATCCTGTCAAAACCTGCAGTAGGTACGACCCTCAGGTATGCTTTACCATCGGCACCGATCTCTATCCTGTTGGAACCTATGGCATCCGGGTCCATTGAGGTTGCCCATACCGAGCTGCTGCCACTTTTGGCATTGATCGTTAACGTAGGTGTTCCCGTTAAGGCAAAATCTACAATATCATTGATCACCGAACCCAATGTCCCGCCGACAAGGTAATCCAGCAAGCCATTTCCATCTTCTGACAATACAATAAACACGGGCGTATTTGCCCCGACCGGAGCAGGAAACTCCACTTCCAGATAACTCTGCCTGGAACCAGCCCCCAGAATAATGCCGGGTGATGCTTCCAGAGTCGCTTTTGTATCGTGATCACCATCTATTGCATTACCCGGGGCACCAACAGTATATTCATCATTAAACAGGGAATAGGTACTTGAAGTAACGACCTCATCCGCATAATTGTTGACAATCTGGGCATGTGCAACGTAACTTTCTGCAAACGATACAGCCAGCAAACCCAAACCGAGGGTTTTGCCCTGCTTCCTGAACCCGGAAACTACATTTCTCGCCTTTTTCTTAAGAAAAGACCAAAACGGCCTGTCTCCGGAAAATCCATGCAAATCATAATTGTACATTTTTCTTTCCATAAATTAAAGTTTAAATAAAAATTGTTTGACTTGTTTTCTTATTTTTATCTATATATAAATTCATACATAGAAAAAAAAAATAGTGATTCTGTATGCAAAATACCCACCAAAAAAAAATCATCTTCAATCAGTTTAAAATAAAAATTATTAGTTTTACTGTAATTTTTATTATAATTACTAATAAACCTGTGATATATGGAAACATATCGAAAAAGTGCTGGAAAAGATTAAGGATGCACGAAAAGAAAAAGGATTCTCACATGAAAATATGGCATTTGAACTTGGAATAAGCCAGGCAGCCTACTCCAATATTGAAAAGAACAGCGCCAAGCTCACCTTGGAGCGTTTTTTAAAAATGACTGAAATATTAGAAAAACCTGTGTATTATTTTTTTGAATCAACCCCGAATAAGGTTTACAACCAGACTCTTTATGACAGTTCTTATGGACATATTGAGAATATGTATCAGAACAGTAAAGACCTGCTGCCTCAGCTTACAGATAATTATGAGAAAACGATCCAGCTATTGAAAGATGAGGTCCATTTCCTGAGAAGGCAGCTGGAAACTGCTAATAAATAAAGAATGATCAGTCAGCGGGGCTGACCGATACCCAAATTTTATAGAGATCTATCGTCCGAATGCAAACCATCTGGACAATGGATGCTGTTTTCCTCTGAGCCAGCAGGAGACCATTTCCATGCCGGTCACGGAGAACGTAATGCCGTTACCTCCAAAACCGAGTACAAAATAACTATGCTCAAAATCCTGATGTGTACCGATATAAGGCAATCCGTCTTTCGTCTCTCCGAATGTCCCTGCCCAGGCAAAGTCTATATGAAAATTATCCTCCGGCTTTACTTTGTGAAATGAACGCAGCAGCTGCTCTGTTTTCTGAGCAATGAGCATATCCCGCTTTCCCGGATTGCGAAACTCTTCATCGCCACCACCGATGAGAAACCTGTGATCGTCCGTAGTCCGCATATAGATATAAGGATCACCAGTGTTCCATATCAGTAAGTCTCTGTACCGCATACATAACTCAGGGTTTATTTCAGATACCATTGCATAGGTACTGATCAGCTTTACGAATGTCTCTCTGATCATGGAGGCGCTTTCATATCCTACGCAGTAGATGATCTTTTTTGTTTTGATCTTTGCTCCGCCCTGAACCGTCACAATTGCGGTCCTGGCTGTGTAATCCACCGTTGCGAGCGACGTTTTATCATAAATGCGCAGACCTTTTTTTTCATTGTATCCCAGTAATTCATGTACCAGCAGGAATGCATCCACGCTGGCACCCTGACGGGACAGGATTCCTCCCTGTGTATTGTAAATATCATAGCGCCGGAGTATATCATCGGCTTCCAGCCATGATACCTTAAATCCGGCTTTCTTTCTGGCGTCAAATTCTTTTTGCAGCCAGCTTACATCCTTCTTGAACCGGGCAAAATACAGCGAATCTTTTTTCCTGAATCCTGCTCCGGACTTTATCCTTGTACAAATCTCCTGCAGCCTGTCTATGGCATCTGAACAAGCGCGGTAACTGGCTATTGCCCCTTCTTCTCCTATCATTTCCACAAGTTCGTACAGCGGCGTATCGATCTCGTATTGCAGCATGGAAGTGGTAGCCGAAGAGCTGCCGTTGGCTATTTCTCTTTTATCGATGATCACGGTATCATATCCGTCTTGGACACACTGGTGCGCGATCAGGCTGCCCGTGATGCCACTGCCTACTACCAGTACATCACAATGGATATCTTCGTGCAACGAAGGGTAAGAACTGACCAGCCCGTTCTTGATTAACCAGAAGGGCTCATTCGATTTTAGGTCCATATCGTATTGTATTGCCTTTTCAAAGATAACAGAATACACGATCAAAAAAAAGATCTTGCAGACCAGGACCATGTACAGGGGACCTGTGTGTCCTTATCACCCGCACCTTGCCAGTCCGCGCAAGCGCAGCCGGCCCTGCTTGTAACAGGACGCATATCCAATTCTGGTCCCGGCCCTGCCAGATCCACAATTTCTAAAATAGTAAACGTGTCAAATTAACCGGGCAATGCCGGCTCATAAATAATACGAGGATAAACACCTCTTAAAATATTATCTTAAATCCTTTATTATACTCATTTCCTGACAGATATTTGCAGTATCTTACAGCATTCATGAAAAAATTTCTAAAGATCACAGGTTGGGTACTACTGAGCATCATATTGCTTGTGATCGGTATGGCTATATTTCTTCAGACACCTCCCGGCAAAAGGATGGTGACCCGGATCGCTGTAGATTATCTTGAGAAAAAGTTCCAGACCGAAGTTGTCATCGGCTCGATTAACTATAAGATCCCATCTATGGTCGGCTTGGAAAAAGTAATCTTCCTGGATAAAAATTCAGACACGCTTCTGAGCATGAATCATCTTGAAGTAGATATCCAGATGCTCGCGCTTCTGAAAAATAAACTGAAAATAAGAAAGTTGGAACTGGACGGCTTGTACGCTAAGATGCAACGAAACAGGAATGATACTACATTTAATTACCAATTTATCATAGATGCTTTTGCATCTGCTCATGTAGATACGCTTTCCAAAGAAGAAGACACCAGTGCATCTTCGATGCTCTATGATATAGATAAGGTTTTACTCAAGGACATCACATTTATATTCGATGATGAAGCGGGGGGAACCTATTTTGATATCGTACTGGATTCATTACTTCTCAGACCAAAGGAAATAGACCCGGCCCAAATGGTATATCGTGTCGAGGACCTGACCATCTACAAAGCACAATCAGTATTCAGATCATTCCCGGCTGTCCTGATTTCACCTCCGGACACCAGTACCGAAGCTTCGCCTTTGGTATTGGAAGCAGACAAGCTTAACCTGATTCAGTCATCTTATACCATGCTGACAGAACCGGATTCTTTTTACCTGGACGTAAACGTAGGTAAGCTGGAAGCCAGGTTAGACCTATTCGATCTGATCCGCGAATCAATTAAGCTGGACGGTTTGAACCTGGTGAATACCCGGGCTGTCATCACCATGGGCAAGCCCACAGGTCCTATACCTCCTGCTCTGCCGGACGCGGAGGGGGAGGACACTACCGGGGGCTGGTATATAACAGGGAATAAAATCAATCTTGCTGATATTTATTTCAGGATGGATGATAATAGCACCGCAAGACAAAGAGCCGGTATAGATTATGCCCACCTGGAATTATCCAGGCTTTCCATGATAGTGGATGATTTGTTGTACTCCCCCGATACGATATCAGGGGACCTGACGCACCTGGCGCTGGAAGAACAAAGCGGGCTGGAGCTCAGGGAACTCAGGACAAAATTCACCTATCACGATAGAGGTGCATTGCTTGATGAGCTGTATGTCCTGACCCCCAATACTTTGATCCAGGACCGGATAGAGGTCAAATACCCTTCACTGGATGCCATATCCAAGGACATCGGCTCTATATTTGTAGATGTCAATCTGGCGCAAAGCAAGGCAGCCATTAACGACATTCTCATCTTCACTCCTCCCGACAGTCGTTCATCACTGCTGCCCTACCAGGGACAGCATATATCCATCGCAGGAAACATCAGGGGATACCTGAATGACCTGTCACTCAACAGGATCAATATCTCCGGCCTGAACAATACCGCATTGGCACTCACCGGGAAAATACAAGGCTTGCCCGATCCGGATAAGCTGTATTATGACCTGGATATTGAGAATATTAATTCTACTTTCCATGATATAAGACCGTTTGTACCTGAAGGGGTATCGGGAAGCATCCATATTCCTGACCGGTTCGCTGTAAAAGGAAAAATCAAAGGTTCTGCCACCAGGTACCAGCCCGATATTTACATCACGACTTCCGAAGGTAATGTCCGGCTTCAGGGCCTGGTAGATATCTCCATGTCAGGCAGGGAACAATATAACCTTGATTTTGCAGCAGAACAGCTGAACTTAGGAAAGATCCTCAGGCAGGATACACTCCTAGGGATGGTCACCATGTCCGGCACTGCTACTGGTGCAGGATTCGATCCTGAGACCCTGGATGCTTCTGTACAGGGGGACGTCCAAAGGTTCGATTTCCAGGGATATGCCTACAGGGATGTATTGCTTGATGCCCGGATGAAAAATCAGTTTGCACACCTGGAACTTCACTCCGGGGACCCTAACGCAAGCCTGGATCTCGTCGCTGATGTGGATCTGACCAAAGAGCACCCTGCAGTGGTATCCAATGCGGTGATCAGAAATGTAGACCTGCAGGCTCTGGGCTTCACGGGTGAGCAGCTGGTACTGGGAGGCACCATGGACATCAACTTCTCAGATCTGAATCCTGACCGGCCGGCAGGATACATGAGCTGGAAGGATCCTATATTAAACTACAACGGAAGTATCTTTGATGTGGACAGCATTTACGTGAGTTCGCAGCCATCTGAGGATAGCGGCCAGAACATCATCGCATATATTCCTGACTTGATCAACCTTTCGCTTACCGGCAATATACCATTGACCCAGATTGGCAATGCGGCACTGGTTCATATCAATGAATATTTCACCTTAGGAGATACGCTCAGCTCAGCGTTGAATAATTATGATATGCACCTGAGCTTAGGTATCAATTATCATCCAACCATCCAGACATTTGTCCCGGACCTCAAACCATTTGATACTATTGGACTGGACGTAATGATGTCGCCGGCCAACTTTGCTGTAAACGCATTTGCCCCGAAAATAGTATATGGAGCGCACCATATCGACAACCTGGTCTTCAAAGCAGATGATTCCAATTCTTCTGCACTGGAATATGCATTGACCCTGGATAAATACGGGCAGGAAGGTGGTATGCAGATATACCAACCGGAACTGAAAGGCTACCTCAGCAATGATACGCTGTTATCACTCATCAGCATCAAAGACGCTGCAGGAACTGAAAATTATGCTTTAGGGCTGAAAGCGCATACACTTGAAGATATCTATTATGCCACGCTGCTCCCTAATCTCAAGCTTAATTACGAATTGTGGGATATCAGTCAAAATGAACTGGCTTACTACAGTGATTCCGGATTCTATATCAACAACCTGAACATCAGCAAGGGTTCCGAATCCATTGTCATCCGTTCCGTGACCCCATCTGCCTTCGGAAGCCCCTTAAAGATAGACATCCGTAACTTTGAATTGGCGAACATTTCGAAAATCCTGGATCCCGATACGCTTCTTGCCGAGGGTCAGCTGAATGCAGCTGTGGATCTGGATATGAGCGATACTTTTCCTCTTTTCAAAGGGAACTTGGGTATCGACCGTCTTTCCATCTATGAGACCCAGATCGGGAAGCTGGCTGCCCGGGTCAGCAACCAGGATGCCAATACTTATGCACTGGATGCGACGATCACCGAATTGGATAATGACATCCACCTTTCCGGTTTATATCATTTGGAACCGCTGGATGGCAATAACCTGGATATGAATCTGGATCTGGGGACTTTGAGCTTAAAAAGATTTGAAGGGCTGGCATTCGGGAGCATTAAAGAAAGTGATGGCTATATCAAGGGGGATCTGAAAATAACAGGCCTTACCTCTGCTCCTAAGATCAATGGAAGTCTCATCACTCAGGATCTCCAGACGAAGCTGTCGATGTTCAACGCGCTGTACAAAATGCCGTCAGAACGCATCTTATTTGAAAACGGGCTGATTACTTTTGATAACTTCAGGATAATTGATTCTTTTGGCAAGACTGCTACCATCACCGGCAATGCCAGCACCAAGGATTACACTGAATTTGACCTTAACCTCCGGTTCAATGCCGATGAATGGATGGCGGCCAATTCCACCAAAACAGATTATGAGAACTTCTACGGCAGATTGATCTTGAGCAGCGACCTGAATATAGGTGGTGTCGCTACAGCCCCCGTCATAGACGGAAATATCAAACTCCATGACAGCACCGATTTCACTTATGCCAATATCGATGAAGGTCCGGGATTAAGCGTGCACGACGGCATCGTCAAGTTCGTAGACAATGTAGATCAATATGAATTTAAAGATGACTCCCTTTCTGCGCAGGATATAGAGAACCAGATGACAATGAACATCAATGTAGAGACCGAAAAGTATGCAAGGTTCAATGTACTCGTCGATCCATTGACCGGGGATAATGCATCGGTATTCGGTACGGCATTCCTGAATGCATCGATGCTTCCCGGGGGCAGCTTCTCACTCACTGGAACTTATCAGATACAGGGCGGATATTATGAACTGTTTATCGAACTGATCAAGAAACAATTCAAGATCAGGGAAGGAAGTACCATCCAGCTGGCAGGAGACCCGATGGAAGCGGTCATTAACCTGGAAGCCGTGTATGATGCCAATATCGCACCTTATGACCTGATGGAAAAAAACCGCTTCCCAAGAGGACCTGGTTTATTATAAACAAAGGCTTCCTTTTGAGATCATCCTGAAGATTACAGGCAAACCGTTGCAACCTATCATTGCATTCGATATCGTACTGCCTGAAGAAAAAAACCAATATGATCGATGATCAGATCGCCAATAATATCCAGAGTAAACTCAGAACACTGCAGAATGATGTGGCTGAAATGAACAAGCAGGTTTTTGGCGTTCTGGTATTTGGCAGGTTTATCTCTGAAGATCCGATCAACTCCGGCAATTCTACTTCTATGGAATACTATGCCCGTCAGAGTGCCAGCAGATTCCTTTCCCAACAATTGAATAATCTTGCTTCCCGGTATGTCAACGGGCTGGAATTATCCCTGGATGTACAATCCCAGGAGGATTATACGACAGGACAGAAAGAAAACAGGACATCTGTCAACCTGCAGGCGAGTAAGAAATTCTTCAATGATCGCCTGACCATCAATGTAGGTAATGACTTCCAGGTAGAAGGCAAGCAGCTCCCGGGCAGGGACAACTCAGTGATCCCGGGTAATATTTCGTTGGACTACAAACTCACCAAAGATGGTAAATACAGTGTGCGCGGATATCGGAAAAACGAGGTTCAGAATGTCATCGATGGGTATGTTATCGAAACGGGAACAGCCTTACGCCTGAACTATGAGTACAATAGATTCCGCCAGTTATTCCGAAGCAGGGAACAGCTGCGTGAGGCCAGAAGAAGAAAACGGGAACAGGAGCAAAAAGAAGAACAACAACAGGAACAAGAGTCATCAACATCCAAAGCCTCTATCCTCACAAAAGAAGAAGATGAAGGTTAGCAGCCGGCTTCTTTTCTTTCAGGAGATAGATGACAGCTTCGTGAATGGATCTGATGAATCAGAAGCTGACGGGAGATCCTGTCTTTTATATTCACCCCGATTCAGGTATTTCCTTATACAGCTAAGGTACCGGAATGAACTTTCCTGTAAGGATGATGCATGAAGATGAAGCCCCGGTTTGATTGATCTGTATTCAGAATAATGATGAAGCCAAAAACCAACACAGCCCTAATCCTGATGAAGCTATTGGAAGCATTGTGTTTACTCAGCTCTGTTATCCTATGCTTTTTTCCTACAATCATGCACCTGGCCATATGCATAGATATCTTTAATCTCAATTTATTCAAATCAGAAAAGAACAGCTGGCAAATCCTGTTCATCGGCATAGTCAGTATGATCAGCTATGGTTCTCAGGTCATCAGATTGTTCCAGATTTTACGCAACAAGACCAGCCTTCCGATCACCATAGGGATCATCATAGCCTGGCTGTTTTATTTCACGATTCTGGTCTACAGCCTGTTCGAATATTCATTAAAAGTCACGGTCGTAGAATTAATGGCATACATTATCCCTGTGCTTGCAACCAGCATCAGCTTAAGCACAATATATGCCCGGCGCAAAAGACAGGCATCAGCCAGAAGCAATTAATACAGGTCATCATTGGCTTTCCTACAGATGCATGCTGTATTGCACAATCAGCGTCCAGTATCAGCCTCATACCTATTGGACCATAAATGAGCATAAAGAGGTGTCTGCCCTACCAAAACAAGATCCAAACGGCAGCCGTTATATACTAATATTTCATAGAAAAAGCCAATAGACAGGAAATCTATTGGCTTGGAATGTGAAAACTGATTTTCAAGATTATTTAATTCCCAATTCCGCTTTAATCAGATTTGAGACGTCATTCGCATCTTTGGCGTAATGAATCGAAGTTTTTTCCAGGATATAATCATATCCGTTCTTAGTAGCGACATTATTGACAGCTGTTCTTAACTTCTCGAAGATCGGCTTTAATAATTCCTGCTCTTTCGCCCCCAGTTCCTGCTCTGCTTTCTGCGCCTTTTCCTGGAGCCTCATATATTGCTCATTCAGTTCTTTTTCCGTTACTTCTTTCATAGTCTGTGTCATCTTGGGAGCTTCAGCCTGAAACTTTTGCCCTTTTGTCTCTAACTCTTTCTGCATCTCTTCCAAAGTTTTCTGCAGTGCTTCTGAATGTTCCTTTAATTTGCCTTCCGCCGCCTTATATTCGGGCATTAGGGAGATTAATTCTGATTGGCTGAAATGACCGATTTTCTGGGCCTGAGCTGCTACCGTCATCATAATAGCTGCAGCGAGCAATACGAATACTTTTTTCATGTTTTTTATTGAATAGTTGTAATTTTTAGCTTTAAGGTTGCGAAATTAGTAATAATAACACTTCCTCCCTATTTTTTATTGATTAATTTAAGGATCTCATCACTTTTATCCAAAGCAGGATCTGCATAAAAAATGGTGATCCCGCCGGCTTTATCGTATACCATATCATATGATCTCTGGGTGGCAAACTGCTGGACAGCATTGTATACTTTATCCTGAACGGGCTTGATCAATGTCTGTCTTTTTTTGAACAATTCCCCTTCATATCCGAAATACTTCTTCTGTAAATCTTTTGCCTCCTTCTCTTTAGCCACGATTTCTTCTTCTTTTTTCTGACGGGCCTGCTCAGAAAGCAAAGGACGCTCTGCCTGGTAGCTGCGATACATCTGATCTACCTGCTCCATTCTCTCAGCTACTTCTTTCTCCCAGGTTTCAGAGATTTCATCCAGCTGTTTTTGGGCGCTGGTATACTCGGGCAGCTTTTCAAGGATATATTTGGAATCGATAACACAGTATTTCTGTGCCTGCGCCCCGAAAGCAAAAAATAAAATACCGAATAAGGTGATGATAATTTTTTTCATGGTCTAAAGTTTTATGATAAAATGACCAATGCTTGTTTTTAAAAACATTGATTGTGAACACTATAGATTGTCAAAGATATCAATAGTTTAAAACTATAAATGTGAAATTTGATTTAAGAAGACCCCTGTTAATCCGGTTCACGGCCCAGCATGAATGTGAATTTGGCCGATTGGCTGAATTTACTGCCCGGCACGTGTGCATCAAATCCGAATCCATAGTCGAACCCTAACAGCCCGAACATCGGTAACCTCATCCTGATACCCAGGCCCACAGCCCTGTTCAGGCGGAATGGATTATATTCGCTGAAGCTATTCCAGGCATTCCCGGATTCAAAAAATGCCAGGCCATAGATAGTGGAGGAAGGATTCAGGCTGAACGGATACCTGAGTTCAATAGTATATTTATTAAAGATAGACGCATCAGACTTATAGACATCATACCCCCTCTGGGAGATCACATCCCGGCCGATAAAGAAATTATACCCCGTCATACCATCACCACCTAATTGGAAACGCTCAAATGGCGATTGCCCGATCGTTTCATTATAATACCCCAGGTATCCCAGCTTACCTGCTACGCGAAGCACAAAGTCTCCTTTCAGCTGCTGGTACCAGTCCACATCAAAACGCACTTTGTAATATTCTATCCATTTGAATTTTTCTGCAAGGGTCTTGTCTGAATAATCAGAGTTGCTGCCCATAAGTGAATAGGGTGGCGTAAACTTAATATTCAGGGAGATATTCGAACCGCTTCTCGGGTAGATCGGATTATCAATGGTATTTCTTCCAAAATTGATCAGGAAGTTCAGGTTATTGGAGGTACCATTGCTGAATCCGTCACCAAATGCGAGCCGTGTATAGTCTTTCAGGAAGTAGTTCTGGTAGTTGACCCCGAATGCGGCGACAAAGCTGTTGTCCGGCCATTTCAATCTTTTGCTCAATACCACGTTGGCTCCATAGTTACGAATATAGCTGGCATTGGGATCCATCGTCTGCCCGTAGACGCCTTCGGCGAACCTGGTATAGACCAGCCCGACAGTCAGGCCAATCGGTTTCTTTCCACCCAGCCAAGGTTCGGTAAATGACATATTCACAGAGTTGAACCACAACCCGTTACTCTGCCACCTGAGGGCGAGGCTTTGTCCGTCGCCCATCGGGATCGGGTTCCATTCGCTTTTCTTGAAAATGTTCCTCAATGAGAAGTTGTTCAGGGTAAGTCCTGCTGTCCCGGTAAAGCCGATACCACCACCATAACCTGCCTGGAATTCGATCTGGTCAGATGGCTTTTCATCCACATTATAAATAATATCCACAGTATTGTCCGAAGGATTGGTCTTCGGCACCGGGTTAATGGTAGCCGGATCGATATATCCCAGCTGGGAAAGCTGACGGATAGACCTGAATACATCTGACCTGCTGAACACATTGCCCGGCTTGGTATATAACTCCCTCCGCAGAACGTGATCATTGGTCTTATTGTTCCCCTTGATGATGATACGTTTGATCCTGGCTTCAGCTCCTTCTATGATATCTATACGGAAATTGATGGTATCTCCAACAATGGAAGTCTCATGAGCAGTAGCTCTAAAGAACAGGTATCCCTGGTCCAGATAAAGGGTGCCCAGGTCCACGGAACCATCCATACTGGGCACCATACCCAGTTTCGAATCCAGCAGCTCCCTGTTGTACACATCTCCCCTTCTGATCCCTAACACCATGTTCAATACGGAATCGGAGTACCTGGTATTGCCGGACCACGTGATATCACCGAAGTAATATTTCTTACCTTCAGAGAGCTTGATATCTATATTCAGATTATTATTCTCTGCATCATAGACCGTATCCTTCTCTATGGAAGCATCTCTGAATCCGATAACGTTATAGTAATTGATCAGGGATAGTTTATCTTGTTCGTATTTCTTAGGATCGAATTTGGAAGAACTGAAAATGTTGTACCGGAAGTAAGGATCCAGATACTCTAAAGTCTTGGTAGGGTATAAATAACCGGTCTCATTAAGGTACTGCCGGAAAGTGACCGGCTCATTACCATATAATGAATAGCTGTATGCAGGATATAAGGACAGCCTGGCTTTTTCCTTTGTCCCCTTCATTTTACTTTTCAGCCTGAAGTCCGTAACCTGTTCGTTCCCTATTATATTGATCTGATTGATCCTGACCTTAGGTCCCTTGTTGATGCTGATGTGGATACCGACAGAATTATCCTTCTTCGCATTGTCCTCATGCTCGGACACCGTAATTTCTGCTTTCCCGTAACCTTTATCGATATAGTAAAGTTTCACCCGCTCCTGGATCTCTCTTTTCATCGCTTCGGAGACGATCCTGGTTCCGCTGAAGGCCTTATTCAGCTTTTCCTGAATTTCTGCTTTCTCCGTCTTGGTAGCCCCGATAATGGAATAATAGGAAAACTTAGGCCTTTCTTTCATGACGATCTTCAGGTCTACCGTATCCGTATAGATCCTGGTCACATTGATCTCCAGTTCTTCCAACAGGCCCTGGCCCCATACCGCTTTCATACCTTTTGCGATACGCTCATCCTGGGGCAGCTGCACCTTCTGGCCGGGAAATATGCCAAATATGGTCTTGATCACAGCAGTATCCAAGAACCGGCCGCCTTCCACCGTTACATTTCCTACTATAAAAGTCTGTTTGGGCGCATAACCATTGATCGGATTGGTATCGAGTTCGGTAAGCTGGGCCCGCGATGAAAATGCATCCAACAGGCATAGGAGAATACTACTTAATACGATAAAGTACCTTGACATGTACGTGTTTATAATGAATATTGTGTTGTAATGATTATTTGATCTGTTCGCTGGTCTTACCAAATCTGCGCTCCCTGCTCTGATAATCCTCAATCGCTTCTGTCAGATGGGTTTTCCTGAAGTCTGGCCAGTGCACCTCACTGAAATATAATTCGGTATACGCTATCTGATAAAGCAGAAAATTACTGATCCTGCGTTCCCCACCCGTTCTGATAAGCAGTTCCGGATCAGGATATGCAGCAGTATTGAGATGCTGATGTATGAGTTCATCATCAATATCTTCTATTTGAACCATACCTGATTTTACCTTCTCTGCTATCTTTTTCATAGCTACCTGCAATTCCCATTTACTGCTATAGCTTAAGGCCAGTATCAACGTTAGTCCATCCTCATCCTTAGTCGTATGGATTCCCTCTTCCAGTTCCGATTGGCAGTTGGCAGGAAGACTATCTATATCTCCTATTACTTTCAGCCTTACCTTGTTCTTTTTTAATTTGCTGATCTCCTCCTTGATCGTATTGACCAGAAGGGACATCAAAGCTTCGACTTCTTCTTTAGGCCTGTTCCAGTTTTCAGTAGAAAACGCATACAGGGTAAGGTACTTCACACCCAATTCTCCACAGCCTTCCACTACTTCACGGACACTGTCTATACCATTCCGGTGTCCATGAATCCTGTCTTCTCCCTTGTTCTTAGCCCAACGGCCATTGCCATCCATAATGATCGCAATATGTTCCGGGACAGACTGTGCAGCAATATTTGAATCAGTCATATAAATTAAAAATATACCTCAGAATGGCCTTTATTTTAATATAAAGTCGGCAAATTTAAAGAAAATACCATTGCAAGGTGCACTTTTAACATATTCTCTCTATTATCCGGTTCCCCCCGCTGTATCTACCGATGGTTGTAAAACGATGAATACCACATTTTATTATACTACTGTTTAAAAAACGGGAAGGATATGTAAGAGATTCCGGAATATTCATTCATTATTCAGCTAATCAGGTGGTTTAAAGAAATGACTCTATCCGGAAGTATTCTTTCAAATTTGACGAAAATTCATTCCCTTAACACATTCTGAGGATTTATTTTTACGCAGCTGGCTGTCAGTTTCATTCATCCGTTGCTAATTTATTGGTTAAAACGGTATGTGAAAAATTGCTTCAGGACAAACAAATTTATTTCAAATAAATTTGTTTTATTATTCATTTATTTTCCTGAAATAAAAACGTCTTCTATCTGTTCCGTAACGTTTAGAAAACATTATAACTGAATGCCAAGAGATTTATGTACCTTAGCGGACTTTTTTATCATGATATGAAATGGATGCCATTATAGATTTTTTTCATAATATAACGGACAAGGAGTGGCTCATGGAACACCATGGTCTGTATATTATTATGGCGATCATTTTTGCAGAGACAGGGCTGTTTATTGGATTTCTTCTGCCAGGCGATCATCTTTTATTCGTCACCGGATTATTACTAAAAGGTTACCCGGAACCTTATGAAAGCGATTTTGCCAATTGGTTCTACTGGAGCACACTGATTACCATATGCGCCGTACTGGGCAACTATGTCGGTTATATATTCGGGCACAGGTCCGGTCAATGGTTATTCAACCGAAAGGATACCTGGTACCTCAAGAAAAGGCACCTGGAACAAGCCCAGAAGTTCTATGAAAAGAAAGGTGGTATTGCCATCATTATAGCACGCTTTGTTCCCGTAGTAAGGACTTTCGCTCCAATCGTGGCCGGTGTGGTTAAGATGGACTTCAAAAAGTTTACCTTATACAACATCATAGGTGCCGCCATCTGGGTATACGGTTTGACAATCGTTGGGTTTATCCTGGGTACCAACCAATGGGTACATGATCACCTGGAATATATCATCATCGGTTTGATCCTTGTTACGACCGGTCCCGTTCTTTATAAAATGATCTTCGGTAAGTCCGTAAATGAAGCTACCCATATTGCTCCGGATGAGAAAAAGCTGGATTCGCTGGATGAAGACAAAATTTAATGAGACACGCTGGCAGCCATATCTTTAGGATATACGCTTTGGTATTCATTGTCTTCATTAATTTACATCCTATCCGGGCGCAAGTCCATACAGATACCCTGGATGAATTGCTCATCATCGACAGCCTGCAAAACACTTTCCATCAGAAAGAAAAGTTCAGCATTCTCGAACCTTATAAGACGGTAAACAGGAAGTATATCCATCTTTACCAGCTGCTTCCTGTCGACCAGCTGCTTCAGGCCCAGACTTCCACATTTATCAGGAACTATGGTTTCAATAACCTGAGTACACTCTCGGTCAGGGGGACCTCTTCCGCGCAATCACAGGTATTATGGAATGGTATCCCTGTCAACAGCGCTGCTACGGGCTATAGCGATTTATCCCTGCTGCATACAGGGTTATTTGATGATGTCCATATCCAATATGGAGGCACTTCCACTTTATACGGAAACGGCACTATAGGGGGAGCCGTTCACCTGCAATCCAGGAACATCCTTTCAGATTATTTCGGCATTACTTTAGGAGCCGGAAGTTACCAGAACTATAAAGGGCTGATCAAAGCAGGGATTAAAAAGGGGCAGCATCAGGTCCAATTCAAAATAGCAGGGGTCACGGGCAGAAATAATTTCCCTTACCTGGACCATGACCAATCCGCGCATACGCTCAGTAATGCCGGGCAAGAGCAACTGGCGGCTACCGTTGATTACAACGGCGCCTTGAACTTACTCTCCCGGTCCCGGCCTCTTCAGGTCCAGTGGAATACCTGGCTGCAATATGATCAGAGAGGTATTCCTCCTGCCATATTTGAATCCTTCTCCTCCAAGCTGCAGGCCAACCGTGCCTGGAGGAATGCTTTATCGCTGAAGCAGGACATCCGTAACAGGTGGTCTTCCTATATCCAAACCGGTTATCAGTATGAGCAGTATCAATATGAGGACAGTTTGTCTTTTCAGTTTCAAAGGTATAGGATATACCAGTTCAATGCAGAATGGGGACTGAATACTTTACGGCCATTCTCATGGGGCAATACAGAGCACCAGTTTTTGTTTTTCCTGCCCTACCAGAGTCAATCGCTCAGGAGCATGGATGCCGCGACAGGCCATCATATCTACAGGGCCGGTGTGGCAGCCGCCTATCAGTTCAAATGGCAAGAGGACATCCTTGCTATACAGGTAAACGCCCGGAAAGAAATTCAGAAGGGGCTGGCCATCCCTTTCATTTACAATTTCAATATTTCGAGCAGCGTCCTGAGATACCGGTCCCGCCAGGTAACCTGGAAGATGCCGGTATTCCTGTCGCTTCAGAACAGTTTTCGGGTACCCACACTGAATGAGTTATACTATTTTCCGGGAGGGAACCAGGAGCTCCGCCCTGAATCCGGAGAGAACCTCGAGCTGGGATTCAGGCAGGTCATCAGCTTGCAGGAACGACACCGGCTATATTTCCAATCTTCCTATTTCAGGAGAAATGTCCACGACTGGATCTATTGGTTGGGCAGCAGTATCTGGACACCCTATAATATAGCAGAGGTGTACAGCAGGGGCTGGGATTTCCAGCTGAATTTCGATATCCGGGCCTCTCCTTTCAGGATCCTCGCCTATTCAGATTATGCTTATACCATTTCCACCACTGTATCTTCCTATCTTCCGGGAAGCAACAGTATCGGCCGGCAGATTCCCTACACACCGAGATACCTGGTCACCAATAATCTGGGTATAGAATGGCAAAGGCTATTTTTCAATATCAATCATCAGTATGCCGGATACCGGTTCACCAACCTGGATGAGTCCGCCTTCCTCCCGCCTTATCACCTGGTCAGTCTCCAGGTACGGTATTATTTCCCGGTTTATTCCAGCAAAATCATTACCGCGCAATTTCAGGTTCAGAATCTGTTCAATGCAAAATATGAATCCGTAAAAGGAAGACCTATGCCTCCTACAAACTGGTTATTGTCTATCTCTATAAGCATTTAGATGAAATAAATGGAATTATTTTAACATCGGGACTTTTTTTCAGGTATCCCTTCTTATATTTGCGCAGTCCTTTTTTAAAGTATTAAAAATTATTTATTTATATGGGAGTTATCAAAGAGCGTTTCAAAGAGAAAGCTGACCAGTTAAAAACTGAAATAAAACAATTAACTACAGAATACGGAGACTTCAAACTCGGAGAAATCACTTTGGCACAAGTATACCAGGGGATGCGGGGGATGACTGGATTGGTAACGGAAACTTCATTGTTGGATTCAGAAGAGGGGATCAGGTTCAGAGGATATTCCATACCTGAACTGAGAGAAAAACTTCCTAAAGCACCCGGCGGCATTGAACCTCTTCCTGAAGGCCTGTTCTATCTGATGCTCATCGGTGAGTTACCTACTGAGGAAGACGTCCGCCATCTTTCTGAAGTATTTGCCAGGAGATCGCATGTACCTAATTATGTATTCGATGTACTGGAATCTCTGCCCATTGGTACGCATCCGATGACACAATTGAGTATTGCGGTTATGGCATTGCAGAAAGAATCCATCTTCGCTAAAGCATATGATGAAGGTATCAACAAAGCTGATTACTGGGATCCTATCTTCGAAGATACCATGAACCTGATCGCGCGCCTTCCGAGAGTAGCTGCATATATCTACAGGAGAAAATATAAAAATGGCGACCACATCAATCCTAACGGCATGCTGGACTGGGGCGGTAACTTTGCACATATGCTTGGATATGACGATCCTAAGTTTTATGCGCTGATGCGCCTGTACTTAACGATACATGCTGATCACGAAGGGGGTAATGTATCTGCTCATACTACTCATCTGGTAGGTTCCGCACTCAGCGATCCTTACCTGAGCCTTGCAGCAGGACTCAACGGGCTGGCAGGCCCGCTCCATGGACTGGCTAACCAGGAAGTGATCGGTTGGATAGAGGATATGATCAAAGAACTGGGTGTGGAAGAACCGAGCAAAGAGCAGATCGCCGATTATATCAATAAGACATTAAGTGAAGGAAAAGTTGTACCGGGATACGGCCACGCAGTGCTCCGCAAGACAGATCCCAGGTTCACAGCACAGATGGAATTCGGGAAGACCCACTGCCCTGATTCCTCTGTAGTGAAGACCGTATGGAGAATATATGAAGTAGCTCCTGAAATATTAGGTGCTACAGGCAAAATCAAGAATCCATGGCCGAATGTGGATGCCCATAGCGGTTGCGTTTACTGGACACATTTCGGATTCGTAGAAAAAAGATTTTTATACGGTACTTTTTGGCGTAAGCCGTGCACTGGGTGTTCTGGCCAGCTTATGCTGGGACAGGGCATTGGCACTACCTATCGAAAGACCAAAATCAGTGACCACAACTTACCTGAAGGAAACTGATTAAAAAAGGATAGTTGTTTTTTGTGTTTCTAAAAATGAGGTGCTGCTATTCTTAGCAGCACTTTTTTTTATGAAAAAAACCGACAAAAGCCGGGAAGAAGATCTATTCATGCAACAGGCCTGCTGGTCCTAACTTTTGTGTATACCATTTATTACCGGAATTCAAAGCGTTGAATCAAAGTACTTCGCTCAGAGATAGTAATCTTTCTTACTCCAACTATCTTTTCACAAAAGCAGTCTTCTTATATATCTAAATGTTAATCAAAAATGAAGACTATCTTTATAATTGTCTTTTCTTTATATTTTTGCGCTCACCGTACCCTGGCACAGGAGATAGATAAAATCTGGACTTTTGGCTATCATTCCGGTTTGGATTTCAGTACCGACCCGCCTACATATATAGAATCTGCGAATAATAGCGTAGAAGGTGCCGCCGGCATCTGTGATATGGATGGGCATCTTCTGTTTTATTCTGACGGCAATACTGTCTGGAATCGGGACCATGAAGCTATGCCCAACGGGACAGGCATATTGGGCAATGGTGAGACCATAGGTGGCATACCCGGCTCATGTTCACAGGGAGTAGCCATAGTTCCTTCTCCTTCCAACACCAACCAGTATTATCTTTTTTGTATTAAACGCCATGGAGGAAGGATCTATCCTGAATGAAGATTACCTGAGATACTCGGTAGTGGACATGAGTCTGAACGGAGGAACGGGAGACGTGGTATCAGGGGTTAAAAATATATTTGTAGATAGCAATATGTCCGAAAAAATGGCTGTGGTACGGGGAGCGGGATGTTATTACTGGTTAATTACACATAGAAATGATTCTGCGGCATTCTATGTTTATAAAATTGATGAAAGTGGTTTGCATGGTCCTTTTATACAATCATCCTTATATACTGAGGAATATGTAGGGACAATAGATGGAGGATGGGGAACCATTAAAATAGCTCCCAACCAGTCTATGCTGGCCATGCAGACCAATTTTCAGACATACATTCAGATTGCCCGATTTGATAACAGCACCGGAACAATATACGGGAATATCCTTATTGATTCATTATCCACTGCCTATATGAGGAATGGGTTGGCTTTTTCACCAGACAATACAAAGCTTTATTCCTGCAATTCTTCCTGGCTACATCAATTCGATATATCCCTATATCCCGATATAGATGCGATAGAGTCAAGTAAAGAAATAGTACACAACAATCCCCAAGAATACGTTTCCTTAAGAAATGGGCCTGACGGAAAAATATATTTTACTCAGAGCGGCACCTGGATGATTGGTGTAATCCATAATCCCAATGCATCCGGTCTGGCCAGCAACGCAGAATCCGATTATATATCCATCCCGGATGGGGCGTCGTGGTATGTAGAAGCGGGCGGTTCCACCGTACATTCTCCGGCATTGGGTAATGATGTGGTCCTCAATAACTCAAAAGATACACTTGCAATAAACATTTCGGAAATTGAAGTCTGCCCGGACGAAGACAGCAATCTCGTGCTGGAAGCCCCTACCGGATATACAAACTATAATTGGAGTGACGGAAGTACGGGTACTTCTGTAAATACAAATATGTCCGGGACCTATTGGGTGGTCAGTACCAGAATGTGTGAGGTTAGGGTAGATACTTTTAAGATCACACACAGCGACCTTGCTATAGAAATCATTGCTGATTCCATGATGTGTAGCGGGTCTGCCGTAAGATTATCCCTGTCCCGTACAGACGCAGATAGTTACTTATGGCAAAACGGAGATACGGATACTTTTTTAGAAATCCACAAAGGCGGCGTCTATTTCGTAACCGCCACTAAAAACGAATGCAGTATTTCTGATAGTATAACGATACAGGAGATAGATGCTACAGGTTACATAACCACTGGTGATACAACTATTTGCAAAGGCGATATCATTGAAATAAGAGCTGTATCCCTTCCTTACACGGCTTCATTTCTGTGGAGTACAGGTTCTACCCTCCCCTATATCAATATTTTTGAAGCAGGCGAATATAAAGTAACGATAAACAATCAGTGTGGATCTTTTGAGGATAAGATCTCCGTAGCAACCATTGATTGTAATTGCAATATAGTTATCCCAAGTGCCTTTTCCCCCAACAATGACGGCTTAAATGACAGGTTCAAAGTGCTGATAGATTGCGAACAATGGCAGACTTTCAATTTGAACATTATCAACCGCTATGGTGAGAACATTTTCACCGCTCACGATCCGGAGGATAGCTGGGATGGTACCTATAACGGAAAACCCTGCGATGTAGGTGCCTATTTCTTTAATATAGAGGTGAAATCTTTCAATAAAAGTGTCTCGAAAAAAGGAGATGTTACCCTGGTCAGATAGTGCGTGTATATTAAGTCCCGGGGTGGTTTTCTTAAGGTAAAAAACGGACAACACCTTCCCTGTTACCCCATTCATTGATCTTGATCACCAATAATAGAGCGCTTCTATTCACTACTTGATATTATCAATATCTTTAGAGCCTATACCCTCTATAAAATCGTAACTTTGCGCTTCGCATACAAGCAAAAAACATGAATCAGCAAAGAAACGGAATCCATACGATCATTGAAAATCAGGCTGACAGCCAACTCCGCGTTATCGGACAAAAGATACTGGATGAAGAAAGGCTGACCAGGGAAGACGGTCTTTACCTGTTTGAAAACGCAGACCTGAACTATACCGGTGCCCTGGCTAATTATATAAGAGAAAAGCTCCATGGAGATAAGACCTACTTCAACAGGAATTTCCATATAGAACCTACGAACGTCTGTATCTTCACATGCGATTTTTTGCTCCTATTCCAGATCATATAAAAAACAGGGAAGACGGCTGGGAGCTCGGCGTAGAACAAATGATGGACATCGTCCGTAAATATGACCAGGAACCGGTTACGGAAGTCCACATTGTAGGAGGCGTGCACCCTAAAATGAATCTTCAGTTCTTCTGTGACTTACTGGAAAAAATAAGAGCACACAGGCCCGGGCTGCATATCAAAGGTTTCACAGCAGTGGAACTGGACTACATGATCCGTAAGGCCAAACTCTCTGTAGAAGAAGGAATGAAAAAATTGTATGATTCAGGCTTACAATCACTTCCGGGTGGAGGTGCCGAGATTTTTGCACAAAGAGTACGGGATGAAATCTGTGCGGACAAGGTAGATGCTGACGGCTGGCTGCACATCCATAAGACAGCACATCTGGTCGGCATGCATAGCAATGCCACGATGCTGTACGGGCATATAGAGACCTTTGAGGAAAGAGTAGATCATATGGACAGGCTCAGGACGCTACAGGATGAAACCGGAGGCTTCAATTGTTTTATCCCGTTGAAATTCCGCAACCAGAATAATGACATGTCAGCTATCCCTGAATCTTCATTAATAGAAGATCTCAGGACCTATGCCATTTCCAGGCTGTACCTGGATAACATCAAAAACCTGAAAGCATACTGGCCTATGCTGGGAAGAGAGACTGCACAGCTTACCCTGGATTATGGTGTAAATGACCTGGACGGGACCATAGACGATTCTACCAAGATCTATTCTATGGCAGGTTCCGAAGAGCAAAAACCCGTCATTGAGCAGAGAACAGCTTTGTGAGCTGATCTCTGCCGTAGGCCGCACTCCTGTCGAAAGAGATACCTTATATCACGAGATCAGGGTATATGATGATGCAAATGCTGTATAATATATCGTTACACAGATTTATTCCCGATAAAAGCAAAAAAAACGGCTGCCTTATTTATGGCAGTCATTTTTTATGGAAATGGTACAACAGGAACAAGGCGTCAACACAGGGGGAGGTTGCTATTCAGGACCTAAAAGTAGATCCATTGTGGTATAACTTCCGCAAAATAAGTTAGCTTAGCAAACTAAAACACAGGCAGAGCATAATGAGCTGGAAGCAACGGTTAAAAAATATAATTGAATTTTTCGGATTGGGGCAATGGACAGACAGGCTTAGGTTTTATTACCAGTACTTACGCAGCCGGAAGAAAATCAAAGCTTTTCGGAAAGAAAACGCGGATATTCCTTTGCCCGAACCTTTCATGATATACGAAACCTTTAAGCTGGATTATCAGCGGTATCTGGATGCCGGGAAGGAAGATGCACGCTGGATATATGAAGAATCAGGTCCATTTATAGATTTAAAGAACAAGGCTGTGTTAGACTGGGGCTGTGGTCCCGGGAGAATAATCCGGCATTTCCCGGCTATAGAACCAACAGCAAAATTTTTCGGCTGTGATTATAATAAAGCTTACGTTAACTGGAATCAGAAAAATTTAAAAGGTATTTCTTTTGCAGAAAATAATTTGCTCCCCCCTCTTCCCTACACAGAAAGCTCTTTTGATTTTGCGTATGCTATCTCCATATTCACACACTTATCGGAAGAAAACCATTACTTATGGATTGAAGAATTACACAGGGTTCTGAAACCGGGTGGCATCTTCTTTTTTACTACCCACGGGGATATTACAAAAAAGAACCTTCTGGAGAAAGAACGGGTACAATATGATGAAGGATCTCTTGTGGTCAGGGGTAATGTAAAAGAAGGTAACAGGATGTATACGGCATACCATCCGACCCCGTTTATGCAAGATCTTTTATCCTCCAGGTTCAGGATCCTCAAACACCGGCAGGGCGAAGTTAAGGACTGGGGCCTGGAACAGGATGTATGGATTATTCAAAAGAAATAAATCCATTTCATCTGACGGAAATTTCCCCTTTCCTTTGCTTTACATCTTTGCGGGCTCCTTGCCATGCTACTCCCTTTCCGGAAGCCCGGGGCGGTTCTGTTCGGCAGCCTGGGGCTGAAGCTGTGTATTGCTCTGATGATAAGCATTGTTGATCTCTTCTGCCCGCTGGGCCTGCTCTTCTTCAGTAGGTTCCGGGGTTTTATAATAGAACAATGCTGCCTCGGTATTCTTATCCAGATAGTAACTGGTCACTTTCTTCTCATCCGTATTGAACAGCTTCCAGTCAGCACCGGATCTTACAAATCTATAATTGCCCGTCAGGTTGCCCTGCTGCCCGTCCTGTGACTGCAATTGCACGACGACCGGGGATTCGAAATAATTGGCACTGATATCCCCTTTGAATTGATAATA
>JAHHDV010000011.1:0-45000 GCA_019739295.1 Taibaiella sp.
GCAAAGATGCACTGATGAGAAGAGAAAGCTGTGGCGGCCACTTCCGGGAAGAATCCCAGACAGAAGAAGGGGAAGCAATGCGTAAAGATGATGAATTCTCTTTCGTGGGTGCCTGGGAATACAAAGGAGATAATAATTGGGAATTGCATAAGGAAGAGCTGGTCTTCGAAGAAGCGAAGCCGACCCAGCGTTCGTACAAATAGATTTGAAGCCCGTATGGATCAAAACTATATCCATACCGGGTTGAATCAGATTTGGAAGATTGTAAATAAAATTTATTGCTACCAGTAAAATAAAAAAATAATTTGATGAAAGCGGCGGATTCAGGAGAAAATCATTGATGAATTCGCGGATTCACAGATTCACAAATTGTAAGAAGCATGGAACACTACAATATGAAACCTCACGCTGAAAGTATGGCGCCAGGAAAACGCTCAGGCCAATGGCCGTTTTGAAACATATCAGGTCAAAAATATTTCTTCAGAGATGTCTTTCCTGGAGATGTTTGATGTCCTGAATGAACAATTGATTGCCGAAGGTAAAGAGCCCATTACATTTGACCATGATTGCCGTGAAGGAATATGCGGTGCCTGTAGCATGCATATCAATGGTCAGCCCGCATGGGCCTTGGCATGAAACCAACCACATGCCAGTTGCATATGAGAGCGTATAATGATGGTGATACGATAGTTGTAGAGCCCTGGCGAGCCAAAGCTTTTCCGGTGATTAAGGATCTGATGGTAGACAGGCAGGCCTTCGACCGCATCATCCAGGCCGGGGGATACATCTCCGTGAATACCGGTAATGCACAGGATGCCCAATAATATTCCTATCGAGAAGCAAAAAGCGGATGAAGCCTTTGCAGCAGCTGCCTGTATCGGTTGTGGTGCTTGCGTGGCTGCGTGTAAGAATGCTTCAGGTATGTTGTTCCTGTCTGCTAAAGTATCCCACTTGGCTAAACTGCCGCAAGGGGAGCCGGAACGCAGGCAAAGGGTGATCAATATGGTGGAGCAACATGATAAAGAAGGTTTCGGCGCCTGTACCAATACCGAAGCCTGTGAAGCGGAATGCCCTAAAGGAATTTCTGTTCAGAATATCCGTAAATTAAATGCAGAATATCTCAACGCTGTATTCAACGGGCAAAAAACACACTGATATTAGTCAAAATTTATAATTATGAAAACCTGCTGAGATTGTTCTTCAGTAGGTTTTTTTATGTTATAGCATATCCATTAAATAATTTTTGGAGAACACCTGGTTGAATGGGAAAAAACGGACCCTATTGTGAACATCGGTTTGAAAGGGAATTTAATGAAATTACCCTGTAAAGCATTTCTGATTCCTCATTTTAAGTTATCTTCCATGCAGAAATAAAAACCTGAAACCCTCCCGATTTTTATGACAGAAATTTTCTACCAAGTTTACCAGCATCCTATGCTCGGCCCGCAGGATATTGAGGATATCGGAAAGCGTCATGAACAGATGGAAATCAAAAGGGGCCATCTGCTACTGAAAGAAGGAGCCATAGCCAATGAATATTATATTCTTGAATCCGGATTGATACGTTTCTTTTGTATATGATTATGATGGTAATGAGATTACTACCGATTTCTTTACAGAAGGTGATTTAGTGATTATTCCTACTTCGCTTTTCATGAGAATACCTTCCCAGGAGAACCTCCAGGCCCTTACCGATTCTGTCTTGTGGAGAGTGGAATTTGATGATTTTCAGGAGCTCTTTCATTCTATTCCCGGGTTTACGGAATGGGGGCGGGCTTGGTTTACTACCCAGCTGTTTGTGCTCAAGCAAAGGACCCTGGAGATGATCACGCTCAACTCTATTGACCGGTATAAGAACCTGCTGGACCAGAAACCACAAATTCATTCAATCAGCTCCTCTAAAAACAGATCGCTTCTTTCCTGGGTGTTACAGATACTTCCTTGAGCAGGATCCGAAAAGAGTTAGCTGTTCAATAGCCCTTTTCCTTCTTGTTTTCTTGTCATTTGGCAAGTGAAAAATATGCATTCCAGCTGTACATTTGGTCGGTCATTAAAAACTCACCAAATGGAAAATATGAAATTTAATCCGGTAACCTGGTTTGAAATCTATGTCAATGATATGCAAAGAGCTGCCCGGTTCTATGAATCAGTATTCGGATATACTCTTACCGATATGTTCTGACCCAACCAATCAGTCTATGCAGATGAAAGGATTCCCGGGAGCGGTCGAGAATGGCGGAGCTTCCGGCTCTCTGGTCAAAATGGAAGGGATGGCCGGCGGAGGCAGTAACGTCATTGTTTATTTTGGCTGTGAGGATTGCTCCGTAGAAGAAAGCAGGGTCGAGGCAGCCGGCGGGAAAATTTGTCAGCAGAAAATGTCTATTGGCGAGTTTGGCTTTTGCTCCATCGTGATGGATACCGAAGGCAATACTATCGGCCTTCACTCTATGAAATAATTATTGAAACAGATTTTAGTTGCAGTAAATTCCAAAATCTGTGTTGAGAAAATGTATTTTCCTATCATTGAATATATCATGGATGAACTCCTGGGATTCCTGAAGGAAGACGAACTGCGGGCCTTTAGAATCGCCTGAAATGGATGAATACATCTGACTGTATGGATCTACATTGGTTCCCGAATACCCGGTATGATAGATTCTGCTATTGCTGATGGCTTTGAAAATATGGGATCCGGCAATCCGTGGTATGGGTCCAGGATAGCGGCTTATCAGGGTATTCCGGTGTTTGAAAAGTAACAATAAGTAAATGCTTATGGACAGGAAATGAAAAGAAAAGAACTGTATTTTTAACTTAATTAAAAAATATAATTATGCCAAAACTTAATCCTTATCTGAACTTTGACGGTAAAGCTGAAGAAGCGTTTCATTTTTATAAAACGGTTTTCGGCGGAGAATTTTTAGGTGATGTGTACAAAATGGGTAATGCACCGGGCTGTGAACACCTTCCTGAAGAAGAAAAGAACCGGGTGATGCACATTGCGCTTCCTGTAGGAGGCGATCTGTTGATGGCATCCGATATCATCCCATCGATGGGGACATTCAATGGCCCAGGGAAATAATCATTATGTCAGTATCTTTCCCTGACAGCAGAGCCCAGGCCGATGAGTTCTTTCAGAAATTATCCGAAGGCGGTCAGGTAGAAATGCCCATCGAAGACCAGTTCTGGGGTTGATTATTATGGCAGCCTTACTGATAAATATGGTGTGAAATGGATGATCAATTATAATGAAGCCAATCAGCCATCTTAAGACAGGCATATTGCATTTTGGCCTCGTCCTTCATTTAATTAATTGAATGATACCAGAGGTAGAATCCGGATAAGTATTCTTTATCCGGATTTTCTTATGCTGAAAAGATCAATGTAGCCTGAAGTGGCTGATGAAAAAGTAGTCTACCCTGGAAACATGCAGTAGATAAGATTTTGTAATGGGGCTTATTATATATGCACGAATAAGGGGTAGGTGGAAAGTATAGCAAATATGAATACAGTATTGTGATTTTGGTCACATTCATGGATTGTCCATTATTCCTAAATTTACATAATAATATAATCTCATGTTTAATACGTATAACTTATGGCAAAATTAGTAAATAAAGTAGCCGTTATTACCGGAGGTTTCCGGTGCAATTGGCTCCACCACTGCAAAATTATTTTTAAGCGAAGGTGCAAAGGTCGTGCTTGTAGATATTAATGAGGATGCTTTGAGCAAAGTAGCTTCAGAACTGGATAATCCGAACCTCAGCTATGTGGCAGCAGATGTTACCAAAGCAGCAGATGTACAGAAATATGTGCAGCATACTGTGAATACTTTTGGTAAAATAGATGTTTTCTTCAATAATGCGGGGATTGAAGGTGTGGTTAAACCGATTACCGAATATCCTGAGGACGCATTTGACAAATTAATGGCGGTTAATGTGAAGGGCGTTTGGCTGGGGCTTAAATATGTGCTTCCTGAAATGAATGATGGCGGGAGTATGATCAATACTTCATCGGTAGCAGGATTAGGAGGAACTGCTAATATGAGCGCTTATGTGACCAGCAAACACGCTGTTATAGGCCTGACCCGCACCATAGCTTTGGAAGCAGCTCCAAGAAATATCCGCGTTAATTCCATTCATCCGTCACCGGTTGACAACCGGATGATGCGTTCCCTGGAAGAAGGATTTGCCCCCGGGACTTCGGAAGCCGCAAAAAAGAGTTTTGAAGAAGCCATTCCCTTGAAGCGATATGCAACTAATGAGGACATTGCCAATGGGGTTCTGTTCCTGGCATCGGATGACAGCAAATTCATAACCGGAATGAAACTGGTGATCGACGGGGGGATGATGATGGCATAAATTTCCGGTTACGGAGCAAAAATATGTTAACAGGATATTCCCCCAATTAAATGGAGACCTGATCGATCATTCGAACCGGGTGGCTGGTAGTCAAATTTGCATTCAGCGGGGGACATAAAGAATATGCTCCTGTTGAACGGCTCTTTGGAATAGCCGGAATATACCTGTCAGTGTGAGCAACATAGCAAATGCAGTCTGCGCAGCACGAACCGTTTGGTAGAAAAAACGAAACAATGTTTCAAAGAATATTCTATACAGGTTAAATTTTTGACACTGACCGGCAGGCCTGAGATAATATATCGTCATAATATTCTTTCTGCCAATGTGGTATCAATAAACTTTTGATTCCAGAAGAAGGGAATAAGTATTTAACCGATGAAAGAGATGCCTTTTGGTCAAGGCAAATAAAATATGAAAAGCCCATCTGCCAGGATTTGAAAACAAGCTTTTAAAATAAAATTATTGGATTCGGGAGTATAAAAGGAATGGCTTCATCAGAAAGAACCCCGAAGCGCCTTAAGACTAATAGCCCAGACACTTCGAGGTTAGATCAAGAGGCTGATTCTTTCAACGCTCATTATTTTTTTTACTACCTATGTCCTATGGAAGAATGGATTATCTCAGGAGCGTAAGGTCACCTTTCTTCTTGAAGTTTTCACCCTGGTTGCACCGGCCCTGGATCACATAGAAATAAACACCTCCCTGTGCCTCGTCTCCGTTCTCCATTGTACCGTCCCATTGGTTTTCCACTTTGTAGCTTACAAAGACCCTTTCTCCCCACCTGTCATATATTTCCAGCTGGTAATACTCCGGAATTCCATCTGTCATCAGGCCGAATTCGTCGTTCACCCCGTCCCCATTCGGAGAGAAGGCTGAAGGAATAGCCACCTCACAGCAGGGAAAAGCAGTGATGTTCAGGGAATCCTTATTTTTTACAATCCGGCGCTGTCGGTTCCCACTACCACATACAGGTTCTCATTTGCAGGGAGGATGACATCCAGGCTGTCGCCCGCCTCCCAGGGGTGTATTGTTCCTGTCGTAATACCTGTACGTTTTCCGCACCTTCCGAATATAGTTTTTAATCGTATCCAGAATACACAGCCTGTCAGTCTCATTGAGATCATCAAATTTCAGTTTTACTACAGGATCGACGATATCAATTTTGATCTGATCAATTTTATTGGGGCAGCCTGAGCCAATCAGGTTGGTTTTTTACCTGGTATACACTGCTGACATTCGGTGTGATGTATACGGAATATTCGTCCGGAGAGAATTCTATATCCGGAGAAGGCTCCCAGGTGACGGAAAAATCAGGGTGGGATTCGAGGTCGATATGTACTTTCTGACCACTGCATATGGTCGTGGTCGAAGGTAGTGGACTCGAGGTATAAAGAATCATAAATATAAATGGTATCACCGAATACATCCGGCATACAGGCCATAGAGCTGTAAATTATGGGGACAACGGTTTTGGTACCTTTGAGGTATGGAGAAGATATGGGGATAATGGGTATCTGGACGGAAGTTGCACCGGGTGGGATAATGGCTATTCCGTCCAGGTATTCATAATCGACGCCGTTCACCGCTGTACCTTCCAGCGTGTAGTGTAATTCTTCTTCTTTCCTCGGTCTCGTATGTCTTGCTGATGGTGAAGGATCCGGGTGCGCATCCCCTGACCACAATTAGAGTATGGCCAGATCATAGAAGCACCGCCCTGCAGATTCGATCTCATGGCTTGGGGTAGAATTCAGAGATCCTGCTTCGATGAATACTCCTGAATCCAGGATACAGTCCCCGGCATCTGCTATACCAATTTTTAGTGTATAAGTATTACAGGGGAATCACTTCAGCCACTGCGGTAAAAAAACGGTTGTAAACCCATCATATTTAATATAGTCCCCACCTATATTATCAATATAGAATTCGCTGAAAGGAGAACCTTCGCCCATGTCGTTACATCCAGGGGAAGTTTCAACCCAGTCATGTGCCCCGGAAGTAGAATTGACACATACAGGAATGGTAGTGCCGGGGGATAACAGCAATATTTTGTAACCCGGTGATACCCGGCCCGGAAACAAAGAAGCCGAATACATCATTTACCCCGCCGCAGGAACAGCAGTCATACTCTGCAGAGGCAAATACATAATTAAAGGTAATGGAATCACCGCTGGGTATGAAGTCAAAGGTGAAGATACAGGCATCGTAGGTAAGAAGAGGATCGATCAGCGATTCCAGGTCATCATCCCCGGGGTAGCCTGGACAGGCAGAGGGTAGTCCCGTTGAGGTAAAAGGTTCATCAATGGCCAGCACATCTCCGGAACATAATACGATCCCGGAATCGATACCCAGGTCTCCGCTGCCTTCGAATGTACCGATAGCTTCATCATGACAATTTAATGAAGCGCTTGTTACTTCCACACCTTCACCCACCAGTTTATTGGCGAGTTCAAGCGCCGTGGATCCGACACTAATGGTGTATTGTGCCTGTGTAAGCGTGGAAAAAAAGGTGAGCGGAATAAGAAGAGATAATCGTGTAATGATTTTTTTCATACAATTTAAAAAATAGGTTGAGAAATAGTTAATACGAAATTAATGAAAAAATAAACTATTTGACTGGTTAAATGATTCTGGAAGGGTAGTTTTTCGTATGGATATAAATGCAATATAAGGAGGTCAATCAACCCGGCTTATGCATACAATTATTTAGTTTACCGGGTCCGGGATCACAAAATCAGTATTTTTTAATATCCTTGCGGGATAAAGGCATTTGTATGAATGAGTTGTAGGAATGGGACTCAGGAGTCATTTGTTTAGAACAACAGGCCTTAGGGGTCAAGAAATGAGCCAACGATAATTTTCTTCTTCTGCAACGAGCTGGAAGTACAGCATTGAATAAGCCCACAGTATACCAAGGACGAATAACCTGCTACATTTTTTACTAGTATGCGTATCGATCCCTTTGGGGTTTGCAGGTTAAAGGAAGTTTGATATGGTCTACACTTTCTCTAAAGCGGCTTTCTCCTTTTTATGTTTTCGAACGATTAATACATAGCAGATGAAGGAAACCAATGAAAGGAAGAGCCAGAAAACATCAATGAATAACATATCATGGTACCTGTTTTTAAAAGAAATCCATATCCAGTTATGCGTTACCAATCCATTGGCCACAGGTATACAGATACCCGTTATACTTCCTAAAAGGAGGCAATCGCGATTGGTTTTGAAATTATTGCCGCGTATTATGAGTAGCGCTGTAAGGGCAAGCCAGGCATAAAAATACATCCTGTAAATAAAATTCATTCCCTCTTCCGGATAAAATTTTACTACAATAAATGAGAGGGCCGTAACAGGGTACATACTGAGGCTCATAGAAAGATAAATATTGGCAAGTACCCGGTTGAACTTTCTTTTCCTGTCAGGAATATTCTTTTTGTTCCTTGCCGTAAGCCAGATCACGACACCCGATACAATAACGATACAACCCGATATGCCCAGTACAAAATAAAGGATCCTGGTAGCATACCCTCCATATTTGCCGAAGTGCAGCACGTACATCAGGTTGTCTGTTATCTCGGCATAGGTGTGGTTCCTGTCCGGATGCTCATTCTTGATCATATTTCCTTTCATATCCATGACCAGATTTCCACTGCTTGTAAACCGCTTTGATTGCGGCATGCTGCCATGTGCCTCAAGAAGCATGCTCTGATCACCGTAATTTCTGATCTCAAGGCTGGTGATATGGATTTCGTCACCCCATTCATCTTTTACCTTGTTTTTGAAGGCATTGAGGTCTGCCTTATGATCGATCGGTAAATAAGTAAATGCCACTTCGTCATTTCCATACCCCAGATCCTTATAAAGCGAATCCTGATTGCCATTATATTCAAATTGTACTGCCGGAGGGGTGAATAATACCGAGCTTGCCAGGAAATATGAGCCGGTGATTGCAAATACAAGCAGGTAAGGGAAGCTGATCACACCCAGTGCCGTATGGATATCGGTCCAGATGGTTTTGATTTTCTCCCAGGGCCTGAAGAGGTAAAAGTTGGAAATGATTTTTTCCCAATGGACCAGAATCCCCGTTATCAATGCAAACAGGAACATGATAGCTACTGCCCCGGCCAGGTAATATCCAAGTGGAAATCCGAGTTTTCCAACACTATTCAAAGGGGCAAAGAAATGCAGGCGATACAGGAATTCACCGAGGTCATAACCTTCTTTATATTCTTTCTGATCCTGGGTCATAATGTCTATATAGAAGAATTTACCTCTCCTTCCTTTTTTCTTTTCTACCACAGTCGTATCCTTGGACTGGGAGATCGATACGTTGATCTTATTCGAATACTGGTCCAGGTAATAGGAGACATCGCGGCCATAAAGCTGATGCTCCTTATCCAGGGAGTCCGTCAATGCGTTGAAATCAAAATTTTCTTTAGCCTTGGTATTATTGGGGGAATTGTGCTGCCAATTCGAAATTTCATCTTTGAAAAATGCAAATGAGCCGGCAAAGAATATCACATATAAAAGTGCAGAAATAATGATCCCACTGATGGTATGCGTATGAAAGTAAATGTTGTAATTTCTGATGTTCATGTTTAATCCGGGGCGATTAGAATATTTTTTCAATGATTAATGGTGCGCTGATGAGTATGGTGAGGAGTAAATAAATCCCCCATATTTTCCACCCGTTTTTGGATAGAAATGCGAAAACCATAAGCGTCACCCAGATCATGTAAGCCAGGAACTTCATGGTGACCAATATATTTCTTTTGTCCAGATAATGCAGGCTCAGTAAAATAACCGAATTAGTAACCAGATAGCCACCTAAAATTGCAGCTGTGATTTTCAGAAAGCGTTGAAGAGGTGAATGGGTAAGGTGTTTTTTATTGGCTGGCATCTCAATAAAATCTTTATTTAAAAAATTAAAAATTCCAGCATGACAGATAGTGCAATAATAGCGGCTATATGCTGGATCCTGATATAATAAAAGGGTGCAAAGGTGACAATACAAACGGGTGCAGTCATCAGCAATAATGAAGAGGAAAAGAGCCCGGCTCCCCATCCGTCCTTAATGACAAACACGGTGATGCTGGTGAGCACTAAAGATACCCCCGCATATTTGGCCGGTTGGGGATGGGCCTGAAGCCAGATCTCTATAGGCCCGTTTTTAGACAGCTTGGCCCGTTTGGATGTATTGTACAGGCAGAAGACCCCTATAAAACAAGTTAATAAAATGAAAGAGTACATAGGCAGTAAGAACAGCAGGTCTTTATTAATAATAAGGAAATGGACAAGGTCAGGATTACATGGATAATGCTGACCTTGTACCTGTGTATAATAAATCTCAGCAATTGAAATTACTCACTTGCCGGCAAACCAGGAAATAGAAGTAATGATCCCGCCTTCCATTTCCAGTCCTTTGGTAGCAGTAGCTGCTGCACCGTCAATTTTGTACACAAAGCTTTTGCCGTCTGTAGTGGAGATGCCGACGTAAATATTGCTCTTGCTTGTCTGCATAGTTGACACTGGAGAACTCCGAAATATTCGCTTCGCCCGGTGCACCGGTGACCCAGGTAAAATGCTTATTCACGACGTCTACAATTGCTAATCTTTTAGCAGCCGTCCATTGGCTTTTTCTCGGATATATTGTTCATAAATGCCAGTACCTGACCCATTGCCGATATATTCCCAGCCACTGATATAATACCCTGGTGCAGCCTCTTCTATGTTATAAAAATAGCCCATGTCGAAATCTGTAGTTCCGGCTTTTGATACGAACGATCGCACTTGGATTTGTACCATTAAATACTTGCCCTTCTCCTTCTTTTTTCTACGGTATTGGCAGGTGAGAAGCCATATACGTCTCCGCTTTCTGTCACTACCAGTCCATTTTGATAATATACCCCGATAGAGCTGGTACGGTTATCCCTGATTACTTTTTCCAGCTCCATAGAAGGATAAGAGAATACTGCAATCCAGGAGCTATCCGGGTATGAGGTAGTCCATCCCATCTCCGGCGTGGCCCTGATACAGAAATAAGGCATAAATACTTTATTGCCTACCTGGGTGATCCAGCTGGGATGTTGCCAGCTCACCGTTTCCTGCCAGGTCTACTGCATTATAGGTCCCTTCACCAACTATAGTATTGGTTTCTGTACCTACTTTAAACCATTGTGCAACAGGAGAAGAATAAGTTCTTGCACTTTTGATCAATAGAATGTCATTATCTACCGGGGCAAAGGCATGTGCATTTTCTGACTGGAAGTTGGATAGTTTTTCTGAGTTCACCGTTCCCGTCAAGATCATAAATGGTAACCGCACCGGGATTCCCCTGTCCATACAGCAAAACTGTAGAATTTGGTTCCCGAAGTAGTGTAATACCGATAAGTCCCGTCTTGCTCGATACCATCCCCTTCAGTAGAAAGGTTTCCCTCTTCCAGGGCTCGAAGCCGTAAACAGGTAATCGGCGATACCTGTAGTTCCGGGCTGCTGTGGGTAATGCTGCGATAACGAACCGGCCCCCGCTGCCTTTTGATGGCCCGTTATTGTCCGGATCTTTCTTGCAGGATGCAGCGCCCAGGAAGGTTAAGGCTGTTAACCCTGAAATGAATTAATGTTTGTTTTGTGTTGATTTGCATAATTGAATTGTGATTGATTAGAAAATAGAATAATGATTATTTGTAAAAAAAATATCTGAGTTTGATATAGAAGGCCCGGCCCGGCTTTTGCAGGCTGAAATTGTCATAGAGCCTGGCATTGGTGATGTTCCTGCATTCCAGGGCTACATTATACCTGCCGTCTTTAAGGGAATAGGTCAGGTTGACATCATGTGATAGTTGGGTAGGCAACCTCATGCTTACCGTTCCTGTTTCCCCTGCTCGGCCAGTACAGGTAGAAAACTAGTTTACATAGAGGGAAATTGTAATTGACGCTGAAATTATCATGAGCGGTCAGTACATTGTCCAGGAAAAATGATACACTTGCATTCCCGTACAGGTAAGGGAGATTGGGCCATCCTGTCTTTGTATACCGCACTGATTGCTGCGGATCCGGGTTCATATTTGACCATATTCCTGATGTCCTGGTAAGTAAGGTTAACATCCAGCGCCAGGTATTTTTTATAGGAATACTTCAATTCTATTTCACCTCCCTGATTGCGGGACACCTTCCAGGTTGTCGGCAATCACTTTAGCCTGGTTATTGTTCAGCCGGAAATAGATAAAGTCAGTGGCCCGCCTGTAGATACCGGACACCCCTAATAAGAACCTGTGCTCTTCCCCCAATCCGAAATTATAGTTCAGTCCCAGGTTAATGTTCTGGCTGGATTCCGGTTTTAAATCAAAATTGCTTTCCTGATTGATATTATCTCCAAAGAGTTCATGATTTTCCGGCAGGCGATTGCTTTTTTCATAGGAAAGTTTCGCCATAAGGTTGGGTAAGATATAATAGGAAGTCGCTAAGCCATAGCCCCAATTATCCGCCTTGTTGACCTGATCTATGAGCTCCACGTCATTCCAGGAACCGCCGGAGCTGGCCTCAAGGGCAGTACGGGAATCCTGGTATAAATGCTTGGCAAATAGGGAAGCTGTCCACTTCCGGCTGATGTCGTATTTGTATCCCAGGCCCAGGATGTTCTTGAGTGTCTTTTGCGGGATATAGTTTCTTGAACTGTTCGGTGACAGCTCATCAAAACCTTGCCTGTCAAAAGAACTGATGACATTATTCAATGCTATGCTCTGCCGGTCATTGACCTGGTAGGACAGCGTAGTAGTAGCGGCAGCGATATTATTGCCATATTTGTAGAGCGTACGGGAACGCTCTCCGCCTACACCGGGTATTTCTTTATAGTTGCCATACCAGTCATACCTTCTGAAGAGCGTGTCAATGATCTGTTCCTTCCCAAAGTTATAATTAGCAGTAATATTTAAGTTCAACCCTTCTACAAACAAGTTGTTCTTCTGGTATTTTAAAGTAGGCATCAGTATATCTCCTCTTGTGTGCCAGGCACCAAAGACGGAGACCATCCTGGCACCGGTTTGTATCTCCCTGTAAGTCTGCCCTAAGGTAACCCCGAACAATAACCTGTCTGCCCAGCTTTTGCCCAGTATACCTGCGTTAAGAACAATGGTTTCATTATGGTACCGGTCATGAAATCTTCTGACTGTAGTATTGGGCGTATAAGCCCCGGTATTAATGTCAGCCACATCTAATGTTACTTTATAATTATTGTCAGAATAATTCTGAAAAGCACTGATTTGAAGGGTTAGACCCTGGCGCGAAGTAACGGCGGCATTAAGGACCGATCTATGCGTATTAAAGGACCCGTAAGCATAAGATACATCAACATAATTTCTCAATTTGTTATTGGTGACGATATTAATAGCACCTCCTAATGCATCAGAACCCAGCCATACGGGTACCACCCCTTTATATACTTCGATCCTTTCAGCGATGTTAACCGGGATATTATTGATCTGAAATGCTGAACCAAAGCTTTCCATCGGCATTCCATCCATAAAGAACTTGACCTGGTTGCCGGAGAAGCCGTTGAGGGAAAAGTTGATATTGGAGCCTACACCTCCATTCTCCCTTACCCGTATGCCGGACACCCGGTCCAGCGTATGCGAGATGTCCAATGTGGTATTATACAATTTTGTGGCATCTATCGCGGTTACATTATAGGCCTGTTTATTGATTTTATCCACTTCACTCAGACCTAAGACTGTAATTCCTTCTAATTCTGTATTGCTTTTCAGATCTGAAAAATGTTCTGTTATAACCTGATTTTCAGAAATGGTGAAGACCCTTTTTTGCTCTGCAATCCCCGGGCCTATGATAACAATGGTTTGCTGGCCCACAGGAACCTGGCTCAATTCATAAGCGCCATCCTGGTCTGTCTCAGCAATAAGGTCATAACCCGAAATGTATATTGTGGCACCTGCCACCGGTTTCTTTTCTTCATCCATCACCCGGCCCTTGATGATACCGGTAGCTTCCTGTGCGTGGATCGTAATGGTAAAAAAAGAAAGTACCGATAGGAATATTGATTTCATTTTGCGACTGTTTAGGATGTGTTGTGTTAGATTTTTTAACAGGCTGCAAAAATAGTCGGGTGGCCTATTCAATTTTATTCTGGGTATGGTTATTGCAATTGGATGACATTTCTTAATTGTCTTAAAATTAATTAAATATAAATTATTGATTTAATAATTTAATATGACACAAATATGATAATACCATTGTCTCCATATACCGAGACAGGGGGTAATTCATTGAATAATAATTATTTGTGCATTTTTTATTCTAATGTATTATCTTATGAAATTACCGTGTATTTTACTTAAGTCACTGAAATGTAAAAAGTTATAATTGTCATTTTTTCTATACATAATTATCTGTACCAGCTATCCGCAATGTGCTTAAGGGGAGTAACATTTCTGAAAAAGAGGGTTCAACGGACCGGATCCGATCAATACGGGTATACTCGAAATACGTGATCCTCAGCGTTTTTACTTCAGAAGTTTGATTCCGGTCTGGGTATAATAAAAAAAAGAGCGGATCCCGGGATCCGCTCTTTCTATATTTTTAATAAAGGTATTAAGCTTGTGCCTTTAAAGCCCTGATTCTTTCTTCTTTGTCTTCTTCTTTTGCCAGTGTATTGGTCTTATCCAGGTCTACCAGGATAGGGGAGGCTAAGAATATAGAAGAGTAAGTACCGGCCAATATACCGATCATCATCGCAAAGGAGAATCCCCTCAGGACTTCACCACCAAAGATGAATAATATCAATACGGTAATAAATACAGTCAGGGATGTGATCACGGTACGGCTTAAGGTGCTGTTGATCGCCTTATTCACAACAGTTGCCTTGTCCGTGGTCTTATCTTTTCTGAAGTATTCCCTGATCCTGTCAAATACGATTACCGTATCATTCATCGAGAACCCGATCACTGTCAGCATGGCAGCGATAAAGTGCTGGTCGATCTCTAATGAGAAAGGTACGATATGTCTTAGGAAGGAATAGATTGCCAATACAATGGCTGCATCGTGCACCAATGAAATGATGGTAGCCAGAGAATATTGCCATTTTCTAAACCTGATCAGGATATACAGGAAGATCGCAAGAATCGAGAATACGGTAGCATAAATCGCACCTCTTTTCAAATCTTCGGAAATAGATGGAAGTACCGTATTTTTCTTCTGTATATAATCCAGACTGTTGAAGTGGGCATAATCTACATCAGCAGGTACTATATTTGCCTTTTTCAAACCATCCAGCATAGCACCGATCACCAGGCTGTCGTTTTCTTTACCCGTGTTGGAGATTAAGTAATCCGTAGTGATATTGAATTGATTCCCGCTACCAATCGTTTTTACCAGTGGTGCTTTGTTCTCAAATGCAGGTCTCAGCGCATCCCTTATATCCGTGGTGGAGTATTCCTTCGCAAATCTGATATCAAAGCTGCGTCCGCCTGAGAATTCCACTCCATAGTCGAAACCATTGAAGAAGGAGACTACGCCAAGCAGGATCAAAACAGCAGAAATGACATACGTGATCTTTCTCGCTTTAATGAATCCGAAATTTGCTTTCTGAAACAATTTTCTGGACAGGCCGGTAAAGTAATTAAAGTGCCTGCCTCTTTTCATATACATATCTGTGATCATACGGGTCACAAATATTCCGGTAAATAGAGACAGGATCAATGCGATCAATTGCGTTACTGCAAATCCTTTGATCGCCCCGAAGCCGAATGCCAGCATAATGATCGCTGTGATGATCCCGGTAAAGTGCGAGTCTAAAACAGGGGCATAGGAGTGTTTATATCCGAGATCTACTGCTTCAGTATAGGATTTGCCCAGCACCAGTTCTTCTTTGATTCTTTCGAAGATGATTACGTTCACATCCACAGCCATACCGATACCTAATACCAGACCCGCGATACCTGGCATTGTCAGGGTAGCCCCCATAGTAGCCAGGATACCGAACGTGATGATCAGGTTGATGACCAATGCAAGGTTGGCAACGAATCCCCCGGTATTATAATAAACAATCATCAGTGCAAAAATCACCAGGAAAGAAAGTGCGAATGCTGTAAGGCCACCCTTGATGGATTCTGCACCCAATGTGGATCCGATCACCTGTTCCTGAACGATTTTCGCCGGGGCATCCAGCTTACCTACTTCAAGGATTTGTGCCAGTTCATTTCCGGATTCCGGTGTGAAATTACCTGTGATGGAAGACCGGCCACCGGTAATTTTATCATTTACATTCGGCGCGGAATATACATAATCATCCAGAACGATAGCGATGGGCTTCCCGATATTGGCACCGGTCATTTCAGCCCAATCCAATGCACCCTGCTGGGTCATCTCCAGGCTGATCTCAGGTCTGCCGGTACCCGGTTGGAAGTCAAATTTTGCAGATTGTACCTTATCACCTTCTATTTTGGCTTTCCCTGTATTGGGTACCACTACTGCATAGATCCCTAAGTTCGCTTTGGGATGGTTGCGGTCGTATTCGGAACCGGGGACTTCACCGAAAATAAATTTAGTATTCGGGGGGAACTTACTTTTAACGCTTGGCAGGTTCAATATCTCCATTACTTTAGAAGCATTGGTCTTGGTCGTGATACCGATAATCGGCATGTCCATATATTGATTCTGCTCATTGATCACAGGCATCATATAGCTGAACAAACCTTCTTCCATTTGCGTAGAATCACCTTCTTCCGAAGCTATTTTACCTGAATCACCGGCCAGTAAATCTGAAATGGATGACTGACCGCTATCTGCTTGTCCTGCTACTGTTTGTTCTTTTACAGTAGTTGCGGTCGTATCCTGAGCAGCTATATCCTTTGTTGTATCTGCTGCGTTTTGAGTCGTATCTTTTGGTTCGGGAGTAGTTCCTTTAAAGTGTGCAACGGAAGCTTCATGCGCAGCATTCAGGTTAGGAGCCAGTTCCAGGTTCTTCCTGACTACATAGAATTCCAGCTTTGCTGCAGCCTGTAGTCTTTGGCGGAGCGAAACCGGATCCTGGATCCCTGCCATTTCTACGGTAATGATTCCTTTTGCTTCATTAGCATTGATATTGGCGTTCTCCAGACCTGTAGAGTTGATCCGCTGTTCCAATACCGTTTGTGTTCTGCGGAATGCTGTCTTGGCTTCATTTCTGATGATGCCCAGTACTTCATCGTTGGTACTGTTCGGGGTGATCTTGCTGTTTCCTACTTTGGTAAATAATGAAGCAAGGCCGGCACCGGGATTCTGACTCGTAAATGCCTGACCGAATAACGTAATGAAGTCAGCTTCTGTATTGGCTTTCTTGTTGTTGGCCTCATCTATTGCCCTCAGTAATATGGGGTTGGTAGCATTATTGGAAAGGGATTTTACCAATTCATCTATTCCTACTTCGAGCGTTACACTCATACCACCCTGAAGGTCCAAACCTAATTTCAGCTCTTTGTTTTTTACTTCCTGGTAGGTATAATCTATACCCAACAGGCTTACTACGTTTTCCGCGCGCATACTATCGGCAAGCCGGATAAATTCAATATCCTCCAGCTCTTTCTGCCTGTAGCTTTTTTCGTTCGGGAATTTTTCCTTGACATTTTTCTCGGCTATTGCCCTCATTTTATTTTCCTCATTATTCGCAAAGTAGGTAAACGATAACCTGAATAATGAATAGATGATCAAGATGGCTGTAATGATTTTAACCAGTCCTTTTAACAGCATAAACTTATAAGTTAATGAAATTTAAAATTAGTGTGCAAAAATAGCACATTCTTGTAAAAAATTGTGATTTATTTAGACGGTAAACAAAAAAGAGCCGATGACGATGATCAGCTCTTCCTACATATGGTTAATCTAATAGTTTAAATCACTAAAAAATTATTTCTTATTCTTACTGTAACGTTTATTGAATTTCTCGATTCTACCCGCAGTATCGACAAATACAGATTTACCTGTATAGAACGGGTGAGAAGTATTACTGATTTCCACTTTTACCAATGGATATTCATTGCCATCTTCCCATGTGATAGTTTCATTTGAAGCAGCTGTGGATTTGGTAAGAAAAGCATGCTCATTAGACATATCTTTAAATACTACAAAACGATAATTTTCAGGATGAAGATTCTTTTTCATTATATATATGCTTTTAAGTGGGTATGACTTTTAGGCATACCAATTTTTAGGACTGCAAAGGTAAGGATTTTTTTAATAAATCAGGATTTTACTGAAAATATTTTCTTAGCATCATTGTAAATCCAGGTTTTATTGTCCGATTCGTCCTTTACATTGAGCTGGATGGCATTGCTTCCCAGGTGGAGCAGCTGGATGAACCCCTTTCCGCCGATTTTTTGCTTACATTTTCCATTTTGGTGATAAAATGCATAGGAGTATTCGGACCCCTGGTATTCAAACTTATATAACAACAATTCGTCGTTTTTATTGATTTTTTCCCGGGTAAAAGTTACGGCTACAGCATCCATGTTCTCTGTTCTTTCTCCTTTAAGTACCAGGTTGTCCTCCAATATATCCAGTTCCCTGCTGATGTCCCTCAGATCGTCTACCGGCATACCATGAATGCTGACCAGGACAGGCTCCACAGTTTTACTTCCAAATGCAATGGCATATTTTCTTTTGGCAAAAGTGGAATAGACTACCGTTTTGGTCTTGAGATCTATCGAATCAACCACACCACATACTTTGATCTTAGAAGTATAATTATCGTTTACCTTTTCGATGATTTCTATAGACTTACCACAATTTCCCGATGGAAATCCACAGTCTACTTCGGTAATGAACAGGAATCTCCTGGTAGAATCAAGGGTATCCAGCGTGTAGACCTGGGTATTGGCATTGGTATAATTCAAATTGTCGAAGGCTATGGTATCACATAATCCTGATTTAATCCGAGTGTATTCGTTATCAAGGATGTATACACTATCTACATATTCTATACCCAAAGAATCTTCTGTGCTCCTCTTGCCGTCTTCAGCTTTCTTCTCTTTACAGGCGGTTAGGGCCAGTATGATCAGGAGAAAGATATAGCCTATTTGTCTCGTTATTTTCATGAATCAGAATAATTGATACAAAATTACTATTTATTCCACACCTCTTTATTTGTTCCGTTTGAAATTATTGTAAAAGCAGATGTTTGGCGAATGATAGGTAATATGTATTTATGAAAATAACAAGTAATCTTCCAGGACCGTTACCGCTTTTTGCTCCGGTCAAATGTCGCGGAACGCACCGGTTTATCCCGGGATTCAGATGAGCCGGTTGATGAAATGGCAAAGCAGGGCGACCGATTCCTTACGATGGCTGGTTTCTGTCTTTACCTTGTCCTCCAGTTCTCCGTATGTCCGGCTATATCCCTTGGGGATAAAAACCGGGTCATAACCAAAACCATTGTGCCCTCTTTTCTCGGTAGTGATCTGACCTTCACATTTCCCTGTAAAATAATGAAGTTTCCCCTCCCAGATCAATGCAATGGTAGATTTGTACGAAGCAGCCCTGTTACCGGCACCTTCCATATTCTTCAATAACAGCTGAAGATTGTTTTCATCATTTGACGGTGAGCCGGCATAACGTGCACTGAATACTCCCGGAGCCCCGTTCAGGGCGTCACAGCATAGTCCGCTATCTTCTGCAAAAACAGGGCAGGCCAGTTCTTTCGTGCACGAATCTGGCTTTGGCGGCTGCATTGTCCCGGAAGGTATCATAAGGCTCAGCTATATCTTCATGAATACCTGCTTCTGAAAGGGTAATTACCGAAATATAGGCAGGCAGAAGGTCCTGTACCTCTTTAATTTTATGTATATTATTGGTAGCAAAGATTAATTCCATATCCGGATCAAAAAGAAAAACAGTTGCAAAGTTGCAAACTGTTTTGTTATGATGCTAATTTTTACCGATACTTTTAAATCGTACAGGGGATTAAGGCTCATTTTTTCTGAGTTCCATTTCCTCGTCAAAGATGTTTCTTTGCTCGGGTGTTAATACCTCATTCCTCCTCAGCTCTGCTTCTTTCATCACATACCTGAGTTTATTTTCCTTTTCTTCCAGGCTGAGTTTCCGGTCATTTTTGATGATGCGAACCTTTTGACGGGTGTCTTTTTTAATAGACTGGATTTTAGACTCCTGGACAGGGGATAGCTCTAATTTGCTATTCAGGATCTCCTGCCGCTGGCGGATATGTCTTTTTTCCTCAGGCTCTATCCTTGAAGGTGCTTTATGGACCACCGGGCTGCGATTAGGTTTTGGAACCTGGTGCCTGATACCGGGCTTCTGTGCCGACATTGCGGCAGGAAGAGAGAATATCAGGGTACATGCGATAAGTAAATACTTCATAAGTTTCATTTTATAAATTCATGATATTCATTAGAACCTATAGTGTTCTTATGGTTTAAAATATATGTACTAAAGAACAGCAAGTTGCATACAATCATTCTTCCAGAAAAGGGAAAAGAAGTTAAATTTGCAGATGATTAACAAATTGCCCATGAATAAAAATATCATACTAGCCAGTACATCCACATTGTTTGGTGGTGCTTATCTCGATTACCTGACTGAAGAATTGCGTGTATTATATGCGGGTATAGAGGAAGTGCTTTTCATTCCTTACGCACGGCCTTCCGGCATTTCTCATCAGGATTATACCCGGAAAGCAGCTGAATATTTCCAGAAATTATCCATCTCCATAAGGGGAATGCACACTTGTGAAGATCCCTTAGACGCCATAAGAAGCGCGCAGGCATTTTTCACAGGCGGAGGGAATACTTTTCTATTGGTTAAAACGCTTCATGAAGAGAAACTGATGAATGTATTGAAGCAGGAAGTAGAAAGTGGGAAACCCTATCTCGGCTGTAGTGCAGGCTCTAATATCGGGGGACAAAATATGAAGACAACCAATGATATGCCCATTGTGTATCCTTCCAGCTTCGAATGCATGGGGCTGGTGCCATTCAATATTAACCCTCACTACCTGGAACCGGATCCTGATTCTACTCATAATGGTGAGACACGGGAGACCAGGATTAAAGAGTTTTTAACGCAAAACGATACCAGCGTTGTCGGACTGAGGGAAGGAAATTGGGTACGGGTTGCCGGTGAGAAAATCACACTGGAGGGCATGCACCCTTCCAGGATTTTTGAACAGGGAAAGGAGCCGTACGAAGTTCCCGCCGGTTCTGAATGGCGCATATAGCCTAAACGGTGAAATCTTTTCTTTATAGGTCCAGGATTATATATCTGCGGTATATACCGGGATATCTTCTCAGCAGGAACGGAAAGAAAAAGGTTACAGTCAGAAGATGGGATGGGCGGGAAAAAGAGGAAAGCCGGGTTTAGGGCAATGATTTATAAACTGAAAGTGGTTTTTGTTTCCTTAATTTTATGCTGTGGTCTGGATGTACCTCTATTTTAACTACATTTGTGGGGCATTTTTTTATTAGCAGTTAATCAGTCAATAGCGTTTTTTTATGTCAGATTTATACATCTACAATTCTTACACCAGACAGAAGGAGAAATTCGAACCTATTACACCCGGATATGTAGGATTGTATGTATGTGGACCTACGGTAAGCGGGGAATCTCACCTGGGTCATGCCAGGCCTTATGTGACTTTTGATGTTGTCAACAGGTATTTGATGCATCTGGGATATAAGGTAAGGTATGTCCGCAATATTACCGACGCAGGTCACTTCGAAGAGGAAGGCAGGGAAGCGGAAGATAAGGTGGCCAAGAAGGCGATATTAGAGATGCTGGAGCCGATGGAGCTGGTTCAGAAATATACGAACCTTTTTCGCTGGGGAATGAGAAAGTTAAACAATTTAGAGCCGTCTATCGAGCCTACTGCTACAGGTCATATTATCGAGCAGATCAGCATGATCGAGCAGATCATCCGGGAAGGGTATGCCTATGAGGTCAACGGTTCCGTGTACTTCGATGTCAGAAAATATGCCGCATCTTATCCCTACGGTAAACTCTCCGGAAGGATCCTGGATGACTTATATACCGCTACCAGGGATCTGGATGGCCAGGAGGAAAAAAGAGATCCCGCAGATTTTGCGTTATGGAAGAAAGCTCCGCCGGAGCACCTCATGAGGTGGAAAAGCCCGTGGGGCGACGGCTTCCCTGGCTGGCACATTGAATGTTCCGCTATGAGCTGCAAGTACCTGGGCAAGGAGTTTGATATTCATGGTGGTGGGATGGATTTGCAATTCCCGCATCATGAATCAGAGATCGCCCAGAGCACCATCGCCAATGGCAATGAGCCGGCCAGGTACTGGATGCATAACAATATGATCACGATCAATGGCAAAAAGATGGGAAAATCCTATAATAATGTGATCAAGATTACCGAGTTGTTCTCAGGGGATCATCCTATGCTGGAACAGGCTTACCATCCTATGGTGATCCGTTTCTATATTCTGCAGACGCATTACAGGAGTACACTGGACTTCTCCAACGAAGCCCTGCAGGCTTCTGAACGCGCTTTTAGGAGGCTGTGGGAAGCCTATAGCTTATTGCAGGCTTTACAGATCCCCGAAGGCACTGAAGCTGAGGTCGATCCTGACTTGACAGATCGCATACGGCAGCATTGCAGCCAGTCGGAGCTGGACCTGAAAGACGATTTCAATACTGCCAAAGTATTGGCTCACCTCTTTGAAATGGTACCCGTCATTAATAGTCTTGGTGTACAGGTTCCTTTTTCAAAAATCGATCAGGAGACTTTAGCCCTGATGAAGACTACATTTAAAATATACCTTGAGGACATATTGGGTCTTCAGCCTTTGGTTCAGGCAGATCACAACAAGCTCGATGCAGTGATGCAGCTGGTGATGGATATGCGTAAAGAGGCAAAATCAAGGAAAGACTATGCCGCCAGTGATAAGATCAGGGACGAACTGGCCGCAGCAGGGATATCGATCAAAGATGAAAAAGGAGGAGGAATGTCCTATTCCGTAGATAACTGAGGAAGGCTGTTTTAGACTATATGCATCCATTGAATTCAGAGGGTACACAACTACACCTGTATAGGTATATCTTCATTTCTTTTTTTACTGGGCTCCTGTCAGCCAACTTGATACCAATCGGTACGTTTCGAAAAAGTAATGGTGTTACAGCCGGATACTTTACATTTCGTTTACACAGCGATATGGCTGATATTGCCCTTATGGAAAAGTACAACCGGCATAAAAAGGCCGGGCGGTATCGGGAACATATGGAAACAGGGGATAGATAACCTGCGTCAGTTTGGAAGCTATTGCTACTTTTCTCATGACGAAATGTGGGATATGCAGGACATGAAAGGAAGTTGCCGGTTGGTTTTTATACTGAAGAAAGCGTGATTAAAGTTCCCGGGGTGACGATAGAACAGAAATGCGATGGAGGGCTTCATGTCAGGGACAGGGGCCATGAGCTGTTGCAGAAGCGAACCGCTCCTATTCCCAGGATGTCAAATATTATAAGAAACTCATCCGGCCTGCCGGATAAGCGGATGACTATGCTCCTTAAGCAGGTAGAAAACATAAAAAATCAATAACCGGATTGTTATTATTATAAATAAATCCTCGGCAACACGGCGAATGGAAGAAAACTTTTTTTACATTTGCTTCAAGAGGTCATTCGATTCCAATAAGTGAAAAATATACGAAAGCTGCTGCAATATCTGGCTCCATACAGGGGACAGATACTGATTGTATCTTCTCTTTGTGCTGCTCACGGTCCTTTTTTCATTATTCACCTTTACGATGATTGCTCCGGTGCTTCAGGTATTGTTTACGGATGCGGAGCCTGCAGGTAGCCCGTCTTTATCCATGGTTTCCAGGGTGACCCATTTTGTTGATGAATTTGTCCTCAGGCACAGTAAACTCACGGCACTGCTGTATGCAGTCCTTATTGTAGCGATGGCTACGATATTTAAAAACCTGTTCCTTTATCTTTCGCTCAGGGTATTGAATCCGTTGAAGCATCAGGTGATCCGAAAGCTAAGGGACGACTTGTTTGCCAAGGTGCTGTCTTTACCGGTAGGATATTTTACAGAGGAACGGAAAGGAGACCTGGTAAGTAAGATGACCAATGATGTCAATGAAGTGGAAGTTTCGATTATGAGTGTAGTGGAAGTCATCATTCGGGAGCCCATCAGCATCCTCCTCACTTTCGGATTGATGATGTACATCAGTCCGCTCCTTACATTGTTTTTTATTTATCTTTTTACCACTTGCCGGATTGATCATCGGCAGGGTCAGCAAGATGCTGAAGAAGCCCAGCAACCTGGCGCAGGAACAGCTCAGCCAGCTGATGACCAACCTGGATGAGACATTCGGTGGGATCCGCATCGTGAAAGCATTCAATGCTGAACGCTTTCAGCAGCTGAAATTCAGGGAGATCAATAACCTGTTGTACCGGACCAAAAATATCATTCTGGCCCGTAGAGATGCGGGATCCCCATTATCGGAAACTTTAGGTATTATTGTTGCCTGTGTGATTATGATGGTAGGAGGCTACCTTATCTTTAATGGTAAAGGAGAACCTTACCGGGGCGTTTTTTTATCACCTATATCGGGTTGTTCTACCAGATTATTAATCCTTTGAAAAGCCTGTCCAATGCATTCTTCAATATGAGGAAAGGTACGGCAGCACTGGACAGGATTCAGAACCTGCTGGATGCGGAGAATACCATTAAAGAAATTGCTCAGCCTGTTGCTGTCAAAGAATTCAGGTCTGGTATTGAGTTCAGGAATGTATCCTTCTCATATGGTGAAAAAGTGATCCTGGAAGATATCAACCTATACATTGCCAAAGGCAAAACGGTAGCCCTGGTCGGGGCTTCAGGTGCCGGTAAATCGACTTTGGCCGATCTGATACCCCGTTTTCATGACGCTACCAAAGGCGAAATACTGGTGGATGGTATCAACGTAAAAGATCTGAATCTTTTCCAGTACAGGAAGCTGATCGGCGTGGTCTCGCAGGAACCCATCCTGTTCAATGATACGATAGAAGAAAATATCAAATTAGGTATCGGGGGCAGATCCCAGGAGGAAATCATCCAGGCTGCCAGGATCGCCAATGCCCATGACTTTATCCTGAGAAAGCGTGAAGGTTATAAAACCAGGGTGGGAGACCGGGGTGTAAAAATTGAGCGGGGGTGAACGCCAGCGGGTGACCATAGCCCGGGCCGTTTTTGAAAAAATCCGCCTATTCTGATACTGGACGAGGCTACTTCAGCTTTGGATACCGAATCAGAACAATTGGTGCAGTATGCGATCAATAACCTCATGAAGAACCGCACCTCAATCGTGATTGCTCACCGCCTTTCTACTATACGGCATGCAGATGAAATCATCGTCATGCACCAGGGGCATATCGTAGAGCGCGGGACACACGACACCCTGATGCATCTGGAAAATGGCTATTACCAGAATTTAGTGCGTATGCAGCAACTGGTATGATCATTTTACACCCATGTATCGGATTAGATCTGTTTGTCGCGGTAGGTATTGGTTTCGGCTATACTGAACGCCTTACATTATTATACGGAATCATGTTTACCCGTCTCTTTGTTCATGAGTGTCCATAAAAAACGGTCGATGAGATTTTCAGCGACCGTTTTCAATTTTTGAAATAAGGATTATTTGAGCTGGTAGTTCACACCTATATAGATATTCCTGCCCATCGCACTTCCCCATACCAGTCCGGCATCAAATCCTTCTGCATATGGATCCTGTCTTCCCAGGATCAGATGATGCTGCATGGTACCTAATATATTCTCTACACCTGCATATATTTTCCACCGTTCATCTTCCCAGCTTTTGGAGACCTGCCCATTCCATATCCAGAATGAAGGTGTCGCATAAGAAGAACGGGCCGGGTCTCCTGAATTGAGGATGTGCTCCGGCATGCGTTTAGCCCCGGTCCAGTTGGCTGTCAGGTCGAAGCTCCAGTTGTTCCTGGTCTCGTAAGCAGTATTGACGAAGAACCGGTGCGCGGCCAATAGAGGCTTTTGTAGCAGTCCCTTTCCTTCATAAGTGGCCTTCACATCATACCATCTGTAAGCTACTCTCCAATCCCATTTTCTCATCACTTCATAATCAAGCTGTGCCTGAAAACTATGTGCATACGACTTGCCATCCAGGTTATAGAAGCGGATAATCCGGTACTGCTCGATGTCTGTAATGACCATATTGTCGAAATGGGTATAATAGTAATCCAGGCTGAGTGATCCGTCCCTGTAGTTCAGCATGAACTGCTTCACCATATTGACACCCATATTCCAGGCAACTTCCGGTTTCAGGCCGAATGGCAGTTGATGATTATTACCAGGCAGTTCGAAAGTCCTGTTACTGGCCATAAAGCCGATATGCTCGGCAAATACATTGACGGTTCTTTGTGCCCTGCCTATAGAAGCTCTGAATACTAATTTTTCTTCCGGTGCAAACCTCAGGTGTAACCTTGGCGTCAAAAATGCACCGTAGATATTGTTATAATCCCCGCGAATTCCTGCTACTACAGAGAACTTATCCAGGTAATGATAAGCGTATTCGGTAAATATTCCGGGCACGATTTCCTGTCTTGCATAATTCTGACCTGCAAATGCTTCATCAAAACCATCATATTGAAAACTTCCTCCGAACTTAATGGTATGTTCTGTGGAATGAATAATGCTCTGGAAAATGTAGTTGGCATAAAATGATTTCTGCTTTCCCTGGTAAGTATTCAGTCCGTAACGTGCATCCTGATCGTGGTAGAAAGCATTCAGCTGCAAGCCCATGCTCTGATAAGGCTTGTCTGTATAGATCTTACCGATCTTTGCCCATGCTTCCGCTCTTTGGGTATTGTTGTAAAATCCCCAGGGGCTGGAAGTGCTGACTTCCTGATCGCGGTTGTAGCTGCTTTCTCCACCCCATAGATCCATATATACACCCTTTAACCCGAGTTGAATCTCCCAGCCCTGAGGGTTATAATACATCCACCTGTTGCCTAAAAGATAGGTGCTGCCCAGGGGCTGGTCCAGGAAAGAATCATTGTTTTGATCCACATTCATCCAGTTGGATTTGACATGGGCCAGAAGGGTAGTATTCCATTTGGAATTGAGGATTTGATTGTATACCATATTGGCTTCCGTCCTGCCTTGCGTACTCTGGTAAGCATTCAGCAGGAGCTTGATGCCGTTCTTTTCTTTAGGCTTATGCAGCTCGACATTGATCTGCCCTGCTACGCCCTCATACCCATTGACTACGGAGCCTGTCCCCTTACTGAGCTGGATGCTTTCTACCCAGGGCCCGGGCGTAAAGGTGAGACCGATGATGTTTGCCAGGCCTCTCGTGTCCGGGATATTCTCCCTTGTAAAAGCTACATTGGGACCACTCAGGCCCAAGAGAGAGATTTGCTTATACCCGGAGATGGCATCTGTGAAACCTACATCCACAGAAGGCGTGGTCTCGAAGCTTTCGCTCAGGTTACAGCAAGCCGCCTTGGATAATTCACGGAGTCCCCATATTCTCGGATTTGACCGGGTCGATCATATTGAATTCGGTAGATTTCCTCCTTTTTTCTATGACTACACCCTCGAGCGAAGTTGTGAGATATGTCCTCAGGGTATCGGAAGGCGTACCGGGATCTACCATAAGTATGAACGGTTCGGTACCGGGATATTCAATGATGAGTTCCTGCTGTGCCGGTATTAAGTCCAGCCGGAAGCTTCCCATCTCATCGGTAAATGTGGAGATCTCCGAATAGGCAGATGCCACAGATGCTCCCACTACAGGCATATTGGTTTCATCTACCACCACGGATGTATAAGATATTTTAGCAGTATCCTGTCCTGTACTAAGAAGTGGGTTGCTGATGAATCCCGCACTGATAGCTACGATCAGTACAGGTGAAGTTTTGATCATATTCCTCATTATTCGTGGATTTTATTAATGATTATGAGGATTGTTCGGATCTCTGTAGTTGCAGCAGGCCGGAAGCTCCCGGACGGCTTTTTCTTCTGCCTGGACACCATCTGCATCGTGCCCGGCTTTAACGATATTGTGAACTATTTTTTCTTTGGAAGTAATTTTCGTATTGTAAACTACAGTAAGTTTTTTTGTTTCCGGGTTCCATTCCGCACGTTTCACGCCTTTGATATATGCTGCGTTCTCGATACGTTTTTTACACATACCGCACATTCCTTCCACTTCAATAGTTTCCGTATTGATTTTACTCTCCTTTTGGGCAAATAATTGGATGGATGAAAGGATAAATATAGCTGTAAATAAAGCTGAAAGTAACTTTTTCATTGTATAAGAAATTTAGATGTTGAAAATAATAGTTGGATAAAGGGAATATAGGTACAATGTGAATGAACATCATTGCACACCATATTTATGGATGAATACAACCAACTATTAACAGTCTAATTTCCTGTGACTGTACAATGTAAATAAAGGAATACCCTGCCATAATCCCGGAGGAGGCTGAGCATACTGATGGATGGAGAACTGTTCTTCTGCTGTGGCTTGTTCCACATATGTGCCGTAAACCACTGGTGTGGGAAGAATAGCCGGAGCAGCAAATTGAAATTTATGAAAACTGAGTAACTGGGATTTATCTGTCTTTAAAGTAATCCTGACATCATCGCAGCAATCAGATTTTTTGGCTTTGGTGTCCCCGCAACAGCCCATATGGTCACCATCGGAAGCAGACCATTGGATACCCACAACCTTTCCCTGGCACAGGTGAAAACTAAATGTAGTACCTATGGAACCAAAGGAATAGATGAGGAATATGACTGCTGATAATATAAATCTCATTTTCAGTATATAAAGGTAGAATATTTAAAAAACCAATGATAGAAAAATAGTTTATTTTACCAAAAAATTAAAAAATCCGTCCTATTGTTTTGTAGTATTGTTAAAAAATTGTAATCTTGAGCAAAATTTGCGTTTTCGGATGAAATCATTTTTATCTAAGATTACTTTATCAGCTGCATTGATCGCACCTGTATTATTTCAATATTCCTGTAAGAAAGTAAGTCCGCTGTCCATAGACAATGATGAGGTCATTCAGACTCCGTACGGCTTGTACATTGCGAATACGAGTGGTATGCTGATCAATACCAACGACGGGATGCACTTCAATAACGTATTCCCGCCGGACGGTTACGCTCCTATAGCCCTTACTACCAGCCAGGAAAATCTTTTTATGGTTAAGGAAAACTTGCATGCAAGTTTTAACAATGGTAAAAATTTCCAGATGGTGTTTGATAAGGTGAGCAGGCAGGAGTGGAATGAACAGATCCTGGATGCACCATTGCAAGGTAAAATATATGTGGCTACGACTGAAGGAAAAGGTGTTGCCTATTCCTCAGACAATGGCAGAACCTGGCAGATCGATGATAATTTTAATCCATTGATCCCGGTGAGCTATCATATCACCAGCTTCGCTGCTTTGAATGACGGCTCAGTATATGCGTTCAGCAATGAAAACCTTCTTTTGCTTAAAAAGGAAAATGCGGATGCCCCGTGGACACCGGTTACGGTAGAAGGTGTATTCCCAGCAGATGACGGAGTCTATTTTGTCTCCAGTGACGGACAATCCCTATTCTTAATAGAGAGTACCGGGAGGCATTTTCATTATGTCAGTGATGATGCAGGGTTACACTGGCTGAAATTATTGAATGGAAATATACCGTGGGGTTCGCACATATGGACAGCAACCAGGGCTCCGGGAGGTAACTTGTTGATCGGAACGGAATATGGTGTTTTCAGATTTGAGGCACCGGATCAATTGATCCCCGTAAATAACGGGTTGGAAATCGGTACTGAGGTAAGAAGGCTGACCTACAAGAAGAATGTGTATAAAAATGGTGCCACCAGGTATTTCGTGTTTGCTGCTACCAACAAAGGCCTGTTCAGGTCTGAGGACCGTGGTGTCAATTGGGTGAGAACTACAGATACTACATTCCAGCATAATTACAGGGCAATGTACTAATTGTTTATGATCGTATTCAAGAAGCCTCCCGGGAACAGGGAGGCTTTTTTGTAGGTCTGAAAAATGAATCTCAGGTATTGCATTCCCAAAAGAAGCTTAGGGGCAGGGCTGGGCAAATCTGCTGAGAATTGGTTACATTTGCCATCCTGAAAACAATTGCATTACAAAAATTACATACAATGAATATATCCAAAGCTTTAAAGAACTTAGGAATCATCAAAGAAAACCTTGGGGCTTCAACCGGGGTAAAATGGATGGCTTCCACAGGAGAGGCCATCGTTTCCTATTCACCGGTGGACGGTAAGAAAATCGCAGCAGTTACCGCTTCTGATAAGAATACATACGAAAAAGTGATCAGAACGGCTGCTGCTGCATTTGGGACATGGAGAACAATGCCTGCCCCTAAGAGGGGAGAAATCGTAAGGCAAATCGGAGATGCTTTAAGGGCCAAGAAAAATGACCTGGGTGCCCTGGTTTCTTATGAGATGGGTAAGAGCTACCAGGAAGGACTGGGAGAAGTCCAGGAAATGATAGACATCTGCGACTTTGCAGTAGGGTTATCCCGCCAGTTGTATGGCTTGAGCATGCACTCCGAGCGCCCTTCACACAGGATGTATGAGCAATGGCATCCGCTGGGAGTTGTCGGCATTATTTCAGCATTCAATTTTCCCGTAGCGGTCTGGAGCTGGAATGCTGCATTAGCCTGGGTTTGCGGGGATGTATGTGTATGGAAGCCAAGTAGCAAAACCCCGCTATGTGCGGTAGCTTGCCAGCATATCGTAGCAGAAGTATTCAAGAAAAACAATGTGCCGGAAGGTGTAAGCTGTTTACTGATCGGGGAATGTGGGGAAGAACTTACAGCAGACCTTCGCATTCCTTTGATTTCTTTCACAGGATCCACCAGGGTCGGAAGGTCCGTAAGCGCAAAAGTGGCAGAGCGCTTTGGGCGCAGCATCCTGGAACTGGGAGGTAATAATGCCATTATTGTATCCGAACACGCTGACCTGAAAATGGTATTGGTAGGTACTGTATTTGGCGCTGTAGGTACTGCAGGCCAGAGATGTACCACCACCCGGAGACTGATTGTACATGAATCCGTTTATGACAAAACGATCAGTACCCTGAAGAAAGCATATAAACAACTGAAGATCGGTAATCCCTTGGATGAAGCCAATCATGTAGGACCCCTTATCGATACCAAGGCGGTACAGGACTATCTGGATGCCATAGAGGCAGCTAAGGAAGAAGGCGGAAAGGTGATTGTCAAAGGTGGCGTGCTGGAAGGTAAGGGATATGAAAGCGGGTGTTATGTACAACCCTGTATCATCGAAGCCAGGAATGATATGCGTATCGTACAGCATGAGACATTTGCTCCCATATTATATGTCATGAAATACAGAGAGATAGAAGAAGCGATTGCCATGCAAAACGGGGTGCCCCAGGGTCTTTCTTCCGCAATTTTCACACAGAACTTGAGAGAGGCAGAGTTGTTCCTGAGTGCAGGAGGCAGCGATTGTGGCATCGCGAATGTCAATATCGGTACCAGTGGCGCCGAGATAGGAGGAGCATTCGGAGGTGAAAAGGAAACAGGGGGCGGCCGGGAGAGCGGTTCTGATTCCTGGAAAGCCTATATGCGCCGGCAGACCAATACCATCAATTACAGTACCCATTTACCCTTAGCGCAGGGGATCAGGTTTGATTTGTAATTTTTAGTTCAGGTAATAGATGATCATTTGACAAGGCCGCAATATTGCGGCCTTTTTTAGCTCTTATATATAATAAATTTTGGATTCAATAGCAACTTTAATGGAAGCCGGTTTCAACCGGCAGTATTTTTTAATACCCAGGGATAACCGGTTTCCGTTCCAAAAAAAAATTGATACTGCAAGATATCTGGATACCGTAAAATACGTATCTTTGTCCCGGATTAAGGTGCCACGTTTCAATAGAAAGCGTAGCATAATATGGGAAAACGGTGCAATTCCGTTACAGTGCCCGCTGCTGTAAGTGTACATTCGTTCTTTTCCTTTTGCTTCATGCCACTTCAAGTAATATCTTGTGGGAAGGCCGGAAAAGAGTACATAAGTCAGAAGACCTGCCTTGGTTCATTCGTATTTTAACGGGTTCGGGAACAAACCGGTTGAAAAGGTAAATTGATGTTACCTGAAGTTGTAATTTTTATTTTTAAACTACATATTTTTATGAAAACAAACTTTACTAAAAGTTTGGCTTTGGGATTATTGTGTATCCCGATGTCGCAATTAGCTCTGGCACAATCTGAATCTATCTCTTTTGATGATGTAAGCATCCCGGAAGCAGCAGCCAGCATCTCCAAGTCTGTAGAGATCATACCGGATGAAATGGTGGATTATTCTTTCGAATCCGGAGGTGTCACGTTCAGAGGGTCTCAGGCTTATTGGGGAAACTTCAGTGGATTCGATTGCTCCAGAGGCACTGATTCCCTGGATGGATCATATGCCAACGATATCTCGGTTATTGCTGCTATCGGGTATGAAGAATCCGAAAATTATGCAGTGGCTTATGTGCAGCAAAGATTCCCGGATGCAGTTCAGCACACACATCCGATAGGCATCAGGTTGAACACGGATTCTACGCAGGAACTGGTAGGTACCTACTTCACCAATACGACCCTGACCTACAGGTATATTTTGGATAATCTGGCGAATATCACTTCTTACCAGGTGATCGTAAAAGGGTATACAGAAGGTGAAATGGTCAGTGATAGCGTAGTCTTTGACCTGGCTTCCATCAGCGATACGGACACAATGCTGGTCCGGGACTGGACATTTGTATCCTTTGAAGCACTGGGTGCAGTAGATTCCATCACTTTCGAAGCGTTTAGCGATGACATCACTACCTATACACCGTTTTATTTTGCTTTTGATGAGATCATCATTAAAGATATACCGCCGACATCTGTTGAAACAGCTGTGAGGAATAGCCTGAAGGTCTTACTTTCCCCTAATCCTGCAAGCCATTATCTGGATATAAAAGCTGAGGATGCCCGGGATCTTCAGTTCAAGATCTACAATATCCAGGGACAATTGATGCAATACGGCCAATTGCACCAGGGACGTATCTCCTTACATCATTTAAGTGCAGGCAATTATTTCATTCACCTGGAAGATGTAGGCACCCGTAAAGAAGCGATGCTTAAATTTGTGAAGCTATAGGTAGGAAATAAAGCATCTTTGATGCAAAAATCATCATATTCTGAGCCTGTTTAAAATTTATTGATTGGTTTTCTTGTCGCTGTTTCTGACTATAACTTAGCTGGATTTTATCACAGAGAGGTGCTGTGACTGCAACATTTGCCTTGTTGTGCTTCAAATAGTTACATAATAGATGCTGATCGCAAAATTCAAACGGGCTCTTCAATTAGTGAATTATGAAAAGAATAATATTCATTGTATTTGTTTCCTTTATCTCGTATTCTGGGCTTGCCCAGTTTCCGCCCCAGTATCCTTTGGAAGGCAATGATGCGGTTCATAAATCAGATGAACGCATCATAGGTTGGGCGACCGGGGCGACATTAGAAAGGGGCTGGCTGGATATTTCTGACCTATCCTTGGGAAAGGCAAGTGCAGGTTCTGCGGAGAATGCTGTGGGCCCGGCTAATGCATCGATTGTTTCTCTGGGTGACGGAGGCTGGATCACATTGAGCTTTGAGCGACCGATCCAGAATGGTGAAGGTGCGGATTTCGTAGTATTTGAAAATGCATTTGCAGATCCATTGGATTCTTCCATGGCATTTCTGGAATTGGCATTTGTAGAGGTAAGTACGGATGGCGAATATTTTGTGAGGTTCCCCGCTGTATCTAACCTGCAGACTGATTCCCAGATCACCACCACTTCGTATTCAGATGCTTCGCTCATCCATAACCTGGCAGGAAAGTATCTTGCGAATTATGGTACTCCTTTCGACCTGGAGGATTTGAAGGATAGTATTGGGATTGATATTCAAGAGATTCGCTATATCCGTATTGTGGATGTGGTCGGCAGCCTGGAAGATGAATTTTCGAATGTAGACCACCTGGGCAACGTAATCAATGATCCCTGGCCCACAGCATTTCCTTCCTCAGGCTTCGATCTGGATGCGGTCGGTGTGCTGCACCAGCATCCTTTATCGGTAGAAGAGGGCACCCTGTCAGCTGAAGAGTGGCTTTTATACCCCAACCCGGCTGATGATGTGCTGCATTTAAAATCCCTACGGACCTCAAATGAAATGATACAGGTAAGGATTTATGATATCTCCGGGCGACAGTTAGACGGATTCATTTTCAAAAAGGAAACAAGCATTGATATCTCCCGCTATCCGGAAGGACTGTACTTCATCCGGCTGGGAAATGAAACCAGGAAAATTTATCAGGCAATAAGTGCATACAGGGTCTTTGAAAAAGCTGCTCCCAGGGGGCAGCTTTTTATTTTTAAGGTTGGGTCACTGAAACAGGGATTGTTATTGCAATACCGGATTTCCCGGTCAGAAGTCACTGGAATCAAAATCCCTGACAATAGTTTGTGAATTGTTTCCGGAATGAAGGATAGTTAGGCTTTTCTGTATTATTTTTGTCTGATTAATTCAAAAATTTAAAAGTAATATTTGCATGAAAGTAATGATTATCATGGGTTCTGTATCAGATGAACCTATAATGGAAGAAAGTAAAAAAGTGGCTGGATTGGTTTGGTATCGGGAATGAGATGATAGTAGCATCAGCACATCGCAATCCGGATAGGGTAAAGGAACTGATGGTGAATGCCCAATCCAATGGATTTGGTGCCGTGATTGCAGCTGCAGGTATGGCAGCGGCTCTTCCGGGTGTATGTTCCGCATATACTTCTCTCCCGGTACTGGGAGTGCCATTGGACGGGGGACTTCCCGGAGGTATCGATGCTCTGTATTCTATCGTACAGATGCCGGCAGGGTTACCTGTAGGGACTTTAGCTGTAGGAAAAGCAGGGGCCAGGAATGCCGCGGCTCTTTGTGCCAGGATTTTTGCATTGAGTGACCAGAAGATAGCAGCTAAAGTAGAGGAGTTCAAAAATAACGGATACAAAATATAACATTCTTATCCGGTTTTTATTTTTATTTTGATTGGCTTTTGAAAGGAAAATTTGATCTGTCAGGTTCTCTTTTCGGTTGTTTAATTTTAAGAAAGTGACCAATAATAAATTTTAACTATGTATCTAGGATATTATATCATAGCCGGAATCATGTTCTTGATTGGTTCCTATGTAAGCAATCAATTGAAGAGGAGATTTCAAACTTATGGTCAGATACCCCTGAGGGTGGGGATGACCGGAAGGGAGATTGCAAGTCAGGATGCTGCAGGACAATGGTATCCATGATGTGAAGGTGGTTTCTGCCAACGGGTTTTCTTTCAGATCATTATAATCCTGCGAATAAGACAGTCAACCTGAGTCCGGAGGTTTTACAATAACAACAGTATATCTGCTGCGGCAGTTGCTGCTCATGAATGCGGCCATGCGGTTCAGCATGCTACGGCATACCGGTGGTTACAATTCAGAAGCAAGATGGTACCTGCTGTCCAGATCAGCTCGCGTTTTTTCCCAGATTTTGATCTTGGTAGGGATCGGGCTGACTGTGGCCGGATCTGTTTATAATTGGATTTTCCTCGTAGGTATCGGCCTGTTTGCATTGACTACGATCTTTGCATTGGTGACTTTGCCTGTGGAATACGATGCCAGTAACCGAGCGGTAGCCTGGCTCAATAAGGCCCGTATACTGACCCCTGAAGAAGATGCCAAAGCAAAAGATGCACTGAAATGGGCTGCAAGAACCTACGTGGTGGCTGCAGTGAGTTCTATTGCTACTTTATTGTATTATCTCTTTATCTTTATGAACAGGTCGAGAGATTGATGCTTCCCTGTTTGGGGGATCTACAGACAAAAGCCTTCAACCCGGTTGAAGGCTTTTGACATGAAGCCCTGTATATTAAAACTTATACCCCTTAAGGAATTCCGCAATAGGCATGCGTTTTTTACCTTCCAGTTGTACCTGCTCAGCGTAGAAGCCATCCATCCCGGCAAGCTATTTTCAAATAAGATTGATTGTCACTTTCCATGGATCCGGTTGGACTGCCGCCAGGAGGTATATCTTCGATATGTGATTCGAATATTTTAAACATCTTACTGCCTAAGAAGGTATAGGCTCCCGGGTATGGTGAAAGGCCGCGGATAAGATTATGGATTTGAGATGCCGGTAAGTTCCAGTCTATTTTTCCGGTTTCTTTACTGAGTTTTTGGAGCGTGTTTCCCATCTTTATCATCAGTCTGGGCTTGGGACCGGATACTTCCGTCAGCCATACTTTCCAGGGTTTTCAGGAGTAGCGAAGCGCCTTCCTTCATCAGTTTTTCATAAAGAGAACCCATATTATCCCCGGGTAGGATCGGAACAGCTTTCTGCATCAGGATATTTCCGGTATCAATTTCGTGTTTTAACCTGAAGGTAGTTACGCCCGTTTCCGTTTCGCCATTGATGATGGCCCAGTTGATAGGAGCAGCTCCCCTGTATTGCGGCAGCAGGCTGGCATGCACATTGATAGTGCCCAAAGGAGGCATATTCCATACTGCTTCCGGCAGCATCCTGAATGCTACCACTACCTGGATATCCGCTTGATAACCGGCCAGCTCTTTGAGAAACTGCCTGTTCTTCAGCTTTTCCGGCTGTAATACGGGAATCCGGTGCTCTTCAGCATATCTTTTTGACTTCACTCTGGTGCAGGCTCCGGCCTCTTCCCGCGGGCTTATCAGGAGAAGTGACTACGGCCACTACCTGGAGCCCGGCCTGTACCATTGCCTCCAGGGAAGCCACTGCAAATTCCGGAGTGCCTAAGAAGATGATCCGTAATCTTTTTGCCTGTTCATTCATATTTTATTTTTTTATATATCGGATAGTGCCATCCTGGAGCAGGACCGGGATGAACTTGCGCATATGGATTGCTCCTTACCTCTGTTTATAGAGCATCTAATATATCGGGCCACAAAAGTACTTTTTACAGCATTATTTTCAGTTTGAATAGGTCTATATTTTTTGTTAGGATGCTATAAAATCTATTCTTTTTACATGAATTCGTTTATATTTACCCACAAAATAGAAAATCTGGATATTTATGTCTGATCAATTTTCGGATCAAGAATTATTGGATGAATTTAAAACGGATGCTACCAAAGAGAAAGCATTCAATAAGATCATTAAGAAATACCAAGAAAAACTGTATTGGCATGTAAGAAGAATGGTGATCAATCATGAAGATGCCAATGATGTCTTACAGAATACATTTATCAAAGCCTGGAATTACCTGGAGGGTTTCAGGGGAGAAAGTAATCTATATACCTGGATGTACAGGATCGCTACGAATGAGACACTGACTTTCCTGGAAAAAGAGAAGAAAAGAAAGTCCCTGAACCTTTCGGACGATGAGAGCAGTCCTATCTACAAGCTCAGGGCAGAAGCCGGATTTGATGCCAATAAGCTGGAATGGAAACTTCAGGAAGCCATTCAAAGCCTCCCCGAGAAACAAAGGATCGTCTTTACCCTCAGGTATTATGACGAGATGCCTTACGAGCAGATGTCAAAGGTCTTGGATACCTCCACCGGCGCATTGAAAGCATCTTACCATCATGCCGTTAAAAAAGTTGAAGAATATATCAAAAAAGAATTAAACTAATACCTGGACGGGGAGTCATAGAATAGTGAAAATTCATTGGAATTGAGTAACAAAAAGGAGCGTATTTTATGAGCAATAACAAGATTAAACCACCTTTTCAACCTCCTGAACAGTATTTTGATCAATTACCCGGACAATTGATGGAAAGCATTCAAGCTTCCGAAGGCACAGAAGATAAAAAGCTGGTTCTTCCTGTGGCCAAAGCGTTACCATTTTCGGCTCCGGAAGGTTATTTTGAACAGTTGGGACAGCAGGTAATGTCAGCGATTCATTCGGTTGAAAAGTATGAGATGTATCTTCATACGCTGAATGCTGACAGGACGTTTTCGGTTCCGGAAGGGTATTTTGAGACTTTTGCGGGACAGGTGATGTACCGCATTCATCAGGCGGATGATGACCTGGTTGATACTTCTTTCCTGGCGGGAATGAAGGAGGAGCAGCCTTATCAGGTACCTGCGGGTTATTTTGAAGAAGTACGATTCCAGCCTGTAACCGGGGCTACAGAAGACAAGCAGCCCGGCTTGAAGATAAGCCGTCCTAATAGAAGGATGTGGAAATGGACCAACTGGGCGGCAGCGGCCAGTGTATTTATCATCTTTTGCCGCGGGAGGTGCCTGGATGTTTGGAACGGAAGGAATAGGAGGGCAGAAGAAACCTCATCAGCTGGCGTTTCAGATGCTGAGCAGTGTCTCTGATGAAGATATCGAAAAATATATTGAAAATGACCAGGAAAGTTTCGATATTTACAGGCTGATGGATAATGCATCGGCTTCCAATAAATCCCCCAACAGAGCCATTAAAAATACAACTGAAAAACTGTTGGATGATATCAGCGCCGAAGATATTGATGCATACCTGGAATATGAAGGTATTTAAAGGAAAAATTCGAATTTGACTTATGAAGTATTTATTATTTGGGGTTATTGATGTCGTTTACATTTTTCTTCGCTCCTGAGCTGAAAGCACAGGATGGAATGGATAAGATACGTTCGGCAATGGTTAGCCTCTATACAGAACGAATGGACCTGACACCTGACCAGTCCCAGGCAATTCTGGCCATTGCACGAGGAATATGAGACGGAAAGAAGAAAAATCAACAGAGAAATAATACAAATCAAAAGAAAAGGAAATCCCGGGGACCTGCAAAAACTGGATGAACTGGAGCAGAAACGTTTCGAATTAAGGAACAGGTATAAAATCCAGGTTCCTAAAAGTGATCTCCTCATCCCAGCTGTCTAAGATGTTACAGCGCTGAAGAGGAGTTCAGGAAAATGCTGATAGAGCGTAAGAACAGGGATTGAGCCGATCCATATAATAAATATGGTTGCGATCGTTTTTTAAAAGGCCCCGTTTCAAAGAAGCGGGGCCTTTTTGATGTAGGGTTGTACTGCCCCGTCCAAAAGCGAGGATAAATAGGGTATAGATACTGATATAAGATCTCTAAAGATCGATTCCCAGACTGGGAAACCTGCAGAAGATAATATACCATATCCGGTTACAGCCACCCGTGTATATTCCACGAGATATTCCGGAGAAAGTATATACTCCATGATCGCTATGGATACAGGGGTATAATGAAGCAGGTAGGATAAGAATACAAAAGGCAGCGAATCCGCTGCCCTTTCTATTTAAATGTAAGTATCTCTAAATCTTATTTTCATCCTCAAAGGTCAGTTCCAAGCCAAGACCCCCTCAGTTCATGCACCAGTACATTGAATGATTCCGGAATTCCTGCTTTGGGTATATTGTCTCCTTTTACGATAGATTCATAAGTTTTTGCCCTGCCTATGATGTCATCAGATTTTTACAGTCAGGATTTTCCTGAAGGATATTGGCAGCACCATAAGCTTCCAATGCCCAAACCTCCATCTCACCGAAACGCTGACCTCCAAACTGGGCTTTACCACCCAATGGCTGTTGGGTAATCAGGGAGTAAGGTCCGATAGAACGTGCGTGCATTTTATCATCTACCATGTTGGTGCAGCTTGATCATATAGATGACACCGACAGTTGCTTTCTGGTCAAACCTTTCTCCTGTCTCCCCATCATACAGGTAAGTATGACCAAAGGAAGGAAGCTCTGCTTTCCCGATCAGATCTCCTACTTCTTCACGGGAAGCACCGTCAAAGATCGGAGTTGCAAATTTCATTCCTAATTTCTCTCCGGCCCATCCCAGGATGGTCTCGTAAATCTGCCCCAAGTTCATACGGGAAGGTACCCCAAGCGGGTTCAATACGATATCTACTGGAGTTCCGTCTTCCAGGAATGGCATATCTTCTGCTCTTACAATTTTCGCTACGATACCTTTGTTCCCGTGGCGACCCGCCATTTTATCACCTACTTTCAACTTACGCTTCTGAGCAAGGTAAACTTTAGCTAACTTCAATACACCGGTTGGTAATTCATCCCCGATAGAGAGGTTGAATTTCTCACGTTTGTAACGACCTAATTCCTCGTTGTAGCGGATATTATAGTTGTGTAACAGTTGGTTGACCAAATCGTCCGTCTGTGCATCTCCCGTCCATTCCAAAGGATTCACGTTCTGGAAATCTACAGAATTCAATACTTTAGAAGAGAACTTCCCTCCTTTGGAGATTACCGGCTCTCCATAATTGTTGACCACACCATTTGATGTTTTGCCGTCAAGTAATTTCTGGAGCTTTTCGATCAGTAATGCCTTGATCGCTTCATCATTCTCTTTATGTATTTTTTCTATTTTTTCCAGTTCTACTTTCTCTCTGGCTTTGGCATTCTTATCCTTTTTCGCTCTTTGGAAGAGTTTTTTATCGATGATGACACCTTCTACAGATGGAGATGCTTTCAGTGATGCATCCTTCGCGTCACCTGCTTTATCTCCGAAGATCGCTCTCAATAACTTCTCTTCCGGTGTCGGGTCAGATTCACCTTTTGGCGTAATCTTACCGATCATGATATCTCCTTCCTTGATTTTGGCACCGATACGGATGATCCCGTTTTCATCCAGGTCTTTGGTTGCTTCTTCGGATACATTGGGAATGTCTGCAGTAAGTTCCTCTTCTCCCAGTTTCGTATCTCTTACTTCCAGTTCATATTCATCAATATGGATAGAAGTAAATAAATCCTCGCTTACTACTTTTTCATTGATCACGATGGCATCCTCGAAGTTGTATCCTTTCCAAGGCATGAAAGCCACTTTAAGGTTACGTCCCAGCGCCAGCTCCCCGTCTACAGTGGCATAACCCTGTGTCAGGAAATCGCCTTCTTTCACCACCTGATTTTTGGTCACAGCAGGTTTCAGATTAATGCTGGTACTGTGGTTGGTTTTCTTATGTTTGGTAAGTTTATATACTTTCAGGTCATCATCAAAGGAAACGATTTTCTGCATCTCGTCTCTTTTGTACCTGATATGGATCTCATTGGCATCTACAAATTCCACAACGCCTTCTCCTTCCGCGTGAATCTGGATACGTGCATCCCTGGCTGCTTTTGCCTCGATACCGGTACCCACGATGGGTGCCTGTGGCTTCATCAGGGGAACTGCCTGGCGCTGCATGTTCGATCCCATCAGGGCACGGTTCGCATCATCATGCTCCAGGAAAGGGATCAGAGAAGCTGAAAGTCCTACGATCTGGTTTGGCGCCACATCCATATAGTCTACTTCATCTTTTTCCAGGATAGGGAAGTCCCCTGTCTCCCGGCTCCTGATTTTATCTTCTATAAAGTTTCCTTTATCATCCAATGGCACATTCGCCTGCGCGATTCTTTGCTCATCTTCCTCCTCGGCACTCAAAAAGTGTTGCTTTTTGGTATCTACTTTACCGTTTTCTACCTTACGATACGGGGTCTCGATAAATCCCATTTCGTTGATCTTGGCGTGTACACACAAAGTTGAGATCAACCCGATGTTCGGACCTTCCGGGGTCTCGATCGTACATAAGCGGCCATAGTGGGAATAGTGTACGTCCCGTACCTCGAAGCCTGCTCTTTCACGGGAAAGACCTCCTGGCCCGAGCGCCGAAATACGGCGTTTGTGTGTAATCTCGGATAATGGGTTGGTTTGATCCAGGAACTGTGACAACTGGGATGTACCGAAGAACGAGTTGATGACAGAAGACAATGTTCTCGCATTGATCAGGTCAATCGGTGTGAATACTTCATTGTCCCTTACGTTCATACGTTCACGGATGGTTCGCGCCATACGGGAAAGCCCCACGCCAAACTGCGCAAATAACTGTTCGCCTACTGTTCTTACCCGGCGGTTGCTCAGGTGATCGATATCATCGATCTCAGCTTTACCATTGGATAAACGAACCAGGTATTTAATAATAGATATAATATCTTCTTTAGTCAGTACTTTTTTCTCAGGATCGATACCCAAACCTAATTTTCTATTGATTTTGTAGCGGCCCACTTCTCCCAGGTCATAGCGTTTGTCTGAGAAGAATAGCTTATCGATGATCCCGCGTGCAGTATCATCGTCCGGGGCATCGGAACCCCTCAATTGCCGATAGATATGCTGTACTGCTTCCAATTCTGAGTTGGAAGTATCTTTATTTAAAGTGTTATAGATGATATTGTAATCATTGCTTAACTCTTCCTTCTGTATAAATACGGTCTCGATTCCCATATCGAGGATCATTTCGATGTTATCCTCATCCAGGATGGTATCTCTTTTCAGGACTTCTTCATTACGCACGATCGATACCACTTCACCGGTATCCTCATCCGAGAAATCTTCTACCCAGCTTCTTAATACATTCGCAGCCAATTTCTTTCCAAGATTTTCCTTCAGTGTCTTTTTATCGGCCTTGATCTCATCAGCCATTCCGAACAGTTCCAGGATGTCCTTATCTGTTTCAAACCCGATAGAACGCAGCAGGGTAGTAACAGGAAACTTTTTCTTACGGTCAATGTATGCATACATCACATTATTGATATCTGTCGCAAACTCCATCCAGGCTCCTTTGAACGGGATCACCCTTGCAGAGTAGATCTTTGTACCGTTCGGGTGAACAGACTGACCGAAGAATACCCCCGGAGAACGATGCAGTTGAGAAACTACTACACGTTCAGCACCATTGATAACAAAAGTACCTCTCGGTGTCATATAAGGGATGTTGCCTAAGAATACATCCTGTACAATAGTCTCAAAATCCACGTGCTCTTCATCATTACAGCTCAGTTTCAGTTTTGCCTTCAAAGGCACAGAATAGGTCAATCCCCTATCTACACACTCTTCGATGGAATAACGGGGAGGATCTACGAAGTAATCTAAAAATTCAAGTACGAAAATGTTACGCGTATCCGTGATCGGGAAGTTCTCCTTGAACACTTTGAATAACCCTTCGTTGTTTCTTTTATCCGGAGTAGTCTCCAACTGGAAAAAGTCTTTAAAAGATTGTAGTTGGATTTCTAACAGATCCGGGGTACCAGCACCATCGTGAATTTTAGCAAAATTGTGACGTGGAGCGGATGTTAATTGGTTGGTTGCAGCCATAATTCTTTATAAATATAAAATTGACTTTTGACTTGGTGCATACAAACAACAATAAACCCATTCAAAAAAATAAATTTTGAATAGATTGTATATAATTGTTTTTCAACACGTTATCAAAAAATAACAAAGAAATCTTTATTTTTCCCCAAAAATAGGAGTGCAAAGATAAGACGTTATTCCTAATTCTCCAAAATGTATTTGTTTGCCTTTCATCGAGATGCTACCCGGAGTTGCTGTTTTTGATGTGATTGCCTGATCAGGGGTCGGGTCTGCTTTTCTTCCTATTAGGATAGGTACAGCGATGGCATAGAAGAGATAAATTCCCCATTTTGAAGGAATTCCTCACGTTCCATCCGAGTTCTGGTCCGTGCTTGTAGCCTCCGAATATGAATGGCCCATCTGTAATAAATGATTCATTAGAATGATGGAAAGGCACAGGTAGGTAATGATCGTGTACTTGTCATTCACAATATTGCTATAAGGACTGAAAGCTGTAGGTTATATGAAATATTTATAAATGATGATATTCATTTTGAGTGAAATATTGCAGTGTAGTCGTACTGCCTAATGTTGCTGATGTTTTTTGGCCAGCTCTTTCCTGACCCTGCTCAGGCTTTCAGGAGTAATGCCGAGATAGGAAGCAATCATCCATTGAGGTACACGGAGCAGTAAATCCGGATATAATTCGATAAAACTCAGGTAACGCTCTTCGGCAGTAGCCCCTAAGAGCTGGTTGATCCTGAACTGAAGGCTTCTGATATGTTTTTGCAAAAGCTGTTCATTGAATTCAGCGAGTGACGGATGTTTTTCTACGGCTTCCCTGAAGAAATTATAGGGAAGCATAATGCCTTCCGTATCTTCTATTGCATCTATAAAGAACATGGCACCTTCATTGAAGTAAATACTGCTCCGGTCGCTGATCAGCCAATTGTCTGGAGCAAATTGTATGATGTGCTCTTTGCCCTGCTGGTCGATAGAGTAGGACCTGAGAAGTCCTTTTTGTACGAAAATACTCTCCCTGCATATTTCCCCTTCAGACAGGATCCTTTCTTTCTTTCTGAATGTTCGGACATGCAGCTTTCCCACTAGCTGTGTGACCTGCTCGCTGTTTAACCTGGTATGCTCTGATAGAAAATCATAAAGTAATGCCATAGCTGCTGATAGAAGTTTGAAATATGCGCCGATAAACCGTTATCGATGAAGGTTTAAAATTTAAAAATAAGTCTTTTTGTTCTCTTACTGCATTATATTGCATTGCCAATCAGAAATCTTCTCATGAATAGTAAATTTATTAATGAAGCCAACAGGGCAGGAACCAATTACGGGGTGTTTTATTTTATCGGAATGTTTGTCTCTTTGTTCCTGGGCCAGTTTCTCGGAGCGATCCCGCTATTGATCGTCATGGTATTGAATGGTAGACTGGACCTGGAGTCGCTGACCAACCCCGCTGCCATGGGAATAGACAAAAACCTGTATTTTTTTTCTCATGCTCCTGCCTTTTGCCATTTCATTTTTGCTTCTTTGGCTATTTGTCAAATGGGTGCACAAAAGACCTCCTGTTACTTTGATCACACCGTTTGGAAAAGTAGACTGGGGGAAGCTGTTCTTCGGTTTTTTTTGTCTGGCTGGGACTGATGACGATTATGGAAGGGATCAATTATTTGATAGACCGGGAGAATTATGAGCTGCAATTCCAGTTCTCAAAATTCTTTATGCTATTGCTGATCTCTTTCCCCATGCTCCTGGTACAGACTGCATATGAAGAAGTGCTGTTTAGAGGTTATATGATGCAATGGCTGGGAAGGTATATGCCTTACCGGATTTTCCCATTACTGCTTACCGGTATATCTTTTGGCGTCATGCATATGATGAACCCGGAAGTAGGCGCATTTGGATGGCAGGTGATGATCGATTATATATCCATAGGGATTATCCTGGGACTTGTAACGATCCTGAGTGACTCGCTGGAGCTGGCTATAGGGCTTCATTTTGCCAATAACTTGTTCCTTTCACTTTTTGTGACCTTCGACGATTCTGTTCTTCAGACCGATGCTGTTTTCAGGATTAAAGAAATGGAGCTTTCCGGTACTTCCCAGATCTATTCCATTGTACTGTTGCTGATCTTCTTTTTCATTGTTAGGCAGAAGTATCCTTTTAAACCGGTCAGCTATTTGTGGCAATACGATTCCTGGAAGAAAAATGTACTGGATGAAAAGGCGCAGTAACCGGTATTCATGGAAACTCTGGATTGCGGCCCTCGCGGTTACAGTTATAGCCATTTGGAGCTATGAACAAGGCGGATCAGAACCAGAAAACATCATCCCACGTGATATCAGCACTGCGGATTTGAAGATCAGTAAACATGCAGCCTGCAGAATGGACTGCCGCCATATCTCCAGAGATGAAATCCTGGAAGTGCTGAAAGAAGGAAGAATGAACCGGAGCAAAACCAGAGCAGATGAGCGGGGCAGCA
>JAHHDV010000011.1:50000-99899 GCA_019739295.1 Taibaiella sp.
CGGCGGTTCCGTATGGAAGGGCCGTCGCTCAAAGGATAAAAGGTACTCCGGGGATAACAGGCTGATCTCCCCCAAGAGCTCATATCGACGGGGAGGTTTGGCACCTCGATGTCGGTTCGTCACATCCTGGGGCTGGAGAAGGTCCCAAGGGTTGGGCTGTTCGCCCATTAAAGTGGCACGTGAACTGGGTTCAGAACGTCGCAAGACAGTTTGGTCTCTATCTGTGGTGGGCGTTAGTAAATTGCGAGGGCGTGTTCTTAGTACGAGAGGACCGGAACGCATATACCTCTGGTGTATCAGTTGTGCCGCCAGGTGCAGTGCTGAGTAGCTATGTATAGACAGGATAAGTGCTGAAAGCATCTAAGCACGAAACCTTCCTCAAGATGAGTTTACTTTTAAGTGCCGTCGGAGACGACGACGTTGATAGGCTACAGGTGTAAAGGTGGTAACATCAAAGCCGAGTAGTACTAATAGCACGTAAGCTTTATAATATTTTAGTATCAGAGAATGGGTTAACCGTACTTTGTTTTGCAATAGACCAATATGTTATGATATTAAGTAGGAGATTATGGGGTATGGACATAATCAGATAAATTCTACGAAGAAATGGCGGTAATGCCGAGGGTGCACACCTCTTCCCATACCGAACAGAGAAGTTAAGCCCCTTATGGCCGATGGTACTGCACTACAATGCGGGAGAGTAGGTAGCCGCCTCCTTATTTTTTAAACCCTTTCAGGTATAACCTGAAAGGGTTTTTTGTTATGCCCCTGTGGCTGAAGGTCATTGGTGATAGAAGTGCTGAAAACGAAGAAAGTCAAAAGCGCATTGGTGTACATGATCTTGTTATTGGCTTATTTTAAGGAATTGATTTTTCCGGTTGATGCCAAAATACTTCCGGGTGGAATTTGGATGAGGGCCACAAAAGCTTTATGATCTAGCACTTAATATTCCCATAACCATCACATAAGAATTCAGTAACACTGCCGTAAATATCTGATAATACTAAAAGGATTCTTTTGCATAAAAAACCTTGAATCCTTAGTTATGAAAAGAAATTTATTATGCAGTGCCTTGCTTCTGGGTAGTGTAATGTCCGTAACGGCACATTTGTCCTTCGCCCAAAGCATGACACAGGTTAAAATTGTAGCATCAGGTATTGATGATGCTGAAGAAAATATTACCGGATCTGCTATTGGTGAAATAGACCTGACCAGCTCGGATTTAGAATTGTCTACAGATGGTTCCGACGAACAGGTGATCGGATTGAGATTTACAAATATTAATATTCCTGCAGGAGCTACTATAGAAAGGGCATTTATACAATTTACCTCAAAGAATGATAAAGACCCCGTATTAGGTGACATAGAGATCACAGCCGAATATACAGGCAACGCAACATCATTCTTAGCTACTGCATTTGATATTACTTCAAGGACTACAGTATCAGCAACTCCGGTAGTCTGGCCGGGTTCTGATGCAGGCTCCTGGGCAAATGGCCAACCGAATGTGGCCGGTGAGGATCAGCGGACTCCGGATATTAAATCCGTACTTCAACCGGTATTCGAACACGAAAGCTGGTCATTGGGAAATTCGGTGGTTGTTCTTTTATCCGGTTCGGGAGTCAGAAATGCTTTCTCATATAATGGAAGTGCAGAGCATGCACCAAAACTGATCATTGAATTCTCAGGAGCCGCGATCCTGCCCTTGGAGGCGACATTGCTTCCTATAGAGAAGAACAGCAATTGGAAATATAACGATCAGGGTGATGACTTAGGCACGACCTGGTTTGGATCCTCTTATGATGATAGTGACTGGAGCTATGGTCCCGGCAAATTGGGTTACAGTGATAATCCTACTACGACTTTATCCTATGGCCCTTCTTCCTCATCTAAATACCCGACCTATTACTTCAGAAAGCATATAGGAATTACCGATTTATCCGGGCTCAATGACTCTTTGGACATATCTTTACTTTATGATGATGGTGCAGTAGTCTATATCAATGGCAATGAAATCTTCAGAACCAATATGCCGGAGGGAGAGATTACTTATTCGACCTTTGCAAGTGCGGAGATAGATGGAAGTGCTGAGTCTTCATATGAGATATTCAGAATTTCAAAAGAACATTTTGTGGAAGGGGAGAATGTAATCGCCGTGGAGATCCACCAATCCAGTGCTACCGGTCCTGATCTCGGATTTGACTTGTCTATGGAGGAAGTGCCGGAGATGGAACTGATATCATTTCCGATACCCAAATTAAGTCAATGGAAATACCTGGATGATGGTTCAGACCAGGGCACTGACTATACTGCACTGACTTATGACGATGCATCATGGGCATATGGAAACGGTATCCTGGGTTATGGTGATCCTTCGGATCAGGCTACTACCCTTTCTTATGGTCCCAGTTCATCTGAAAAATATCCTACCGCATATTTCAGAAAAAAAATACTAATAGAGGATCTTACAGCGCTTACCGAAAATGTCAAGGTCGAATTATTAAGGGATGATGGTGCCATTGTATTTATCAACGGCAATGAAGTCATCAGGAGTAATATGCCTGAAATCTCAGATTATTTAACCTACTCGTCAGAGACCATCGATGGTAGTGCTGAGGATGCCTATAATGTATATTATCTTCCAAAGACGGCCTTCACGGAAGGAGAAAATGTGATAGCGGTGGAGATCCATCAGAGAAGTGCGGGCAGTTCTGATATTTCTTTTGATATGAGTATCATCAATTATACGGCTCCCGAGATGCCGGAACCCTGTGATCCTCTGGCATCAGACCATATTTCTAATTTTGTATCGGTATTCCCTTCAGCGCAACCGGATTCCCTGAGGATCCCTGCTACACATACCTTTCAGATGCTGATCCAATCAGGAGTGCCTTATACCGATATTGCAGATGGGAATACGAAAGGTACGTTTGACTTTACCGGATACATTCCGATCGATGGAAGCAGCACCAATGGCTATTTATCCTTAAACCATGAAGGCAGTCTATGGCCGAGTGCAGGTGTATCTATGATGGATATCCAATATGACGGGACTACCCAGTTATGGGAAATTACAAATAATGAACCCATTGATTTCTCCGTAGTAGAAGGAACGGGAAGAAACTGTTCAGGAGGTATCACGCCATGGGGTACAATTATCACTTGTGAGGAGACATTACCCAGCGCTGATGCCAATGCTGACGGATACTATGATGTAGGCTGGGCTGTAGAGATAGATCCGGTTACCAAAACAATCGTGGACCATGACGGGGACGGAGAGCCGGATAAATTATGGCAGGTAGGACGGATGTCGCATGAGAATGTAGTGGTAGCAGAGGATGGCATCACATTATATGAAGGTAATGATGAAAACCCCGGCTTTATTTTCAAGTTTGTGGCAGATGAGGTCGGAGAACTCGGAACAGGAACACTCTATACGCTTAAATTAGACGGGGAACTGGGTACTTCCACTACCGGTGAATGGATAGAGATCCCTACCAGCACACCTACCCAATGTAACGAGGTAAGAACATATGCCAACATTACTGCAGGCGCTACCAACTTTAACCAGATCGAAGACGTAGAGATCAGTCCGTTTGATGGCAAGATTTATTTTACTTCTAAGAGCAGCGGTAGGGTCTACAGGTTCCAGGATGATGGCATGACCATTAGTGAAATGGAGATTTTCGTGGGTGAAGAGTCCAGCATCTATGATATTGATTACGGAGATGATATAGCAGGAGAACAATGGAGAGGAGGTAATGATAACCTTACGTTTGATGATGCAGGTAATCTATATGTACTTCAGGACGGGGATAGAAATCATATCTGGATGGTGAAGCCCTGCCATTCTCAAGATTATCCTCAAGTAGAACTCTTCGCTGTAACCCCGGCTGGTTGTGAGCCTACCGGTATGACCTTCTCCCCGGATTACAAATTTATGTTTGTGAGTATGCAGCACCCGAGCGGAACTAATACTACAGAAATGATCGATGCAACAGGGAATCCTGTTATCTTTAATAAAGAGTCTGCAATTGTCATTGCCCGTAAAGAGTTCTTAGGCACAGAAGATCCGCTGGCAGTAAGCTTTATTTCTTTTAATGCGGAATTACAGGAGAACAATACCGTATCTCTGGCATGGAGATTCAATAACAGTTCAGATGATCCTGTGATGTTCGAAGTTCAAAGGATGGTGCCGGGTTCTGAATTCCGGACATTGACGACAGTTTCATCTACTACTGGTATGGAAAACGGTTCATTGATGACATCTGTTGACGAGCAGCCTTATGCCGGAAGAAACCTCTATAGGATCAAGGCAGTGGAAATCGATGGAAACGAAGTATTCAGTACAATTCAGAATGTAAACGTCAAACCATCTTCAGCCTTTTCAATCGCCGGATTGTATCCTAATCCTACAGAGGATAAGATCAATATTATCCTGATAGGTGCTGAAGATAAACCGGTGGAAGTCACACTCTATAATGCCATAGGTACACAAGTGATGAATCAAAAGTTTGATTTGAAATATGGTAACAATAAACTGGAGTTAGATATGAGTTCATTGTCTGATGGCGTATATCACATGCTGATCACTGACGGTTCATTAATCATTAATGAAAAAGTAATCAAGAAGTAAGTTGCAAGGAAAAAGTAAAACGCTTATTAAATACATTATTCCGGCTGCTTTGGTATGTTTCCTGAGCAGCCGGAATCCTGTATCTGCACAATGTTCAGGTACCTCTTTCCACAATCTGGAGGAGGCGCTGACCCATAAGGAATGTGCGCTGTCCCTTTCATTGAGGTTGCACAAGATGGAGCTAATCCCTTCATCTATCGGACAACTCAGCCAGCTGGAGTTTTTGGATTTAAAGAAAAATGAACTGTATGGATTACCGGATGCGCTGCACCAATTATTACGGCTTCAGACCCTTGTTCTTTCTGAAAACCAGCTTCGGAAACTACCTTCAAATATCAGCCGCAATGTAAAGCTTCAGAAGCTCTATGCTTCAAATAACTATTTAGTGGAGCTGCCGGAGTCCATTATGGTATTAGACCATCTTGAAATCCTTGATCTCGCATGGAACAATTTTGCAACGATCCAGCATCAATTCGGCGGACTTTCTTCACTGGAAGTTCTGGATATGAGTCACAATAAAATCATTCATATGGATCCATCAGTTGGGAATTTAAAACAGTTGCAGCAGCTTTATCTCAATTACAACAAGCTTACCAAATTACCTTATACAATCTGTAAGTTAAGAGGATTGCAGACCCTTGATCTTTCCTTTAATCAGTTGCAGGCCCTCCCGGGAGATATAGGGAATATGAAGGATTTAAAATACCTGTCTGTTGCTAAAAACAAGCTCAGGGAATTGCCGGCCTCAATTACGAAATTGAAGGAGCTGGAGGTACTGCTGCTGAATGATAACCAACTCTCGGAATTGCCAAAGCAGATTAAGAAAATGAAAAACTTAAGGATACTTTCCCTGTCAGGCAACCCGCTTCAACCCATCGACGTGGATTACTTAAGAGTTGAAATGCCGGATACCCAAATCATTTTTTGATAAAAGAAATTTGTAATCATTGAAGAAGTTAATCATTATGCTCTTGCTTGTAGCTGTGGGATCGGTCCTGACCGCATGGCAGCGACATACCGATCACACCAGGCATGACAAGATCAGCGGATATATAAATAAATACATTGACAGCCTGCTCCTTTGGAAAGCCGAGATCAGTGAACTGGCAGTGGATGGGGATGCCGGTGTGCTGGAAGATAAGTTTGCAGAGGGGCGTATCATTTATAAGCATTTCGAATGGCTGGCAGAATATTATTTTCCCACATCTGCCAATCAGATCAACGGCGCGCCGCTTCTGGAGGCGGAAGCCAGTCATAACCTGGAGCCTGTATACCCCAGGGGTTTTCAGGTCATGGAAGAATATATCTATGGCGAACTGAATAAAGCATCCCGGGACCAGATCATATCGGAAGCATCCAATATAGAACAGGCAGCCCGAAAGATAAAGCGTCAGATGAAAGATATAGAATGGAGTGATAGCAGCACTTTGGATGCGTTAAAGCTCAATATTTATGCCATGATGATCAAAAGCCTTTCCGGTTTCGATGCCCCGTCTGCATTGACCGGCATCGAAGAGGCGGATGCTGTATTGGAAAGTGTCCAGTTCGTTGTAGCACAGATGCCGGGGACTGAAGTATTATCCGCGACCATCCTTGATGCGAGGATGTTTATCCGGAAAAAACTATGCAGATTTTGTATCGTTCAACAGAGCAGTATTTTTAAAGGACTATTGCAATAAGATTACATCTGCAATCGTGGATTATCACCTGGATCATAAGATCGCCTTCGCTACAATACCCCGTGCGATACGGCCTGATACAAGGTCCTTGTTTGCCCCTGATGCTTTTGATCCATTGTATTTTGCCCCTGACGGTACTCTGATTTCAGATGCGAAAACAGCATTGGGGCGACAGCTTTTTTACGAATCGCGTTTGTCTTCCTCTGCTAGCAGGAGCTGTGCTACCTGCCACCAGCCCGACAAAGCCTTCTCTGACGGACTGGTCAAGAATCTCGCTATTGTAGGAGACCAGGAGCTCAGGAGAAACACCCCGACATTGATCAATGCTGCTTTACAGCCTGCACAATTTTACGACAGCAGGATTACTTTCCTGGAAGACCAGGTCCATGATGTCATCACCAACAGGGATGAGATGAACAGTGATCTGGATGAATTGTGTGCCAGCCTGATGAAAGATCCGGTGTACAAGAAGTTATTTGAAGAAGTCTTTCCTAAAGAACAGATATCCTCCCATCACCTGAGATCTTCTATTGCAGCTTATGTCCGTTCTTTGGTAGCAATGAACAGCACTTTCGACAAATATATGAACGGCCGGGAAGAAGCGATGACCGTGAAGCAAAGAGATGGATTCAACCTGTTTATGGGAAAGGCAAAATGCGGTACATGTCACTTTATGCCTTTGTTCAATGGTTCATTTCCACCTTTGTTTTATAAGATAGAATCAGAAGTGCTTGGAGTACCTTTAGAAAATATAAAGGCCAATGCGATCGTGGATACAGATTCCGGAAAATATGAGTTATATCATATCCCGCATCAGCTTTTTGCATTCAAGACCGTGACGGTAAGGAATGCAGAGCTTACTGCGCCTTATATGCATAATGGTGTATTCAAGACCCTGGAAGAGGTAGTGGATTTTTATGATCTGGGCGGCGGTGCAGGGCTTGGTATTGAACTGGATCATCAGACCCTGGCCCCGGACCCGTTAGGACTTACGATTTACGAGCGGTCTGCATTGGTGGAATTTATGAAAGCACTGACAGATACGGTAGTACATCGCCCTTTGTCTGTTCAGTGATATCATCCTCTTGCCGAAAATAAAGTGGATCAAATCGTCAGGAGCCTGTTATCAAAAGGTCTCCTGACGATTTTTATTATGGCCCGTGGTTATCACTTGGGAAGCAATTGGTGTAAACTTATTCTACAATAAATTTACCTCTCATGATTGCAGAGTGTCCTGTAAAGGAACATAGATAATTATAAACGCCGGCTGCGGGTGCATCAAAAGTTATCGTATCAGATTCCCCTCCTCCCAGCATCTTGGTATGTGCTATAATCTGCGAAGTGTCTTCAGGGATAAAATCATTTTTTTGAAATTTCATGGCTTCATTGGCAAAATCATTGACAGCAACGCCTTCCTTCAGCAATACAAAATTATGGCCCATGGTGCTCTTGGGCATTTTTCCGGTATGTGTCAGGACCAGCGTGATCCTCTGGCCTGCTTTTACCCTGATCTCCCGGGTGCTGAAGGTCATATCATCTCCGCCGTAGAGTTGAATGGTTGCTTCTTTTGCATTGGGGTCAGTCTTCACGTCAGCACTTGTTGTTGCGGTTGTTCCTGCCTGATGTGCTGAATGTGCATCAGGGTCATTGCTGCCACACCCCAGGAGGAGGAATGGTGCCACGATCAGCCATTTCATTGATTTCATTTTTTATGGTTTTTGAGTTAAACAATTCTATTCATGAGGGACTGCATTTATCAGTGCCTGTGTATACGGGTTCCGGGGCATACCGATAATACCGGATAGGCTTCCTTCTTCTACTATGCTCCCGTTTTGCATCACGATCACCCTGTCACATACTTTCTTCACGACATTGATGTCATGGGTGATGAACAGGTAGGTTAAGTTTTTTTCTTTCTGTAACCTCATCAGTAAAGCTAGTATCTGTTCCTGAACATGGATATCCAGGGCTGCCACACTTTCATCACAGATGATGAGCGACGGATTCAATGCCAGGGCCCGGGCGATACAGATTCTCTGCCTTTGCCCCCCGCTGAATTCATGCGGGTATTTGTTGAAATCCGTGGGCGAAAGGTCTACCTGCAGCAGCAACGATATAGTAGCCTCCTTTGCTTCCTTTTGCGACAGGCCGAAGTGAACGGTCATCGGTTCGGAAATGGCTTCCCCGATCCTGATCCTTGGATTCAATGAAGCAAACGGGTCCTGGAAAATGATTTGAACTTGAGTCCTGAGCTTTCGCCATTCTGCTTTGGATAGGTGCGTGATATCCTTTCCACGAAAGATAATTTTCCCGGCCCTGACGGGTATCAAGCCCAGGATGGCTTTACTCACTGTCGTTTTTCCGCTTCCTGATCCGCCGATCAGTCCCAATGTCTCCCCTTCGTATAATTCAAAATGAACTTTATCTGCAGCCAGCACCGTGTCTTTTCCCTGGTGATACGCTACACTTACATTTTCTACCTGGAGGACAGGAGTATGTTTCTTCTCTTCAGGTACCTTTAACGGAATCTCCTTCGTGTACAGGCTCCTGTCAGTTATCTTTCCGTCTTTCATCTCCACAACCTGGTCTGAAATATGCTGTGCCAGTGCCAGGTCATGCGTAATGAACAGCACTGTCGTACGGTGCTCCTGTACCAGCTTTTGGATCAAATGGACGATTTCCTTCTGTACCAGCACGTCCAGTGCAGTACTGGGCTCATCTGCGATGAGCAGCTGTGGCTGATTGATCATGGCCATTGCGATCATTACCCTTTGTTTCTGTCCTCCGGACATTTCATGAGGATATTTATCGAAGGCTTTTTCAGGATGGGGAATCTGCACTTTCTGCAGCCACGCTGTCGCCAGCGCTTTTGCTTTTTTCTTCGGAATATCCTGATGGGCAAGTGCAGCTTCCATCAGCTGTTTGCCGCAGCTGATAAGCGGGTTCAGCGCACTCATCGGTTCCTGGAAGATCATCGCAAAATCTTTTCCTCTTATCTTTTTCCATCCTGAGGGATCAAGCGCTAACAATTCCTGATGGCCATACCGGATGCTTCCTTCGATAACCGTCTGGCGGGGAAGCAAACCCATTAATGCAAGACTGGTGACGGATTTTCCTGACCCGGAGGCGCCGATGAGCGCAGTCACCTTTCCTTTGGGGATTTGAAGACATATTCCCTTCAGGCCATGTAGTCTTCTTTCCTTGTCGAAAAATACATGCAGATCTCGGATCTCTATAAGAGGTTGTGGATCAGTGGTCATTTCAGGTTCGTGTCCAAAGGTACGCAACTTCTCCTGAGCCGGGAGCTTTTTTTTGTCATGAATTACAGGACAATAGCAGCAAGCCGGATAGACCTGTTTCGGGCTTTCCTGCATTTAAGGGAGATCTGAAGACCGGTTTTACCACACGATACATTATACGTAATGCCGGGCCGGCAACCAAGTAATTCCTTCATAAAATAGAAACGCTCAACAAGGCATTCCGTTATTTCGATTAGCTTTGCCGAGGGTTCAAGTACAAACTTTTATTATGACAAAAACATATGGCATCATTGGCGGAGGGATTATCGGCCTGGCTACAGCATATAAGCTCCTGAAGCGGTTTCCTGATGCGACAGTGATCCTGTTCGAAAAGGAAAGCACTGTCGGCAGGCACCAGAGTGGCAATAACAGCGGTGTGCTGCATTGTGGATTGTACTATCAGCCGGGTTCCCTGAAGGCCAGGCTCTCGGTAGAGGGACTGAGGGAAATGGCAGATTTTTGTAAGACTTACCAGATACCCCATGATATCTGCGGTAAGGTAGTGGTGGCTACAACAGATGCGGAAGAGGAAGCCCTTGAAGAATTGATGAAACGGGGTGCTGCCAATGGATTGGAAGGTTTGAGATTCCTGGACGAACAGGAGCTGAGAGAACGCGAACCTTATGTATGGGCACAAAAAGCCTTACTGGTTCCGCAGGAGGGAATCGTGGACTATAAAGCGGTCATGAGACAATTGTCCCAATTGATACAGGAAAGGGGAGGTAGCATACGCTGTGGTGTGCGTATAGATGGCATCAAAGATATGGGGGGCAAGGTCTGGCTCAGCAATGGCATAGAAGAATGGGTTGTGGATACCCTGATCTGCTGTGCGGGCTTGCATGCGGACCGGCTTTATGAAGCTGCTACGGGATTGAAGAGCCCGGTCAAGATTGTACCGTTCAGGGGTGAGTATATGGAATTGGTTCCTGAAGCCGGGCATATGGTCAGTCACCTGGTTTATCCGGTTCCTGATGCACAGTACCCGTTCCTGGGAGTACACTTTACCCGGATGGTGGATGGCAGGCGCGAAGTAGGCCCTAATGCGGTACTTGCGGCCAGGAGAGAAGGGTATTCATTTGCGCAGATCTCCCTGAGAGATACTTTTGATGCTTTGTCTTATAAAGGCTTGTGGAGATTTTTATCCAACAACCTGATGTTCAGCCTGGGTGAGCTGCAGTCATCTATACAGCCTGCATTATTCCTGAAAAAAGCCCGGAAGCTCATACCTGAGATCAGCCTGAAAGATCTGAAGAAAGGAAATGCCGGTGTTCGCGCGCAGGCGATGGAACCGGACGGGCAGCTGATTATGGACTTCAGGATCCTGCGCCGGGGTGCGCAGGTTCATATTCTCAATGCCCCATCCCCGGGTGCGACTGCCAGTCTTGCTATTGCAGATTATATACTGGATGAGTATGTTGTCTCCCATTCCTAAGCCGAAAAGAGCTTAGCCCGCATATTTACTGTTCCTCAAAGCGGAGACAGGCTGGCAATTGCCAGCCTGTCTCCGCTTCATCATTTCAGGACTTATCTCTGTTTCTGCATCTCTTCTATTTTATCCATATAATCCTGCATAAATTCGGGATAGGTCATCACACCTACCAGATAAAGAATGGTGATGATCAGGATCAGGACATTCAGCGCAATGGAAATGATAGACAGGATCCTGGATGTGTTCATATTCTTTTGAGAAGTCCCGGCATACAGGCCTGGGTTGGCTTTGTACAGGGATATCCCTTTATTGGCCATTACCAATGCAATAATGCTGACGATCAGGCCGGGCAATGCAGTGAATAAACCGCAGCAGCATCCCAGTACAGTAAAGACAATGCCTACGATGGCCAATATCAACGTAGTAGGATCATTGGGTAATTTTTGGTTGAAGTTGTTGTTTTCGAATTCGTTGAATTGATTCATCATTAGAAAAATTTATAAATAAAATGACCAAAGCCTGTGACTAAGGTTATAGTCAGGAAAATAAGCAACAAGTTTAGGGTAAAATTTTTCCTTTTCCAAACATGTACGGCCAAACTCACAAAAGTTAATATTAAAGGGATCAATGCCGGGTACATCCGGATGGATTCAAGCAGATGGCCATTGAGGAGCAGTTCTATGCTTCTCTGGATACCACATCCCGGGCACTCGATCCCGGTAGCTTCCTTGATGCTGCAGCTCATTTTCGGAATCGTGATGTACCCGGGGACGGACATGGTTTGATTTTTTTCAAAAATAATAATAATCAGGCTTTGTTTTACGTATATAGGACATATATTCAAAACATTCAAACTATTGGAAATTCACCACTGGTTTTGCAGGCGGTTCGTAGGAATAGGCTTACCTTTGCTGCAGTCATGAAAAATACAGATATGGATAGCACAAAGGTCGTTCCCCTTCCGGGAAGTGATGAAGGAAAGAAGCAGCAGGTAGGAGCGATGTTTGATCGTATCGCCAAGCGGTATGATCTGCTCAACCGTGTGTTGAGTATGGGTATTGATAAAAGCTGGAGAAGAATGGCTGTCAGGACGCTCAAAGTAGTGCAGCCGCGGAACATCATTGACATAGCCACCGGGACAGGAGACTTTGCTTTGGCACTGAGCAAAATCAGACCCAAAGAAATTGTAGGTGTGGATATATCTACCGGAATGCTGGAAATCGGGAAGGAAAAAGTGGCTAAGAAGCGGCTTACGGGTATGATCCGGATGGAATACGGTGATTCTGAACAATTAAAGTACCCTACAGGTTATTTCGATGCGGTGACCTGTGCTTACGGTGTCAGGAATTTTGAAAATTTGGAATTGGGGCTGAAAGAGATGTGCAGGGTGATGCGCCCGGGAGGAAGACTGGCGATATTGGAATTTTCCAGGCCTAAATCATTTCCATTCAACAATATTTACAATTTTTATTTTACAAAATTACTGCCGGCGATGGGCAGGACGGTCAGCAATGATGCTACGGCCTACCAATATCTCCCGGATTCGGTAAAAGCATTTCCCGATGGTGAGGATTTTCTGGCTATCTTGAGGAATTGTGGGTTTACCCAGGTACATGCCAGGCCATTGACGATGGGGATCACTACATTGTATACCGCCAGTAAATAAATATAAGGATTATGAAAATAATGAGGTTGTTACCGGTCATCATATGCCTGTGCTTTATGGCCCGGGAAGCTTCTGCCCAGAGCAGCAAGCCGATACATATGGAAGAGCATGATATGAAGCTTTATTATTTCGGATTGAACTTCGGGTATAATCAGGCTGCGTACCGGATCTCGCATTCACCAAGCTTTGGCGCCACGGATACGTTCACCAATATCCAGGCCAGGTGGGCTTCCGGTTTTCACCTCGGGATTATGGGCAGCTTACGGGTTTCAAAATTTGTGGATTTAAGATTCGTGCCTACACTGCTATTTGCCAATAAGCCATTGTACGTGAATAGTATCAATATCGATGAAACCAAGAATATCGAGTCGATCTATATGCATCTTCCGCTTCAGATGAAATTGAAAAGTGACCGGATGGGTAATTTTAGATTTTATGGTTTGGTAGGCGGCAAATTTGATTATGATCTTTCCGCCAATGCACGTTCACGCCGTACCGATGAATTCATCAAAGTGAAGGCCTTTGATGTGGGGGCGGAAGTAGGTGTGGGCTTCGATTTTTTCTTTCCTAATTTTATCTTCACGCCCGAGATCAAGATATCCCAGGGCATCATGAATTCCCACTTCAAGGACAATGAACTTAAGCTCAGCAATGCCATAGACCAGATGCGCACCCGTATGTTTATCGTTTCTATCATGCTGCAAGGCTAGTCTTACCCGGCTTTATATAGGATTAATAACAATAGCTTCATCTAAAGTTTAAGATTTGGATATATCTAACTGGTTATTTTGAATATCAGAATAACCGGTATCACTATGAGTCTCCATTCACCAAGAAGCATTGAAGTATTAGTTCTTTCGGATATACATCTGGGAACTTACGGTTGCCATGCCAGGGAGCTGCTGCATTATCTTCATTCCATAGAGCCCCGGCAGATCATATTAAACGGGGATATCATAGACGCCTGGCAGTTCAGCAAGAAGTATTGGCCGGCGGCACATATGGCCGTGATCCAGTATTTCCTGGATGCAATGGTGAAAGGGGTACCTTTGGTCTATATACCCGGGAATCATGATGAGGTCTTCCGAAAGTTTAAAGGAGTCAAAGTAGGCAGCTTATCTATAGATAACAAGCTGGTACTGGATCTGAACGGGCGGAAGACATGGATCTTTCATGGTGATGTCTTTGATGTCGTGATGCAGCATTCGAGATGGCTGTCCAGGTTGGGTGCAGTGGGGTATGATCTGCTCATCCTGATCAATAAGTTTGTGAACTACTGTTCAGAAAAAATGGGCAGGGGTAAGATATCTCTTTCCAAAAAAGTAAAGAACAGCGTAAAGTCTGCAGTAAAATTTATCAACGGGTTCGAAAATACAATTTGTGAAATAGCTGCAGAGCAGGGCTTTCATACGGTCATATGCGGGCATATCCACGAACCTGCCCTCAAGGAGATCTCTGTTAAGAATGGAAGTATCCGTTACCTGAATTCAGGAGACTGGATTGAGAACCTTACCGCCCTGGAATACAATCAGGGCAGTTGGGAACTATACCGGTACGCAGATATGGATGAGGAGAAGCTCCAGGAGATCATTTATCCCAAGAAAAGAAAAATCCACACAGGAGGTTCTGGATGCTATGCTCCTGGAATTAAAACTGGAGCAGGTGTCCGTCTGAAACCCTATGATCATTGAAGATTTTATTAGCAATACAAGGAAACAGGTAACGGCCACCTCAGCAGGGCCGAAGATATCTACACGGAACTCTGTAAATACGGGGAGGTAGATGTATTGGTCAGCGGTATACAGGCAGATGTCACGGCTTCATTCCCCATCAGGTACCGGTTGTATGGCTGCAGCTTCATCTTTGGCAGCAAAGGGGGTGTGGATATCTGGAAGACCATACGCAGGTTAAGACCGGTCAGGTTGTTCAGAGATATGAAGCGGCTGAAAATCGAAGAATATGACTGGGTCATCTCTGATTTCGAGCCGGTTTCCGTGTGGGCATGCAGGAAAAAAGGGAAAAAAGTATATGGGCTGTCTCATCAATCCGCTGTGATGCATCCTCTGGCAGCCCGTCCCCGGCGGCAAGCGGGACCGCCTGGGCGCCTGGGTTTTGAAAAAATTATGCACCTTGCCATGAAAATGTCGGGTTTTTATATAAAAGCCATCCCTCCCGATGTCTTTCCGGCACTGATCCGCTCTTCGGTCAGGAATCTCCAGGTACAAAGCGGCGAAGATATCGTTGTCTATCTTCCCAGCTATAGTGCAGCAACTATTGTCCGCGTATTGGAGCAGATCCCCCAGGTAAATTGGAAAGTGTTCAGTAAGCATGAAGGAAAATCCTGGCAGCAGGCAAATGTCCGGGTCGAACCGGTGAACAATGAACGTTTTTCTCACAGCCCTGGCCGCTTGCAAAGGAGCCCTGATGGGCGCAGGTTTTGAAGGCCCTTGTGAAGCATTGTACTTAGGGAAGAAAATCCTGGTCATCCCTATGACCGGCCAGTACGAGCAGCAGTGCAATGCCGCGGCCCTGGCTTCTGTCGGTGTCCCGGTCATCCCTCTTTTATCAGAGATATATATTCCCAGGATTACAGCCTGGTTACAGCAGGATCAGGAGATAGACATTGTATTCCCGGAGGATACAGCCCAAAAAGCTGTAAGGAGACTCTATGAGCTCAGGATGCAGGAATCCTGATAGGATAGTCTGGATTCCCGGCTAAAGATCCAATCTGGATTAATAGTCATTCAGCTCGGTACCGTTCAGGTAGTTTCAGCGCTTCTTCCAGCTGCTGATCATTCGGTGCGATACCATGCCATTCGTGTGAGCCCTCCATAAAGGGTACACCCTTGCCCATCCCGGTATGCATAATGATAGCAACAGGCTTGCCTTTCCCGGTCCTGGTTTTTGGCTTCCTTAAGGCCATCTACTACCGATAACATGCTGTTGCCTTCCCGGATCTCCATCACATCCCATCCGAAAAGCAGCTAATTTTTCGTGAAGGTTACCTAAACTCATTACCTGGTAGGTAGGGCCATCGATCTGCTGTCCGTTATAATCAATCGTGGAGATGAGATTGTCCACACGATGATGCGCTGCGAACATCAGTGCTTCCCAGATCTGGCCTTCCTGTAGTTCACCATCTCCATGAAGGCTGTATACCAGGTGTTCATCATGATTGAGCTTCTTGGCCAGTGCTGCTCCGATGGCTACACTCAATCCCTGGCCCAGCGAGCCGGAAGCCACCCGTACCCCGGGGAGTCCTTCATGCGTAGTGGGGTGTCCTTGTAACCTGGAATTGATCTGTCTGAAAGAGGCCAGTTCTGAGACAGGGAAATATCCGCTCCTGGCGAGCGTGCTGTAGAATACGGGAGATATGTGTCCATTGGAAAGGAAGAATAGATCTTCCCCGCTACCATTGATGCTGAATGATTCAGGATGATGCTCCATCATTTCGAAGTATAATGCCGTAAAATATTCAGCACATCCCAGGGAACCACCCGGATGGCCACTTTGGGCACCATGTACCATTCTCACGATATCCCTTCTGATTTGTAATGCCTGGTTTTCTAAAGCAACTATTTCCATAATTATGATTTGAGCCGCAAAATTAGAAAATAAACACTGGTTTATAAAGAGAATCGTGTATCATTTTATCTTTATTTTTATGAAAGCTTTGAAGTTTTCCTTACCGGGTGGATCTTTTCTAAAATATTCAATTTATCAGCTGTTTTATTTAAATAATTTATTTTATGTTTAATTTATTTGAATTATTGTTTAATAAATTGAAAATAATTCAGTCTTTTATTTATATTTGTATACATCAATAATCAATAGCTATGGATCAGCCTAAGATGAGATTGCCGGTAATATGCCCGAGCTGTATGCATTCGCTGAGTGTCAGTACGCTGACCTGTAAGCATTGCGATACTTCTATCTCCGGCAGCTACCCGCTGCCAGCCTGGCTGCAACTGGGTCTTGAAGAGCAGGAACTGATCATCAGGTTCTTTTTGAAAAGCGGGAGCATCAAAGACCTGGCCGCTATCGAAGGCGTGAGCTATCCTACGATGAGGAACCGACTGGATGACCTGATCGCTAAAATTAAAAACATTCAAAACAGCCAGGAAAGTGATATTATTTAATCCATTTAAGAAGTATAATGAGAAGGGCCTGCTCACCCTGGGATTGCTGGCAACCTTGGCCGGCATCATGATTTCGGTATCCGGTGGCATTATCCAGGATGGGGTATTCGACCTGCATTATGCTGATACTGATTGTTTTGCTTACGGTATCACCGCTGTTTTGAATATCATTATTCTTACCGGGATAGGATATGGCTTTGGGAAATGGATCAATAGGAAGACAAGGCTTATTGATATACTGAATGCCAGCATGGTATCCCGGATCCCGGTTTACTTATCTATGGTCCTGATGCAGGCTACCCCGCTCCGGAGCATTACAGAACGTGTGATGAGCCAGCTGGGAGACCCGTCACAGATCAGGCATATGCAGCTGGCTTCCGCTGACCTGTTGATCCTGATGCTGGTCTCTTCCCTGTCCTTGCTCTTACTGGCGCATTTTATTATTTTGTTTGTCAAAGGGTTCAGGGTGGCGGTGCATGCGACCCGGTGGCAGCATTTTTTATATTGTGCTTTATCCTTGATCATAGCAGAGATCGTTACTAAAGTTATTTATTCTTTCATTCTTTTATAAAATAAAATGTATGCGTAAAGTTATTCCTATTTTGATTTGCATTCTGTCGGCAGGTTTCGGTTTGAATGCCCAGATCGTAAATGATTGGCTGGGGGAGCTAAATGTCCAGGGGATAAAGTTTGAGATTGTGCTTCATGTGACGGAGAAGGATGCCGGGCTGGAGACCAGGATGGACATCCCTGTCCAGTCCGTAACCGGCCTGACGGCAGATGTGACTACTTATGCTGAGGACACATTCGAAGCCAAATGGGATATTGCTGGTATTGTTATTAAAGGTCATATCGATAGCAAGGGAAATTTGGCTGCTGAGTTCAACCAGGGAAAATACATCCAGCCTGTGGACTTTACTCCTGTAAAGAACAGCGAAGACCTGCCTAAGGTGAGCAGGCAGCAGGATCCTAAGCCACCGTTTGATTACCAGGTCAGAGAAGTGACCTTTACCAATCAGGAAGAAAAAAATATCCCTGGCCGGAACTTTGACCCTGCCCGGGGATATAAAGAATCCGCCCGTTGTTATCCTCATCAGTGGTTCCGGTCAGCAGAACAGGGATGAAGAGATCTTCGGTCACAAGCCATTCTGGGTGATAGCGGACGATTTTGCCAGGAAGGGAATCGGTGTGCTGAGGTATGATGACCGGGGTATAGGAGGTTCGGAAGCAGGGCCTGCATTGAACCAGGCTACATCCGGGAATTTTGCGAATGATGCGGAGGCTGCCCTGGATTATCTTTTGAGCCAGGGGTATACGAATATAGGAATGGCCGGGCACAGCGAGGGAGGAATGATTGCTCCTATGGTAGCTTCGGAAAGGAAAGAAGTGAAGTTTGTCATTCTGATGGCAGGACCGGGAATACCATGCGATAGCTTGCTGGCCCTGCAGACTTATCATTCCTCTGTTGCTGCAGGTGCACCTGAAGCAACGGCCGGGTATAACAAAGGATTTACAATGCGGGTCGCACAGTATATCAAGACTTATGCAGGCGATCACCTGGAGACCGCCTTGAAAAATAAGATTGCCATCATGCTGGATGAGGACTTGATGACCCGGGGTCTCTCCCAGGGCAATAAGGACCAGATTATTGAAAACACGATCGGTACCATGTCTTCTCCCTGGATGCAGTATTTCCTGAAATATGAACCGGAACCCTATCTCAAAAAGCTGAAATGCCCGGTTCTGGCCATCAACGGAAGCCTGGATGTGCAAGTGACTTCCATAGAAAACCTGGCAGGCATTGAGGATGCATTGAAGAAGGGGAAATGTAAAAATTATAAAATTCATGAGTTCAAAGGACTCAACCATTTATTCCAGCCTGCCAAGACCGGGTCTGTCAGCGAATATGGGAAGATTCCCGTAACCATTGCCCCCGAGGTATTGGATATGATGAGTGGCTGGATCCTGGAAAATACGGGTAAGTAAAATCAGATGAAGTGCATGGCTCCTTATTTATATTTATTGCTGTTCAAAAACCAGCTGATAGAATTTAAGGTCCAGCCATTGCCCGAATTTGAAGCCTACTTCCCGCAGGTGTCCGCAGCATTCAAATCCCAGGGATTCGTGGAGGCGGATACTGTGTTCATTGGCTGCGTCTATGCCCCCTATGGTACAATGATATCCATGTTCTCTAATTGCTGTGATAATGGCCTGAAGTAAGGTTTTGCCGGCTCCCTGCCCCCTGTGACCGGGGTGGATGTATACGGAGTGCTCTACGGTAAAGCGGTAAGCAGGTTTTGGTCTGAAATTCCCGTAAGTAGCGAATCCCAGCAGGTGATCCTGCCGGTCGAAGTACCCGAGGACGGGTATCTCCTTAGACCGCTTCTCTTCAAACCATTCCTGTACCTGCACCATTGTCCTGGGGTGGTATTCATAAAGAGCGGTAGAGTGGAGGATGGCATCATTGAATATATCCATGATATATACCAGGTGCCGTTCTTCGCAGGGTCGCAAATACATAGGATTGGGGATAAGCGTGTCCCGCAAAATTAAAGCAGGTTCCCCGAAAATCATAAAGGATTATAAGTGGGGCATGGTGCGGAACCCGTAGGCGGTTTCTTTCCGGGATACTCTTCAACCCGGCACCATCCTGGTAAATCGTATGCACCCGTATGGCAGATCCCTGGCTGAACATGCCGGGTTTGCCCATTCCAAATATTTTTTGGGAATGAAAAGATTGCTTGTTACCTTTGCCCTCCCTTACCAATTGGCCCAGATGGCGGAATTGGTAGACGCGCTAGACTCAAAATCTGGTATTCGCAAGGATGTGCAGGTTCGATTCCTGTTCTGGGCACTAAATCTCTTACACAAAACCCCAATACTGACAAGGTATTGGGGTTTTGTGTTGAATGCATTCGTTTTCTGACGCTTATGCAAAAGGATAACATTCATTTGATTTGTCATTCTCGTTATAAAACTTTATATTTGTTGTGAAAAAGTTGTGATAGTGTTTCGGTAATGTAAACGCGGGTTGTTGGTTTGAAAAAGAGCATAATAAAAATAATCATCTTATTTATTTATCCTATAAACCTTTTACACCATGAAGAAAATCCTGTTTTGCCTTCTGTTTGCTGCCATTTGTTCCTTTGGATCTCAGGTGCAGGCTCAAGTACCTGTTTACCCATTGATGTCTGAATACATCAATCCTCCTTCCAGCAGTGGAGCTGGGGCTGCCAGCTTTTGTTATGTGTCCAATTATCATTTTGAAGCTGCACCATTTAGCTACATTGTTACACCAATGACTCCTACAAGTCCTGCTGTGATCAGCTATGATCCCAGCGATCTGTATGTATGGGCCTGGAGCAATACCAATGTGGGAACCGGAGGATGCGGCATTGGATGGAAAAGAACTGTGATCGGAGACCCAACAAATATTGTTGATGACGGTTTTTTAGTCCTGGATAAGCATGTCTATTATCCCGAAGTAGCCTTTATTCGAGGCAATGATCAATTGTTTTATATAGTATTGGCATATTATCGTTCCCGGGACTACCATGACATTGGTGTATCCGGACACTTTTATGATATTTATAGATGGGAATCGACGGGTATCACACCAGTCTCCGTCAATGTGCCTTTAAGCTCCGAAATCGCACCCAGGAGGATCAGCATAGATGCACATTTGAATTATGGTCTGGTGATGGCCTGGGAAACCTCAGAAGGCCTGAGGGTCAAAGCAATGCAATCCGGAGGTATCAACCTGACCATAGGCCCCATCTTACCGGTTACCAGTGCACCAACCGGCTTAGATCCTGATGTGGCTTTTTCTCATGAAGGTTCATCGCCAGATGATCTTCATGTCCGGCTTTTGTATTGTGTTCCTTCATTGGGAACAACAGCAGAATATACTATATCATGGCGTAATTTTTATGACCTTTTTACAGGTACTGGGGTTGCATTTTTTTTGGATTATTTTACGACGCTAAATTATACCCCATCTTCCCATTTTACAGGGAATGTGATGCATCACCTCGACTGCCCGGATCATTCCCTCTTAAAAAGGTGGGCATTCACCTATTATAATTCGTTTTTAGACAGGGTTCAATTATTCAACTGGAATCCAGGAACATCTTCAGTTTTAAATACTGATATAACCGGCGCATATTTTACAGCAGCGGATTGGTCTTTTGGAAGTAATACCTTGGCTTATGACAAGGAGACAAACTTGATACATGTGGGATTTTTTGCCTATAAGTCCCCGTCTTCCACATCACTGATGCCTACGGGCTTTGCTGCTGTGACCTATTTTGAAACCGGGACCAAGCTCGGTGTTCCTAATGAGTTTAAAGTGATCAACAATACGCCTTATACTCCCTGGGGGAGCTCCATTTCCTTTTCCAAGCAAAATGATAATACCAACCAGGTATTTATTTCTTACCCTGCCCGGATTGGTGTTTCGAGTGTAGCCGAAGTTCGTCACAAGCATGCTATGGTGCCGACAGCTTACGGTAATATGTCTGCCGGGGTGAACATCGATGAACAAACAGGGTTTACTGCCCAGGTAGTACCGAACCCAATTGGCGAACAATTTGAATTAAGGGTTAAAGGAGATCTGTTCTACCAATATGATGCGGTGTTGACAGATATTTCCGGGAAGACTATTTCTAATTGCAGCGGTCGTCTTACTGAAATCAGTTCACAGCTCAGCTTTGAAACCCGTGCTTTGCCGGCCGGCATGTATTTCATAAATTTGACACAGTATAAAGGTTCAGATGTCCAGAGAACCCAAATCAAATTAGTTAAAAATTAAAGATCCTGGTAATGAAAAAGTTCATTTTCATATTTTCCATTTTGTGGATTTCCTCCTTTATGGGAAATGCTCAATCCTTCCTGTATGAGTTGGAAGATAGCTTATCAGCTGATGACCTGGTCAGGGTGATTAAAGGATCGGGTATAGATACTTTTTTCAATGCACAGGTGGGACATTGTGGCCCCAGGCAGAGAGGGAGATTTGATGCCCATGGGCAACCCAATGATCTTGGAATGGATGCCGGAATTATCCTATCAAACTATTGTGTAAAAACCGACTCCTCTATTATGATGACTCCAGAACAGCCTTATTTAAGAGGTTTGGGTTTCCCCCAGTATGCAAGCGGTGGTCATTATCCAACAGGAGCAGGAGGGGGGTTGCAGGATGATCCTGACGAAACCGGTATCCCTGAAATCGATACTACAATTATTGGCATATATGAATCATTACCACCTCCTAATCACGCAGATTGGGCTGGATCGGATGGCAATTGCTTTACCCAATTCCGGTGCGGGCTGAGTTTTGATTTTATCCCCACAGGGGACACCATCAGTTTCAGGTATGTTTTTGCTTCTGATAATTATCCTGAATTAAAAACTTGTGCGCCTGATTTTGATGCTTTCTTTGCTCTTTTGAGTGGACCGGGGTTAGAAGGAAAGGAAAATATTGCAGTAGTTCCAGGGACAGATGTCCTGGTCGGTTCAAATACGATTAGTAATTATCCCATGTATGGTGGAGGTCCTGTTGAATACTGTACCAGCATCCATGAAGATGCTCCGTTCTCAGAATATTATATTGATAACTGGGTACTGCTTAGTGATCATGTACCTTACAATGGGTTTACTACTGTTTTAGAGACCAAATACGCGGTAACCCCCTGTGATACTTATCGTATTGAGTTAACAGTAAATGGGCTTTCAGGTAATGTTCATGGGCTTATTGAAGCGGGGAGTTTCAAAAGCAATGGAGAAGTACAGAAATGCGGCGATACAGCCAGTTCTGTTTCAGGGTCCTTAGGAGAATTACCATTCTGTATGGCATATCCAAGTCCTTTTACCAGTACCCTTCAGATCAAGTTACAGGGGAATACCTCTGTCAGCTCATTATACCATGTCGGTATCACGGATATCACCGGAAGAGACTTTTTCAGGGAAGAAGGCAGCCTGCTCAGTATCAACCTGAAGCTGACAGATATCGGTTCCCGGCTATCCCCCGGTGTCTATTTTCTCCGCGTGGAAGACAAGAGTTCAGGGAGGGTACAGATGCTGAAGGTAGTGAAAGAATAAATACAAAGCCTCATGGGTACAGCGAGGCTTTTTGTTCGTACGTCTGAATGCTTGAATTGAATAAATCTACCTTTAAGGGTTATCTCGTTTCAGATTCAGAACCGGATAAGAGTAGCATTGAAATCCCTCTCTCATTTGGGGAGGATTTGGGACGTTTTTTAGTCAAACAAGAATAAAAACCTGAGTTCGGAGGATAATCGAAAGTTCAGTTTTAATGTGATTCAGGATAATCTTGAATGCAGGAAGACCGGGTTTTATTTCCTGTTCTTGGCATTAAACACTTACACGCAACTCCAATACCCACCAGGTTTTGGAGTTTTGTATTTTAAATTTGGGATGTGATTTTCTGAACGATGAAATACTTTTATGAATTTATCAAACTTTTTGAAGTAGGTTCTCAAATTAAAGTCGGGTTGGGATCATTGGGAATCTCTTTCTGAATGTTCAAATTGAATCTCTGAGGTTCATTCGAAAAATTTCTTTCTCAGTTATTTCATTTCCGTTTCGAAACGGAAACCGGCCACTCTTTTATTGATTGAATTTTAGCACTAAAGCTTAATAGAACCCGTTTAAGGCCTACCTCCATGATAGATAATCCCCGAAGCCTGTTTGCATGTAAAATGTACGAGTCATTTCAGATGCCGATCTGTTTTCTTTCGTTAATGAATCTTCTGTAGACATGATTTGAGAAAACATGTTTTATATATTTGATTGTTATATGCAAGTACGCGGCCGAACTGACCAACATCAAGATGGTCGCCTGAAAAATATTTTTTACGGGCTGTGATATTTAGACCCTTTGTGCGAATAATTAAGAAAATGGAAAATTGAACCTCTAATTATTTAATCGAATGAAAAACAGAAAAAAACACAATCTTTGCTATTGTCATTATCCTGACACTGACACTGGCCACAGGATGTGGCATAACAATCACAAGAAACCACTATTATGCTTGTCCTGACCAAGGTGTAAAGAAATCAGACAGGAAAGAAGCACAAATCAATTACTCTGTTAACACACTGGCAGATAACAAGAATGGAAATAATTGATAAGTCCGACATATTTCTTACAGTTGTTCAATCAAATAAAGGTATCCTTTACAAGATAGCAAACTCGTATTGCAAAAATGTTGAAGACCGAAAAGACCTCGTTCAGGAAATTATTGTTCAATTATGGAAATCGTTTGATGATTATGACGATAACTTCAAGCATTCAACCTGGATGTATCGGATTTCATTGAATGTGGCTATATCATTTTACCGAAAAGAGAATAGCAGAAGGAAAATATCAAATCCTTTAAAAGACGGAATTATCCATTTTCCGGAAAATGACGGTTTTGATGATAAGGAAACTGATCTGGGTATTTTACAACGGCTGATTTCGCAATTGAAAGATTTGGATAAAGCATTAATGCTGCTTTACTTGGAAGAAAAGAGTCATAAAGAGATTTCCCAGATTATTGGTATTTCGGAAACCAATGTGGCCACTAAAATAAACCGCATCAAAAACAGCTTCAAACAAAAATTCACTCAACTTAAACATCAATAAAATGGAAAATACGGAATTGATTATCATTTGGAAACAACAAAATGTCAAAATCGAAAAAGCATTAGCAATTAATGAACTGCTATTAAAAGAAGCTATTAATGACAAAGCCAGGACTTCTTTGAAATCATTGATAAAATTAAAAACAACAGGAATTATTGCTTTTGTACTTTATCTGCTTCTTTTAAGTTATGCGTTGGTTTATGCTTTGTCCAACTACTCTTCTGCCTGGAATTATTTTATTGTTTCAATTTCAGTAATCGCTTTAGTTAACGTAAAAGGGTTTGCAGACTATGTGAAGCATCTTGTCTGGACTAACAATATCAATTATAATGGCAGTATAATGGAAATTCAGCAACAATTATCAAGACTGCAATTATCCATAATTAGCCACGCTAAAACAATGTGTTTTCAGTTTCCTTTTTACACCACGTTCTATTTAACCAATCAATGGTTTCCACAGGAAGTCGGATTTGGATACATAATTTTTCAGACAGTCTTGACAGGTGCTTTCATATATTTCAGCTATTGGTTATACAAAAACCACAAACCGGAAAACTTAAACAAAAAATGGTTCCGGAATATGATTTCAGGTTCGAGCGGTAAATCAGTGATGAAAGCAATGGAACTTTATAAGGAAATGGAAGCGTTTAATAGAGATGAAGAGAGCACCGGCACATAACAAGGTATTGCCAAGAGCGGAGCAGAACGACTTGGATTAGGCATTGTGCAACTTTCGCTCTTTAATTGAATTAGTGCTAAAAATTCAGTTCAATCAGAATTTCACCTTTTACTCAATAGTCCCGGCCGTGGCCATTTTATTTGGAATCAATCTTTTACCAGCAGAATTGATTAAAGCAATTATCTGACATTAGTACTTTAATCCGCGGGATCTTACTCCTCGGGGTTTCAGGATGGAAGATAAGAATGCAGCGGGATACAGGTACTGGAGGTGACAAAAAGAATAAAATATAAAAGCCTTACTATACACAGTGGGGCTTTTTTGTTTGCACACTTTGAGCACTATGCAACGGACTAGGAAAATCTTAAGGGTAGCTCATTTCCGGTTCAGAAATGATAAGGGTAAAACGATATTCAGCATTTGGAGAAGTATCAGGCTGGATTGGGGGACTTTTTCTGTATGCCCGGGGATCCCTGATTTTCCGGTGTGCCTTACACCCAGGCATAACATTTACTTGATTTGCTATTCTTGTTATAAAATTTTATATTTGTTGTAAAAGTGTCATTGTAATGTTCCGGTAGTGTAAATACGGGTTTTTGAAATCGAAGATTAATTGAATCAACAGATAGTCACCTATTTATTTATTTTATAATTTTTGAACACTATGAAAAAAAAAACTGTTTTACCTGCTATCTGCAGGAATGTTGTTTGCCAGCCAGGCCGACGCCCTGCTGATACCGCCTGTGGCAGCGGAGTATGCACTACCGTTGGCAAGCTTTAACGTTATACGCATCCCTGGACATGTATCTGCGTATTCCATTGAAAATGTCTCGTTCGATATGTTGGGTACCGGTACGCTTTTCCAGCCCCAGCACCTGGAGGTATATGCCTGGGACCCGGATAACCTAACCCCCGCCGGTATCCGTTGGGTAAGGAGAGATGCTGCCTGGAATATAGTTGATGCAGGATATATTACCACACCGGATATAAAAATGTCCTACCAGGTCGGTATCCTGCAGGACGATGTCGGTAATACCTTTGTTATCGCTGCATGGAAAGGGAACTACCTGACGAATAATGGTGTCTTTTACGAAACCTATTTGTGGACGCCTACAGGGTTGGTTGCTTCTACGCTTCCCACTGAAATAATTGTAGGTTCCCTCCCTCTGCCAACCAATACCGGGGTCAGGCGCGTGAGCATGGACTGTTATAGATTAAAGAAAGCAGTTGTGGTTTTTGACGACATTCATATCAGTAGTTTAGGGCATATCAATGCCTGTGTGTTCAATATGGGTTTAGGCCTGACGGTCAGCAATACCATTTATGTAGCTGGCGCCGGTGGGTCGTGCCAATCTCCGGACGTGAGTCTCGGCAATAATGGTAATACGGTACGCATTGCTTATATAGACGCCCCGGCTTTTCCCATTACCCCGCCTCATGATATTTATGTTTCCAGTGTGAACTTCAGTACGATAGCTTCTGCTCCCGATGGTGCAATGATCCCTTTTGCTCCGGACAGCTATCTTCCCGGTGCGACCACCGAGCTTGCTTCACTTTTGCATATAGACTGCCCGGATAATTTTGGCTCGGATATCTGGTCTCTGGCATATCTGCAGGATCCAAACAGGGTTATCGCCCATACCAAGCGGCCATCTTCTGCTCTGGTCTCCACCCCGGTGAGTGTACCTGGCTATACAGGTTATGCCAACCCTGTGGTTTCCTACGGGCAGAACGGGAATATCATTGTGTATGGTTGGTATTCTTCGGATCAGAATACCTATATAGCTACACAATTATCGAATAACGGTACCACATTCCTGCCACCTACCATGCCGGGCACTTTCTACGATATTCCTTTATCCACCCCGTTCATCCCGGCTTCTACCTTTTATAAGGACTTCCTGGCTTTCAGCACCAATAGTGATAATTCCCGGCTGTCCATGGGTTACCTGGTCACTGACGGAGGCAGTCCTTCATATTATGATCTGAGAAGCAAGAACGTTAACTGGCTGCCGGCTGCGATGAGAAGCGAAGGGCTCATACCTCCTGATGATAACGTTATGATAAGTGTAGCAGCGGTTCCAAATCCTTTTACCCATAAGATCTCCCTGTCTGTTCAGCCTTATGATGGCGAACCGGTGAATATCAGGATGGTCGATATAACGGGAAAGGTGCTGCTGGACCTGCAGGGACAGGATCTTTTCTCTGTGAACCGGAGTCTGGACATGTTCAGCCACAGCTTGCCGCCAGGAAATTATTTTATCAATGTAGATATTAAGGATGTACATTCTATCCTTAAAATAGTCAAGCTCTAATACGGATCAATGATGAGAAAAAGATCCTGATCTTGATTTGTTTGGTGAGGGTTTCGGACGTTTTTCAATCAGCCATACCCTAAAACCTTTATTCGGGAATAATCAGGAAGCTCCTTCTTATGTGATTGCAGAGAGGCGGATATTGCCTGTTCCGGACACCTGAACTTTTTACAGAACCCCTATGCTTACAAGGTATTGGGGTTTTGTGTTTGGGACATGGTTTTCTGAGCTTTGTAGGATTCCCTAATGAATTAAATACGCTATTGAATCTTTTCCTGACTGGGCACAAGAAGGTAAGGAAATAGTGCTTCATTAGCCGGTTCTTCAGCGTTCCTGTATATATAGGGTGCAATCCCGATCATGGTAATCAAACTTAATCCTGAAAATATTACTAAGATTGAATTAATTCAATGTATATACAAAAGGAACACGCTCTATATGACTCAATGCACCTGAGTCTCATCTCATTTATAAATTTAAAACTATCTTTGTGCCCTGTATTTGAAATAAAATATAATATGCAATCCAACAAAGAAAAGAAAGTTTATCATCATATTGTGGAAACCATCGGGAATACGCCATTGGTAAGGTTGAACCAGGTAACCAAAGGGATTCCCTGCTCTGTATATGCCAAGGTGGAATTTTTTAATCCGGGCAATAGTGTTAAAGACCGCATGGCATTGAAGATGCTGGATGTCGCTGAGCAGGAAGGTAAGATCAGGCCGGGAGGTACCATTATCGAAGGTACAAGTGGCAATACGGGAATGGGGCTGGCACTGGCAGCCATACAGCGCGGGTATAAATGTATCTTTACGACTACCGATAAGCAGTCCAAAGAGAAAGTGGATATCCTCAAAGCGGTAGGTGCGGAAGTGATCGTATGCCCTACCAATGTAGAGCCGGAAGACCCGAGGTCCTATTATTCTGTTTCCAAAAGACTGGCTACGGAGATCCCGAACTCATGGTATGTGAATCAATATGACAATCTTGCCAATAGATTGGCACACTATGAGCAGACAGGTCCCGAGATATGGGATCAGACCGAAGGAAAGGTCACACATCTGGTAGTAGCTACGGGTACCGGTGGTACCGTCACCGGTACAGGGCGGTTCCTTAAGGAACAAAATCCCGGTATCAAAGTATGGGCCATCGATAGTGAAGGCTCATTACTGACCCATTGGTTCGAAACGGGAGAAGTGGACATGAATTATGTGCATCCTTATATTACAGAAGGAATCGGGGAAGATTTCGTTCCGGAGAATTATCAGAAAGAATACATCGATAAGTTCATACAGGTATCTGATAAGGCAGGTGCGGTAATGGCGAGGAGGATCACTAAAGAAGAGGGAATATTCGTAGGTTATAGTGCCGGTTCAGCCATAGCAGGATTGCATCGTTTGAAAGATGAATTAAAACCGGATGACCTGGTGGTCGTGATCTTCCACGACCATGGAAGCAGGTATGTAGGCAAGATCTATAACGATGAATGGATGATGGACCGGGGCTTTCTGGATGTAAAGACTGCCCAGGACTTGCTGAATGGGATTGGTAAGAGAAGATTGGTGACCCTTGGGAAAGAGCAAAAGATATCGGAAGCTTTGGAATTGATGAACAAATATAATATTGAAACCATTCCTGTACTTCAGGACCGGGAACCTGTAGGTGTGATCACGCAGAATGGTCTTTTCAGGAAAATGATCGAAAATGTTTCGCTTCAGGAGGCAACGGTACGGGAAGTGATGGAAGCACCGTTGAAGGTCATTGACGCCGTTACGCCCATTGATAAATTAGGGGCCATGTTCAATAAAGACAATGCTGCGGTTCTGGTAAGGGAAGAGGCTACAGGGGAGTATCATATCCTTACCCAGTATGATCTGCTCAGTAAAATGATGTGACCCGGATGTTATGAGCTTTAGCCGTTGCCGGTGAATTTCACCGGCAACGGCTTTTCATTTCATTACGATTTAAACCTCTTTTTCTCTTACACACTGCTTTCTTTCCTTCCTGCAACAAACCTCAAAGCTCTCCTGACAAAGAGCCAGTTCTTTCTTCTTTCTCCGGCAGGGATCTGTTGATCCAGTTCATTGGTAAACCGTTTGCCGTATTGTGTCAGAAAGGTCTGCTCGTCTGTCCGGATCGTATGAGTGCCGTATTTTAATTTCTGATACGTTATAATGAATCTTTGCATATCAGTATCGAACCTGTGGTCTACACGTTTAGCAAACTGACTCATAGGCTCGGATGAATGTTTTTTTGATCTTCATCATCCACAGATAATACAGGATAAGCAGGTAATTGAAGTAAGCACTTCTCCTGATATTTTTATTTTTGGTCCGGATACTGAAATATTTTTTTATCGAAACAGGAATCAGGTGAGCCAGGAAAAAAAAGCACCAGTAAGCCCAGTAGCGGGTAGCTCACCCACTTCCATTTGAATTTATTGAGCTTCCGGAAGTCATCCGGGTGTTGCCGGCTTGGAATGAGTTTGGACATGACCTGGAGCAGGTCTGTCGGGACCGGTTCTGCAAGCAGGTCTGCCAGGGATCGCATATCTTCTGCCTTGGAAATGGTTGGTGCATGGTTTTTGGTATAGCTCACTGCAGCGACGGTATCGTTGATGCTGAGGTCATATATGGATAAGGTGCTGGTATCCCTTACGATACGGCTGATGCTGATGTCCAGGGATACGGCGATGGCCTGTTCCGTATTAAAATTCTGATCATAAAATGTAGCCGATTGAGCCTGTATGTTTACGGTTTTCCTTGAGGTATCTATGCTGCTGATATAACCGCTAAAAGTAAGGGTTGCTTTTTTGGGTTCCAGGGGAGGTGTGGCATCTGGCTGGTCGCTTTCGCGGGCTTCATCATTGCCTACAGTAGTATCAAAATCCAACCATCCATAACCGGGAAAGTAAACCTGTACCCAGGCATGGACCTGGTCTGCATATAGATAATACCATCCGGGGTTGGTGGTGCTTCTGTCTTCTACCAGAAACCCGGCCGTGATCCTGCTGGGAATACCCAATGAACGCAATAAGAATAAAGTAGCGCCCGCATAATGTGCACAGAAACCTTTCCTGTTTTCAAATAGGAAATAGTTCAGGTTCTTCGCGGAAGGAATGTCCGGGATACCCGGGTTATCGGAATACTGGAACCTGGGCCTGCCATTTGCATCTTTGCTCAGGAAGAAATCCTTGACCGCAATGATTTTATCTATAGGCAAATCTTTGTTTCCGGCTACCTGATATGCAAGATCTCTGACCTCCCGCAGGCTTTCGATATCGGGAAGTTCGGTATAGTAAGCATAGGCTGCCGAATCCATTTTCCCGAAGTGCTGCACGTTCCTTAAGATATCGTATCTGGCATTTTGGAATTTTACAGCCTCCGGATTACTGACATTATAGACAAAATAAGCAGAATTCAGTTCGCTTACCATACTCCTGGCGATATACGCAGATTTGTATTCTTTCTGGTAAGCAATATCTACCGCTATAGGTTGTACTGAAAATGCAGTTGTAGGTGCCACGAAATCTGCGAACGTCATGCCCTTATTGTACACTTCTATCTCTACAGTCTTTAAGCCGGGCTGCTCTCCTGTAAATGCCAGTACACTTGAATCCGTTACTGTCTGGTAAAGTGGGATCCGGCCGGGATCAGGACGGAACAGGTCCTTGTCGGGCATATCATCTGCTATCTCGAAGGTCTCTGTGGCAGTATCGAATTTGGCATAGTAGAATGAGGTCAGGTAAAGAGGATTGGGAATATCCGAATTTTCGAAAAAATTATCTATATAGACAGCGAGCAGCAGCTCGTTTTCCCGGTGATTGTTATTGGAAAGAGAAGTGCTGTTCTTGATGCTTGTTCCGTCTTCAGACTTTTGCAGCATGCTGTTTTTCTCCTCATACTTCCCAGAGGTGAGCTGATCAATGGTTCCCCGGATTTCATCCTTATACTGGAGCAGTAGAATGCTTAACGCCAGTGAAGCCAGGCAGATAAAGAAAACAGCATTCAGCAGCATTTTGAGTGCCCCTTTCCCTCCATACCGCTGGTAATCCTTGAGCTGCTCCGAGATAAAAATAATATAAGCACCATACAGCAATACAGGAATCAAAAAAAATGAAGAAAACCCAATATTCATCTTTCTGCATCATCTGCTGTGTGCTGCCGGATATCCATATGCTGGTCCCTACAAGCAACAGCGCAATCAGTGTGGGGAAAAACCTGATCCGCATCAGTCCAAATGAGATCACCCATCCGACACAGAATAGAAAGAAGTACAGCCTGAACCGGTGAGCCATGAAAAAAGATTCAATATCCCCCGATCCCAGATGGCGTATAAAAATTGATATACCCGTTCCCGTGAGCAGCAGCAGCAGGAACGAAGGAACAAACCTCAACCTGCTCTGATAAGTGATCAGGGATACCAGCATTCCCGTACCGCAGGCCAGGCACAGTTCCGTAGATTTATCTTGAAGAAATACCACATGGTACTCCGCATTCCATAAGATGTAGAATACGACCATCGCCGTAGGCAATAGCTGAAGGAAGAAGCGCATCATGATCTCCTTCAGGGGCTGGTGGACAGGGTAGTCGTACTCTTTCATTCTGCTTCAAAGATAAATAATGTAAGAATTGTTTTAAGCAAACTGCTTTTCAGACAGTCTAATAATTTATTTTAATTTTGAGCTGCATATCATTTAGCCTGCTGGCGGAATCCTGTATAAAGAAAAATTTATGAAATTTCTCTCTTCCGGTATTTTGCAGGAATTTATTTTTATCATTACTTTAAATCCTAATCATTTGAAAATAACAATGTATAGTTTATTGAAACCGCTACTGGTTGTTGTTGCCGTTTTTTCATTTATTGCCTGTAAGGCACAGGAGGAAAATAAGCCCAGGATCCTTGATCCTGCAGGAGGCCGGGAAAAAGTAACGATTCTCCCGGGGGCATATCAGCTGGAAGAATACCTGCCTATGCTGAAAGATAAGCGGGTAGCTGTCATCGGCAATCAGACCTCTGAGATCAACAGGACACTGCTCCCGGATACGCTGCTGTCATTGGGGATCCGGGTAGTCAAGCTGTTTTCTCCGGAGCACGGGTTCAGGGGTGATGCAGATGCAGGGAAGACAATAGACAATTCTACTGACGGCAAGACCGGGCTGCCTATCTTTTCCCTGTACGGGAATCATAAAAAGCTGCCTGTCGAGCAATTGAAGAATGTCGATATTGTCATCTATGACCTTCAGGATGTGGGTGCCAGGTTTTATACTTATATCTCTACGCTGGAATATGCTATGGAGTCCTGTGCCGCGGCAGGAGTGAAGCTGATCATTCTGGACAGGCCGAATCCCCTGGGGCATATCGTAGACGGCCCGGTCCTGGAATCAGGGATGAAGTCTTTCGTGGGGATGCAGCCCATCCCGGTTATCTATGGTATGACTCCCGGGGAATATGCACATATGCTTAAGGGAGAAAAATGGATCAATGCTGATATGCTGGAGCTGTATGTAATAAAAAACAGGCATTATACCCATAATTCGCTTTACCAGCTGCCCGTTTCCCCATCTCCCAATCTGAAGAATATGGCAGCCATCTACCTGTACCCTTCCTTATGCCTGTTCGAAGGTACGGATATCAGCCTGGGCAGGGGAACGTCAATGCCATTTCAGATGTATGGCCATCCCGGATTCAAAAATTTTGACTATAGCTTCACCCCTAAGTCTATGCCGGGTGCTGCCAATCCTCCCCTGCTCAATAAGAAGTGCAGCGGGGAGCTTATCGCAGAATCACCGGATGAAGCATTGAGCGCTATAAATAATAGTTTTAATATAGGTTGGATCCTCAAAGCATACAAAGCGCATCCCAACCGCTCTGCATTCTTCACAAAATTTTTCAATACCCTGGCAGGTACGAATGAACTTCGCCTTCAGATAGAGCAGGGGAAGAGTGAAGAGGAGATCAGGGCATCCTGGCAGGCTGACCTGTCAGCATTCAGGAAGATCAGGAAAAAATATCTTCTTTACCCTGATTTCGAGTAAGGGGTTAATGATTTGCGGAGGACCATTTTTATGTCCGCTACCAGCCTGAATCTACTGGAGTATACTTATATTTTATATGTATATTAAGTAAAAACGAGTGCCCGCATACAGATACTTAAGCGCTTTTGTTTACTTTTGTATCCTTAATCAAGTATAAAGCAAAGTAGGGAATGACGTTAAAAGACTTGTATACCAAAGCATTAAACTTTGAGTTTCTAACGGTAGAAGAAGGAGTTTTTTTATTCGAACAGGCACCATTGGCAGAATTGGCATCTGTAGCCAATGCATTGCGGAAGGTCCAGGTGCCTCATGGTAAGGTGACCTGGATCATAGACAGGAATATGAATACCACCAATGCCTGTACCGCCAATTGTAAATTCTGCAATTTCTTCAGAGTGCCCGGTCATGGCGAGGTCTATGTCACCGATATAGATACTTACAGGAATAAGATAGAAGAGACATTCAAATACGGGGGGGACCAGTTATTGCTGCAAGGGGGGGCATCATCCTGACCTGGGATTGGACTATTACACAGCCCTGTTCCGACAGCTAAAAGGACTGTACCCCGACCTTAAGCTCCATGCATTAGGTCCGCCGGAGATCGCCCATATCTGTAAAGTAAGCAATGTAACACACAGGGAAGCCCTGGAAGCCCTGATAGCAGCAGGAATGGACAGTATGCCGGGACCCGGTGCAGAGATACTGGATGACAGGGTAAGGAGGCTGATCTCTAAAGGAAAATGCGGCGCGAAGGAGTGGCTGGATATTATGGAAGTAGCCCACCAACTGAGGTTGACGACTTCTGCTACGATGATGTTCGGACATGTAGAGACAATACGGGAACGTTTTGAACACCTGGTCAAGCTCCGGGATGTCCAGGCCAGGAAGCCGGAGGATGCAAAAGGTTTTGTGGCTTTTATTCCCTGGACATTCCAGGATGTGGATACACTTTTGGTAAAGATCCGCAGGGCTAAAAATGATACGACTGCTTCAGAATATATCCGTATGATCGCGTTGAGCAGGATCATGCTGCCCAATGTGAAGAATATACAGGCCAGCTGGCTGACAGTGGGGAAAAGTACGGCGCAGGCCTGTCTCTATGCAGGAGCCAATGACTTCGGGTCGATCATGATAGAGGAGAATGTGGTGAGCGCTGCAGGTGCCCCGCACAGGTTTACGGCAGAGGGCATACAGCAGGCCATCAGGGAAGCCGGTTTTGAACCGCAGCTGCGCAATCAGCAATATGAATTCCGGGAAATGCCCCGGCTGGAACAACAGGTTATCAATTATTAATAAAGAAAGCACTAATTTAGTAGCTTGAATTACAGAGAATAAAATATTTATATGGCCAATTGGTTTAACAGAATTACGAAGGGCATCCAAACAGATACAAGGGAGAAGAAAGAAGCGCCCGACGGGCTTTGGCATAAATGCTCTGAATGTAAGGAGACGTATACCCAAGTCGTACTCGCAGAGAATTTGTATGTATGTCCCAAATGTGATCACCATAATAGGATCAATGCCCTGGAATATTTCAGCTTCCTGTTTGATGAAGGGAAATATGAGGAGCTTTTCTCCAATATCAGGCCTAAGGATTTCCTGGAGTTTGTAGATGTCAAACCATACAGCGCGCGCCTGGATGCTGCCCAGGCTGCTACAGGATTAAAAGATGCGATGACAGTAGGCGTGGGAGCGATAGAAGGACATAAAGCTGTAATCGCTTGTATGAACTTCAACTTCATCGGTGGATCTATGGGTTCTGTAATGGGAGAGAAAATAGCCAGGGGTATTGATTACAGCATCAAGCACAAGTTGCCGTTCATCATTATTTCCAAATCCGGTGGAGCCAGGATGATGGAGAGCGCATTCTCACTGATGCAGATGGCCAAGACCTCTGCCAAGCTGACACAGCTTGCAGATGCCAGGCTACCCTATATTTCTGTTCTGACCGATCCTACCACCGGAGGTGTAACCGCTTCATTTGCCATGCTGGGCGATATCAATATCGCGGAGCCTAAAGCCCTGATCGGTTTTGCCGGGCCGAGGGTGATCAAGGAAACCATTCGCAAAGATCTTCCTGCGGGATTCCAGAGAAGTGAGTTCTTACTGGAGCATGGCTTCCTGGATTTTGTTGTTCAGCGCAGGGACCTCAGGCACAAAATAGCGCAAAGCATTGCCTGGTTTCTTGGATAAACGTACTGGAGAACCGAACCTTTCAAAGGTTCGGTTTTTTTTCATGCAGGCTCCGGGTGCCGTAGAAAAAATATTTGGTCAGAAAAAAAACTTCCCTTTATTTTGCGCCCGGAGAGATGGCAGAGTGGTCGATTGCGTCGGTCTTGAAAACCGATGACTGTAACAGGTCCGGGGGTTCGAATCCCTCTCTCTCCGCCAGATGAAAACATTACGCCTTGTATATCAAATGATTACAAGGCGGTTTTATTTTTGGTTGTCGTCCGGGTTGTCGTTTTTGAATAATTTCTTCAATAAATAACTACTATTCCACTACGAAGGAGGAATAATCAAAAAGTAAGTGTAAAACTTCAAAATCCTCTTTCTTATTATAGTTCCGTTTGTGTATTGATTGATAACATCCATTAAATGAGGAGTGTTTGGAAGTATTTATCAATAATTGCTTTGTAGTTAATGTTGTTCTAGAGGGTAGCCTTTTATTAATTTCAGTTGAAACTGAATTATGATTTAACTTACCACTTTCAATGAAAGCTAATTGCCCTTCTAACGGTAATCTTGTGTTTAAATAGCTTCGGTTGGCAAATTTTTCTGTATCTATAGTATAAGCTTCACAATCTGAAAGAACCTTTATTCTTTTACATTCAATTGCAAAATAGATATTTTCATCAGTATCGTTCCAAGCCTCTTGTAATGCTAATCTATTTACAGTAATGTCAATTTTGTCAGCATTTTTTTCCTTTTTATTTATATCATAATACTCTGTCTGTTCCTCACAATGAAAATTTATTTCAGCTAATTCAGGATATTTACTTGCAATAAGACATTTGTTTTTTCGCAAGTAATCGTCCACTAATCTAAATCTCAAATAATCTTCAAATTTAATCTTGCTATTTTTTCTATCAATCTGATATTTTGGGTTATCCTTACAAATCAATTGATAGCATTCTGATACATACCAGACAATAGCATCAATTCTATTGGCGGTAATAGCTATTATATCAACGCCTCTCTTTCGTATAAATTTAGAAGCGTTATTTATCATCAAAATTGTCTTTTAAGTATTCAATTTCGGCATCCTCAATAGTCTTTTTGATTTCTGCTACATCATACCAAGCCATAGCCCTATGCCAACACTTATATTCATTCGGTTTAATTATATAAAACGAGTTTTCTTCAAAACCCTTAATGTCTTTTTGTATAAATATCTTTTCAGATATTTTTGAAATAGTAAGGTTGTCCGATAGGATTTTTAGTATCTTTTTTTCGTCTGTTTCTGTTTGATTGAATACAATAGTTCTCTTTGGTTTCTCTTTTGTAAAAACAAAATTCATTGCAATAAAATAGTCTAAAGCATTTACTTCAACCTGTAAATATTCATTTTTATAAAGTTCTTTAAATTGTTCAACAAAAACATCTATATAGTTTTTTAGAATCTCGTGGTCATCGTGAACTTTACGGATTACTTTATCAATTTTACTTTCTTGAAATTGATAGCGGGAAATATCTAAAACGTAAGAAATTAAATCTTGTTCGTAGTTCTCTAAATTATAAATGCCATTTATTATATCATTCAAATCTTTGAAAACCTTTTCATTTCTTTGAGGTTCCCCAAGATTAAAATCCTGATAATGGTTCTTGTATGGTTCTATAAATTTATCAACTAGAGTTATAATTTTATCACTTTGACTCTTCGATAATTCTATATATGGAAATGATAAAAACTCTTCTTTCCATTTTATTTGAGGGTGCGTAGCTATACCCCAACCTCCAGAAATTGAGAAGATATAATAAGTATATAATTCTGAAATTAGGTAAGCATATAATCTTTTTAGCAGAGATATATCGTAACTCGACAATCCAAAAACTCCTTTTTTATAAACAGCTGAAGTCTCATTTAGAGAAACTACAATTTTTGACCAATCCTTAGCTTGTTCTTTTATTAAAATTTTTGCAGTATCAAAATTTTCAAGTTCCCTCCCTGCTTCTAATTGTGTTTCTTCTAAGGTAATCTTTCTCTCAGGTGATTTGCTAAAATATTCTTGAATATCATTGTTCTCAAAAAGGGGTAATCCCTCCAAGAAGGGAAATCTATTTTTTTTATTACCTACCAAAATTCCTGATTTGCCATAAAGCAGCTTATTGTCTATCAGTTCTATAAGAGGTTTTGAAATTTTTTGTTTTATCTTTTTTACTAATGAAAAATCTAATACATTACCATATAAAGCTACTTTAAACATCCAATCATTTTCTATAAAGTGCCTTTGTTTGATTTGTTTATAATCATTTTTTTCCAACACCAGACAATTAAAGTACTTTAAAAACAAATTGGGCTTTAATGATTTATGATGGATTATTTTTTCTAAACAAGCTATCTCGTTTTCTGATAATTTGTAACTTACTATTGATGTAGGGCTTTCTTGTTGTTCAAACAAGGATTGTTTAACAGGTGAGAGATCAAAAAAATCATTAATCAAAAATGTAGTTAAGAATTTATTTTTAAACTCCTTTGTAGTTGTAGAAACATTGTAAAAAATCGTACTTGTTACAATCAAAGAGGATATTGTATTTGATTGCATAAAATCTTTTGTCCGTAACAAAAAATTTTGAGCTATTTCAATTGTACCTTTAATCTTGTTTGAGTAAATATCTTGTGAATTGACCCAATTTAAATGAGGTTTGGATTTATCTCTTTTCCAAGGTGGATTTCCTAAAATAAAGTCCAAATCTTTAGATTGAATAATATTATTGTATTTAGCTTTTATATCAAAGAAATCTGCTTCAAAGAGATTTGTGTCAATTAATTCAGGAAATTTAAAATTATCAGTAATCGTAGCAGGGTCTTGATAGTCTAGCATTGCAATATAAATAGAGAAACAAGTGACTTTTAACGCTTGTCTGTTTATATCTATACCAAAGAGATTCTCTTTCGCTATTTGTCTCAATCTATTTTTTGTAATACCCCCCTTTAAATCAACTTCTCTATCTATCATTCTTCTGAATGCTTGTACAAGAAAAATCCCTGAACCCACAGAGGGATCAAAAATCTTGCATTCAGATAAATTCTTATTCTTCTTTTTAACAAAGAATTTATCTACTGTGTTTGTAAGTATATATTCAACTAAAAATAATGGCGTATAAACAGCCGAATGAAGCTTTCTTGTATCCTCATCTATCAAAGCTTCATATATACCGCTTATTAACTCTACTGGTATAATACTAAAATCAAAAAATTTCAAAAAATAGTTCAGTATCATAGAAAAGACTATCCTTTTCAGGTCTTTCTCCATCAAAAACATTAGCAAGTTGAATAGCTATTTCTTTAGTAAGTTGAATTTTGATATTTTTAAATAAAACACCATTAAATTTTTCATTCAACCATTCAAAACACTCATTAAGTTTTTTAGGTTTTTCAATTAACTCAATAAAACTTTTTCTTTTTTCAAGAATACTTTCACCAACTATAAAATCCTTATTGAAGCGAACCTCTCTATCAATTAGATAACGAATAAATATCAATCTAAGAATTAGAATATTGGCATCGTCCTCCTCAATTTTAAGCGAACTATTCAATAGTCCTTGTCTTACAGTTCGTATATTCTCAAATAGTTTTTGATTAACTCTCTTTTTTTGAATATTTTTATTGTCGTAATATTCTACCTGTAACCATCTCCAAGTATTTCCACTTTGTAAATTCCAAAATGAAAATATGTCATTGGGATAGTTTGTTATTTCCTCTAATTTTCCTACTTTTTTATTATATGCAAAAGCATTAAAAATTTTAATTTCATTTTCTTTTATAATAAAAATAACAGGACTTTGGTCAAAAGACCATACTTGTTTATGAATTTCTTTTTCCCTTTCAGGACTATAACTTTCTGTTAGGTCAAAAAATAAAACTAAAGGTTGGTCATTGAAGGTATAAAAAGCAGTAGGATTAATAATTTCCAATCGGCTCTTTATTTCTTTATTCCTGAAAATATATTGCTTCCCGTCTTCTTTATTCATAAAGAAAACAGAAGGGCTATTATGTAATTCTAAGCCTTTAAAAAGTGATATTAATGCCTTGCTTGCCAAATGAAGAGAAATATAGGCAAAAATAATCAAAAAGGGTGCAAAGGTAAATAATTTTATTCCTCATTTATTAGAATGTGCCAATTTTGTTGAGGAATACTTAATAAGTATGCAAAATATAAGTGTTTTTACAGCCCTGCCACAGAAATTGGTAAAATTTCTTAATAGAAAACGAGGAGGCTATATTCTTTTTATTTGTTGTATAGTAAATTTTAATCGTTCTAACAAACTATCGTATGTAATAATATCTACTACGTTTTTATACTTACGCTTTATTATTTCAAAATCTCTTTTTTGCTCGAGTGATAAATTATTTTCTCGACCCATTATAACTATTCCACTTGGATTCGTTATTTTGATATTAAAATCATCTGGTAACTTATTTTTATACTTATTGGTTAAAAACATTTCTCCTCCTTCGCTCCATCTGTTGAAATAATAAATGTATTTCTCTATTTGCATCACAGTTCCTGATAATTCCCTTAAAGGAATATAATTATCTCTATATAACGATTTAGTCATTATAGCATTTAAAAATGGTTTTTTAATTTCAATAATATCACAATTACCATTACTATCTATTAGAAGAAAATCTAAAAATCGTTCTTTAATACCTTCAACCATCCTTTGATGAATAGGAACTTCTTTAAAAACAAATAAATATTTAGGATAAAGAAGCAGTATTATTTCCAATATTTCTTCCTGCCACTGCTTTTCATTATACTCATCTTCACTATGAAGCATTGCTAATAACTTATTGTAAATAGCTGAATATTTTTCTGCCTCATAGTTCTTAAATGATTCAAAAAGATTATCTCCTCTTTTAGATTGTTTTCTATTTATATATTTTACGTAGCTTTTTTCAGTATCTCCAATGTTTTCAAAATAGTTTTTTAATACAGAAGAAACCCTTGCTTCTATATATTTCTTTTTCTCGTGGTTAGTAGGAAAGTTCTTTATTATGTGTTCAAACTCTTCTTTTGAAATTGAATTTTTATTTTCCCCTCCGATGTATATATCTTGATTTACTATCTTCCGCATAACCCTGAAAATAGAGATATTTGTGTCGATTACAAAGAAGTTTACTGAGGGAATAATATCTTTATGTATATAAATATCAAGATTCTCTGCAACTATTCCTCTTTTAACCTTATAATAGTTGTTTTTGCTAAGGAGAGCAAAAGTGAAGTGCGTGGGTTCTGGCTCACCAAACATATTTTCATTATCATCAACCTGAATAATATCTTCTTCGATAAAAAAGAAAGTCTTTTTTAGTGTAATGCTTCCGTCTCGTGCTAATTTTTCTTGCACCCAATTATTACTTACTTCTGGAGAGTATTTTAGAATTAGCTTGTCATCATCATAATAAAATTCTATCATAATTGAAATATGCGTTCGTTTTGTTTCTTCATAACTGTCTTCTTGTCCTTCAAAAATAATGATAATACATAGTTATTTGAACTTCTGAAAGCAATTTGTATTTTTGCTCTACTCACATTCATTGTGATATAAAATATTAGTGCTTTTACAGTCCTGACTACAGAAATCGGCAAAATTTCAAAACAGAAAGGGACGGTATGATTGCACGCTGATAAGGCGTGCCTTTCTCCGTTGTTCTGTTGGCTTTGCCGAGCCTCTGTAGTCAGCGTGAAGTTAGGTACGCTGTTTTTTTTTGCCTATTCTTCTTCTTACTGTTTAAAGCAATCATTTTGTAAAAAATTTAAACAGTAATCAATGAAAACACTCAAACTGATTGTAAAAATCCTGATTGGAATTTCTTCACTTATTTATTTACTCTTTGCGCTAATGGGTTTTGCTACCTTTTCTTGGCAAACCGGCATTTTTTGGTTAATCGGAACATTGCTATTGACATTGCTGTTTTTATCCCTAACCAAAATCATCTTTCCTAAACTCCCTACTGCCGGAAAAATAGTTTTAGCGATAGTCCCTTTTTTTCTGTTCATTACTGGAGGCTTTTTTTATTCCTCTTTCCGTAAAGGACTACAATAAACCAGCGGATAAAACCAAGAAAAATGACCTTGTAAAGAATGAGGAAGTTAAAAATCAGGTTGATACCACAAAACTGATAGCTTTTCAAAAGGAATGGGCGGATAGTATTTTACAAAAAGAAAGCCAGCCGGGTAATAGGCATTTCGTAAATCATAAACTTTCTCTTCCTGATACTATTCTGTTTGAATATACAGAGGGAGTAACCAAAAATGGATTTAATGAGAATCTCAAAATTGACACAATTGTTTTATAGAGAGTATTATAGAGAACTATTAATTCAAAGGTTTGGAAATGAATATTCAGACATTATAACATTTATTTCTTTCATACCGAACCGAAATGTTGATTATGAGAAAATCCTTGCAGATAATAAAGCAAAGACAGAAAGAGAGAATAGAATTTTGAGGCAACTCTCTCCTTGGGATGGTTCTCATACAAACCTGAAAAGGCTTATAAAGGCAAATATGAATGATCCCAAAAGTTTTGAGCATATTGAAACAACCTACAAAGACAAAGAAGATTACATTCTGGTACAAATGAAATACAGGGGAAAAAATGCATTTGGAGCAAAAGTGATTGATATGGTCACTGCTAAAGTAGATGTTGACGGAAATATTTTATCAATCTCAAACAAATAAACAATGAAAAAAGTATTACTAACAATCCTATTATTATTAGGATTCGCATTTTTGAATGTAAATGCACAAACATCAAAATCTAATACCCAAGAAGTGTCTATTTATTCAGATACAAACTATTTGAAAGCAAACCTGCATTTATTTAATGCAGTAATCACATTGGATGAAATATATTTTTCCGAAAATCAGAAAGCTGAAAGCAAAAAATTGTTGCCTGCTTTAAAATATAGTATAGATGAAGCTAAAAGAATGTATCAATCTGTAAAAGCTAAATCATATCCTGAAACTGATTTTAAGACCTTTGAGATAAATGTATTGACGTTAGAGAAATGTTATCTCCTTTTAAAAGATAATGATGAATCATGTGTAATCTTCCCCTAAAATAGCTACGATTTTTAATGTAGTTTATTAATTTAGGGACAATGAAAAAAAGTAAGTTTAGCGAGACACAGATTATCAAGATTTTAAAGCAACAGGAATCTGGTGAATCCGTTACGGACATCTGCCGTGAACATGGCATCAGCCAGGGTACCTTTTACGTCTGGAAGAGTAAATATTCGGGCATGGAAGCTTCCCAGCTCAAACAGATGAAAGATATGGAGCGGGAGCTGGCACAGTATAAGCGAATAGTTGCTGAACAGACGCTGCAGATCACCGTACTAAAAGATGTTATTGAAAAAAAGCTCTAGGGCCTGTCGAGAAGCGTGAGCTTGTAGGTTATGCCCGGGAAGATTTCGGGATGAGTCTACGGCAGGCCTGTTCACTATTCAATATCAGTACGTCTGTTTTTTATTACCAAGCCAAGCGTAAAGATGATTCAGAAGTCATCGAAGAACTTTCCAAGCTGGCAGAACTTCACCGTACATGGGGTTTCTGGATGATGTATCACCGGCTGAGAAAGCTACAGTATATGTGGAACCATAAACGAGTGTATAGAATATACACTGCTATGCGTCTGAACCTTAGGAACAAGCGCAAGAAGCGTCTTCCGGCTCGGGTAAAAGCACCTCTACTGTGTCCTGTAGGTCCTAATATCACCTGGAGCCTTGACTTCATGCACGACACATTGAGTAGTGGGAAGACGATACGCACACTCAACGTCATTGATGACTTCAGCCGTGAGGCTCTTTCGATTGCAGTAGACACAAGCCTGCCTGCACGGCGGGTGATACGAGAACTGGAAAAATTGTTAGAATGGCGCGGCAAGCCTGAGAAGATCCGATCAGATAACGGACCGGAGTTTGTAGCGGAAGCTATGCAGAGTTGGTGTAAGAAAAACGGTATAGAGTGGGAATTTATCCAGCCGGGAAAGCCTACACAGAACAGTTTGATTGAACGCTTCAACAGAACCTTTAGACAGGACGTACTGGACAGCTATATGTTTGACAACCTCCCACAGATAAGAAAATATGCAAATGCATGGGCATGGATGTACAACAACGAAAGACCGCATTCTTCATTGGGGCAGCTAACGCCAACTGAGTTCCTGTTGAAATATGGAAAACTCTCCGAGTTTCCCACATTCCAACAGGATAATAATAGAAACTCTGATTGGAATTATTTAGTTTTGAATGTAGCTAGCTAAGGGAAGATTACACTTGGACATTGGGATATTCACTTATAAAAATGAATCTTGTAGATATAGTCAATGAAAAAATAAAGTGACTCTATCAAAATGCTGGTTTTTTAATCATAGTATGAAAACTAAGAATTAAGGTTCTCTAAATAGTGTATAAATTCTATTTCTAATAATTAAATAAAAAATTTATTTTTCATTAATCTATATTGTTTTAATTGTCTAAATTAGACTATATTTAACAAATAATTTTCATGTGTAAAATGAAAAATAAAGAAAACTATTTAAATGAGCTTTATAAAGCCTACGAGTATAGTACAGCTGAATTTGACAAAAGCCTTACTCTTATTTCTTGTGGAATTTTAGGCGTAAGCTTTGCATTTATAGAAAAAATTGTACCGATTGCTAGTGCGGAATGCAAAGACCTCTTGATAAATGCTTGGGTAATTTTAGGAATTGCTATAGGTATTTCTTTGATTGCACACTACCTGAATATTGTATTTATAAAAATTGTAATCAAGAATTATAATTCTAAAAACAGCCCTTTGGAGGAAAGAGTGAGAAAAAGAAGCGAAATAGCCATCCAATTATTGAATCTAATCACATTTTTATTAACTACTATAGGGACAATATTAATTTTCATTTTCATCAAAAAAAATATATCAATATGAGTAACCGAATTAAAAAAATTGAGCAAATACAAGCTAAAATAAGCAAACACAATATTGCAATAAGAGAACTTAATATTAAGCTAAACTGTAATCTTCCCTTAGCTAGCTACATTCAAAACTAAATAATTCCAATCAGAGTTTCTATTATTATCCTGTTGGAATGTGGGAAACTCGGAGAGTTTTCCATATTTCAACAGGAACTCAGTTGGCGTTAGCTGCCCCAATGAAGAATGCGGTCTTTCGTTGTTGTACATCCATGCCCATGCATTTGCATATTTTCTTATCTGTGGGAGGTTGTCAAACATATAGCTGTCCAGTACGTCCTGTCTAAAGGTTCTGTTGAAGCGTTCAATCAAACTGTTCTGTGTAGGCTTTCCCGGCTGGATAAATTCCCACTCTATACCGTTTTTCTTACACCAACTCTGCATAGCTTCCGCTACAAACTCCGGTCCGTTATCTGATCGGATCTTCTCAGGCTTGCCGCGCCATTCTAACAATTTTTCCAGTTCTCGTATCACCCGCCGTGCAGGCAGGCTTGTGTCTACTGCAATCGAAAGAGCCTCACGGCTGAAGTCATCAATGACGTTGAGTGTGCGTATCGTCTTCCCACTACTCAATGTGTCGTGCATGAAGTCAAGGCTCCAGGTGATATTAGGACCTACAGGACACAGTAGAGGTGCTTTTACCCGAGCCGGAAGACGCTTCTTGCGCTTGTTCCTAAGGTTCAGACGCATAGCAGTGTATATTCTATACACTCGTTTATGGTTCCACATATACTGTAGCTTTCTCAGCCGGTGATACATCATCCAGAAACCCCATGTACGGTGAAGTTCTGCCAGCTTGGAAAGTTCTTCGATGACTTCTGAATCATCTTTACGCTTGGCTTGGTAATAAAAAACAGACGTACTGATATTGAATAGTGAACAGGCCTGCCGTAGACTCATCCCGAAATCTTCCCGGGCATAACCTACAAGCTCACGCTTCTCGACAGGCCCTAGAGCTTTTTTTCAATAACATCTTTTAGTACGGTGATCTGCAGCGTCTGTTCAGCAACTATTCGCTTATACTGTGCCAGCTCCCGCTCCATATCTTTCATCTGTTTGAGCTGGGAAGCTTCCATGCCCGAATATTTACTCTTCCAGACGTAAAAGGTACCCTGGCTGATGCCATGTTCACGGCAGATGTCCGTAACGGATTCACCAGATTCCTGTTGCTTTAAAATCTTGATAATCTGTGTCTCGCTAAACTTACTTTTTTTCATTGTCCCTAAATTAATAAACTACATTAAAAATCGTAGCTATTTTAGGGGAAGATTACAAAACCAGTTATTAAAAGAGGCAAAGGATAGTATAAAAGAAGGGCAAGATAATATAGAGGAGAAGCGAGTTCGGACTAGTGGAAAAAAATCACCTGTAAAAGGAAAAGTAACTCCCGTTAAAAAAGCAGCTCCCAAGAAAGCTGTAGTTAGAGTACAAAAATCAAAAATTAATGCAAGAGGAATTCCACCAAGACCTAAAAAATAGAACATATCCTATCAAAATGCTGGTTTTTTTACCTGGAGCATAAGACCCAGGACCACTTTTCAGGTAGTTATGAACTCCTCTTAATTTGGGTTTTAATGGTGGGAGTATCACTGCACTTTTAAAAATCCGGCGGCGGCGAAAATCAGGTCTATAACTCTCCTGGTGTTGAAGGCATGAGATACTAAAGAGTGTCTGTTTCTCTATGGTTTTGGCTACTAATCATACCCTTTTGTTTTTTACAGCATTGATTTTTATGTTTTTATGAAAATAAATATTGATTGTGTAATAGTCGATTTTTGCAAGTCAAAAAAAATAGAAATTGAACTAATCATACCCTTTGCAAAAGGACTAAACAATTGATTTTATTGTGTTTAGGTTTTTTTTTGTGGTTTTTTCATGAAGTTTTTGAAAATCTGAAAAACAGCGTTTTTTTTTACATTTTTGAGTGTTTTTTTTACACGTTTTTCATTCATTTACCCAAAATAACACCCTTTATCCATAAAAAAAGGATAGCAGTATTTTTATTCTTGCTATCCTCTTTTATGGTTATTTCACTCCTGTGAAGTAACTGGTCAGAACTTCAGGTTCTGTCTTTTGATATGCTCTATGGCATCTCTTCTGTGTTCCGGTGTAATATCGGATAAAAAGCCTCTTAGCAGGCTTATCTTTTCCCTGGCTGTGAGATGTGGGATATAGAACTGTAGCTTCTTATAATGGGGTTCTAGCTGCTCCCATAGCTTTTCTTTAAATCCTGCCTCGTCCCCCAAATATTTTGCAAAGTCTTTCAATAGCTTTGCTCTTTCTCTAAAGTCACAGCAGTTCATCCATTTGTCTAACTTTTCATAGTCAGCTTTCAGGGTAGCAAACAAGATTGCTTTCATCTCTTTAGTCAACTTGTTTTCCCCTCTTTTCTTTTTGGGTGTAGCCGGTTGTTTTGCCGGGCTTTTTTTGATAGGTTTTTCCCTTTTTCATAATATGATTTTTTAGGGTTAAAAAAAAATCCATCAAAATGCTACTTCTTATCTGCCATTCTAAAACCATAGCAGATATTGATTCAGTTAGGTGGCTATGTTTCAAAATACCCTTCATCCTCAATTTGCTGATACAACAAGTAACCAAAATCTGTTTTGTTTTTGGGATTTCTGTTCTTTACTAAGAAGAAGTGTACATCCAAACAATCATTTGTAATTATTATAAGAATAAAATCCAATTTTCCTTTTTCGTTTTCATTGTTTCCTATATATACGTTCCTATATATTGGAATCAAACCAGTATGGAGTATCTTATCTTTGCCTTTATTTTTCCAGCTTTGTATTACGTGTTTTGCTCTGGCTCTGATAAGATAATCACTTTTAGGGCGTTCAAAACTTGATAAACTCAAAAGGGAACCTGCTATTGACATTTACTTTGTCAAATATGTATTTTATTTTCCCTGATCTTCGGAAAAGACAATATTGGAAATCCATTCTCTTCATTTTCTTTCCCGAAACTTTTTAAATAAATCTTCCTTTGCAAGCTTTAAAATCACTTCTTTTTCAAACCTTACTCTGGAATTAAGTTTGCTAAATGGGATATACCCTAAATTTCGCCAATTATCTAAGGTAGTTTTAGATACTCTTAATAATTTGGCACATTCACTTCTGGTCAAGAAGATTGTTTCATCTTCTTTGGAGGCAACGGATTTTTCACCGTGATTCTTGTAAGGTGGTAATGAATTGTAGTCCTTCGGGAGTGGTACGTCTGGTAGTTCTTTTAGTAGTTTAACATGGTTTTGCAATCCGTCCCTAACTGCTTTTGTAATGATGTCCGTTAATACCTGAACATCAACTACCACGAGCTGAGACATTATTTGTTGTTATAATTTTTTAAAGAACTATTCTTTTATTGCTACGAAGGTAGCAATATTGTTTCTTTTAAGCAAACTTGAAACTATCTATTATTTTTTTAGTCTAATTTAAGATTACTATTTATTCTTTTTATATCAATTCGATAATACTATGAAATTTATACTACCCACATTATTATTTCTTTCATTAAGCTTTGCCTGTTATTCTGCTGAGAAGGTATTTATAGTGTCCAATAGGCAAGATGCTGATTTAATTATCTATAAAACCACTCGGGAACAGGAAGCCGATATTGTCATTATGGAAACCGAGCAAAGGAATGATAGCAGGCAATGTACTTGGTATTATACAAAGTACAGAAATGATGCTACTCTAAAAGTATATTTACCACCCGGAGAAATGAAGCTGATAAAAATTGTTTATTTTACGACTAATGTCAGCCGGTTAAAGTGTAATAACTAAAATTAGTTCTAATTGAAGTAATCATTTTCCGAAAGCAGCATTGCATTTTCAAGTTTATCATAAGAGATATATTCAAAGAATTGCTTAATACTTTTATGCCCGGTTAAATCCATTATCTGCTTTACCGGCACTTTTGCAAGAAATAGATTCGTTGCAAAACTCCTTCTTGCTACGTGAGTAGTCAAGAGTTTAGCCTTTGTTTTTGTTTCAGGGGTATATTTTCCGCCTTTGGTTTTGCTGATTGTTTTAGTAGATTCCAGTTTTGCTTCTTCACCAATATCTTTCAGAGCTTTATTAAACTGCTGGTTTGCTTATTATTCTGGGTAACTGGTAATCGTACTTTCCCAGTATTTCTATTACTTCTTTTTTCAAAGGTATCTTTACATTAGTCTTTGTTTTCTGTGTATTTACAGAAAGTATTTTTTTACCGTTTATTTCTTCGATATTTTCTTCTTTGATTTTCTCCAAATCACTAAATCTTAACCCCAAATAGCAGTTGAGAACAAATAAATCCCTGACACGTTCTAAACGTTTGCTTTTAAATTCGGTATTGTAGATTTTCTTTATTTCTTCTTCTGTAAGGTATATTTTTTCTACTTCTTCTTTAGATATTGTGAACTTCCGGCTTTTGAACTTTAGATTCGTATGATATTCCTGTTCAAATGCTTCATTCATAAACAACTTTAGGTTTTGCAATAGCTTTTTGGAATAGTTTTGGGAAAGACTGCGAGGAGCTGAATAAAGAAACGCTATGAACTTTTTCAGAAAGTCCATATCAATATCATTGAAATCAAGTCTTTTATACTCTTTAGTTTCATTTGCAAATGCAATAAGGTGGTTATATGTCTTTCTATAGACTTGTATAGACCCTTCCGGGCGTATTGCCTCCCTTCCTGCTATGAATTTGTCAATAAATTGAAATAAGGTAAGTTTTTGCTTTTTATCAGCTAATCCCATCTCTATTTCCAAATCGTGCTTAAACTCTTTTCCTGTATATTCTTTTCCTTCTATATGGTAGCCGGTAAGTATTTTATCGGCTTTGGATTTCATTTCTTTTAAATAGCCATTAAATATGCCACTGTTCGGGTGTGATTTTCTCACCACCTGTTCTCTGTCATTCCAATGTCGGCGATGTACTTTTTTGCTGGTAGAAACAACAATCCTTTTACCTCTATGCCTATAGATTAAGAGTATTAATGTCGGCTCGTTTGTTGTTTTGTTCTTTAGGTTAAACCTTATTTCTGCCATAGAGTTTAAGTTTAAAATAACTGGTAGTTGTCGTCACAGTTGTCGTTTTTTGTGAGACAAAGTTATCCAAACTTTTTCTAACTTTGATATAAAATGTAGTGTTTATAGTATTTACAGTCCCTTTTAAACAAACTTAGACAA
>JAHHDV010000012.1 GCA_019739295.1 Taibaiella sp.
GATTTTTTCAATTGACTGCCTGGTTGCAGTCCAAATCGCCGGAATATATTATGTCAGAAGCCGGGTTATCAGTTGGCCCTCCCATATTTGTCCGGATCATAGCAGCAATAACGCCGGCCAAAAGCAGCATCTTTCGTTATCATCCATATCCGCTGGGATTCGTACAGCTCAATAACAAATGCCACCACCTACTGCATCAGGACAGAGGTCATCGTCAGTGCTCCGCCAAAAGCTTTATCATTAAAGAATGAGATCTCGTCTGAAGAAACGCTGACACCCATAGCATATAACAAGGGCAGAAAATGTTCAGGCGTGGGTATAGCCAATTGTATGGAAGGGCCCAAATCCCTAAAAGCGGAAAGCGACTTCATGTCGCGATTTAATATCATTTGCTTCATTTTCTGGTTAGCCTCCAACGCCCAGTCAAAACCATAATTATCCTCCCGGAGCTTTCGCCAATCCAATAGTCTCAGGTTATGAACCATATTCCCTGACCCGATGATCAATACGCCCCGTTTTCTCAATACGGACAGCTCCCGGGCAAGTGAAAGATGCTTTTCAGGGCTTGCATTTACATCCAGGCTCAACTGGATGACCGGCACACTGGCATCCGGATACATATGCTTGATCACAGACCATGCACCATGATCCAAACCCCATTCATGATCCAGCAATATGTCGGTAGTCTGAACCAGCCCTTGAATATCCGCTGCCAATCCGGGATCCCCCGGCGCAGGATACTGTACTTCAAAAAGCTCCTGTGGAAAGCCCCCGAAATCATGAATTGTAGGGGGTTGGGGCATAGCTGTAACCCTCGTGCCGTTTGTTTCCCAATGTGCAGAGATGCAGAGTATAGCCGAGGGAGCAGGGATATCCTGCGACACCTTTCTGAAACCGGTCACAAACTCATTTTCTTCAATCGCGTTCATCGGGCTACCATGCCCGATGAATAAAGCAGGCATGGTACCAGTCTTTGGAAATGACCGGCTCATCTTGCTCAGTTCCTGTAAGGAGTATGTACTTCCAACCATGCTCAATGGTATAAATGATAATAAAAAATCTCTTCTCTTCATTCCGAAAATATCAACCGGAAAATTATCGATTTTCTGCCAGAGGCCGACATAGATTATTTCAATCCGCAGTTTGAAATAATAAAATCACAAAACATCTATATATTTAAACACAATAAATAAAGTGTAGATCCAGTTCTATCTGCAAACAGCTCAAACAAACTTTTTAGACACACTTCATGAGAAAATTCCTCTATCTCTGCTTTATTTTATGCTCCATTTACGATATGGCGGCACAATCCACTTTAAGTGGTTTTGTCAAAGAACATCACTCACAGGAGCATATCCCCGGAGCTGTCATCAGGATCCGGGATTCAGAGAAATTTGTAGCTGCCAATGAATATGGGTTTTATTCCATTACCCTCCCTGATGGCACCTATACCTTTGACATATTTGCGCCCGGATACGAAAGCCTGGGATACACTGTAAGCCTGGGGAAAGATACGGAATACACTTTCGAATTGTTCACTAAAGAAATGCTGGAAGGCGTGGAAATCACTGCCTCCAAATCCAAAGCCCGGGACACAAGAATGAGCATCCATCAAATTGATATCCAGGACATCAGATCCGTGCCGGCTCTTCTTGGTGAAAAAGATGTATTTAAAGTCATCAAATTGCTGCCCGGTGTCCAGAAAGGACAGGAAGGAAGCAGTGGTTTCAATGTTCGTGGTGGTGGTACGGACCAGAATCTCATCATACTGGACGATGCTGTCGTTTACAATGCAAGTCACCTGTTCGGGTTCTTTTCCACGTTCAACGGGGACGCACTGAAAGGTGTGGAGTTGATCAAAGGGGGCTACCCGGCTAAGTATGGGGAAAGACTTTCTTCGGTGCTCCACATCACCATGAAAGAAGGGAATAAAAAATACTACACGGGAGAGTTCGGGATCGGCTTGTTGTCCTCCAGGGCGACGCTGGAAGGCCCGATCATCAAAGATAAAGCCTCTTTCCTGATCTCAGGGAGAAGAACATACGGAGATCTTTTATTGCAACCATTTCTCCTGGCACAGGAGGATGTCATGGCAGGTTATTATTTTTCAGACCTCAATGCCAAGGTCAATTACCAGATTGATGACGAGAACAGCATCTACCTGAGCGGTTACTTCGGCAGGGACCGGTTCTATATGAGAGATGCGATATTCACCGCGCCGGGTCAATCAAGCAGTATGAGATTCGGATGGGGAAATGCTACAGGTACCCTAAGGTGGAACCATATCTTCCATCAGAAATTATTTGCAAACCTTACCGTCAACTATAGCAATTACAATATGACGGTCAATATGAAAGAGAAATGGGATAATGAAAGTTACCAGATGAAACTCATGAGTGCTATTGATGACATTGGCGCTAAGTATGATCTATCCTATTTCTGGCACCCGGACAATACAGTACAAATCGGCTATAAAGTCACGCGGCATTTATTCAGGCCAAATGCTTTAACGGTCAAAGATAACGGGATGAGTGATACTTCCCTGGAAGAAAGCAGAAAATATATCAGCTGGGAACAGAATCTATATATAGATGATGAATGGAAAATCAGTAAAAACCTGGCCATGAACTTAGGGCTTCGCGGTTCAGCCTTCACAACGCCCGGAAAAACCTATTTCAATATAGAGCCGCGGATCTCTACAAGGTGGCTCCTGAACGACCAGACATCTGTTAAAGCAAGCTATACGATTATGAATCAATATATGCACCTGCTTACTTCTACAGGCATCAACTTACCGACCGATCTCTGGGTCCCGGCTACCGCAAAAGTGGCACCGCAACGCGCCTTCCAATATGCCTTGGGGATATTCAAAGACCTGGCACAGCCTCATCTTTCCTTCAGTATAGAGGGTTATTACAAAACCATGAACCATATTATATCGTATAATGAAGGTGCATCGTTTATGGAACTGGATGATCCTCTCGCCCCGGACCCCGAACGCGCTCAGACATTTGAGGATAAGGTCACTTCCGGTGAAGGTTACAGCTATGGTGCGGAATTCATGATCCAGAAAACAAAAGGAAAAACTCCATGGATGGCTTTCGTACACCTGGTCCAAAACACAATACAGGTTCGAAGAGGTCAATAATGGAGCATGGTTCTATCCCAGGATAGACAGGCGGCATGATCTGAACATCGTCGGATTCTATGAGCTCACTCCTAAAATAAGACTGAACGCACTTTTTACTTTTGCTACGGGCAATCCATTGAGTCTTCCGCAGTATGAAATCAATGCCAGCGGGACCCCGAATGCCAGCGGTAATCTGCTAAACAATTCCGGATATCCTGAATACGGAACCTTATACAGCGAACGCAATGACTTCAGGACAGAGGTATACCACAGATTGGATGTAGGTGTGCAGTTTATCAAAGAGAAAAAGAAAGGGACAAGAACCTGGGAGATCAGCTTTTACAATATATATAACCGCAAAAACCCGTTCTTTTACAATATTGATTATGCACCCGGCACCAATGAAAAGGGACTATATAAGTATACTATTTTCCCTATAATACCATCCATTACGTATTCCTATAAATTCAGATAAGATATGAGCACAATGAACAAACTCCCGATCCAAATCCTTCCCTTCATCCTCTTATCCATCTTTGGAGCTTTCCAAAGCTGCATGACAAAAATTGTCAACCCTGCAATGAATGTAGGAGATGACAAAGCTTTCGTGCAATGCTATCTCAACCCGGATGAGGACACCATTACATTGGCGCTTTCTGTGGCTAAAGGCACATCATCTGACGGCAGAAAAATAGATCCGGGCATCCTGCCGGAGGCTTCTGTAATCTTAAAGAACGGAAGTGACCGTAAGCTAATGCATTTTCATTCCTGGAATAATAATTTGGCCATATTCTACCTGGAAGCAAGTGAGCTCTCTGTGCTTCCAGGAAACACCTATCATCTGGAGGTCACATATGCTGATTTGCTCCACCTGGAATCTGTCACTACCGTTCCGGATACGGACTTTGATTTTGAACATACGGAGACCGGATCCGGACCTGATATCAATGGAGATCTTATGTACAGGTTCAAGGCTACGTTGAGGGACGATCCCGGCTCTGACAATTATTACCGGCTCACTTTAGAAGAGAACGAATATCACAGTGTAATCCATCAAGAATTCATCAGTGACGATGACAATCAAAATACTCATCCAACCATACAGTTCTATGTAGATGAATATTATTATGCAGAAGGAACCAAAGTGTGCGTAAGCAGCATGAATGAAGATACGTATCTATTCCTGAGCAGAATCCAATATATCCTGGATCAAAGCGGCAATCCGTTTGCAGAACCTAGCAGTCTTCATAGCAATATAGAAGGAGGTCTGGGTATCTTCGGGGGATGGAAGATGATCAGCAAGGATTTAAAGTAGACGATGATCCATTGAATTTGCACTCAGGACACCTTCTAACGCTGCAGTCAAGAAAAAGAACAGTAACTTAATAACTCACCTGTGACCCTTTCCACATACTGTTTTCAAACTTCGGACATTTGTATGTTTTCAACTGGAAGGTAATCTTAAACTGAGCCATAATATACTGGTCTGCTGTGCTTTCATCTCCGCGTTTCTTGCCGGCACGTCCCAGCTTCTCACCATCTTCCAGGCTGGAAGGATCCTGGAGATAGGATGCAGCAGTCGGTACACCGGGATTGATGTAAAAATGCTCTATGCCTACATAAGTCTTGCTGACATCATCCAGATAATCGGTCATGGTAAAACGGTTCAATATCTCGAAACTCATATTCACTCCCGGGGCTACCCACCATTTCACTCCCGCACCTACAGGGAATGCCAGGGAATAATTGTTGTACTTCCGGTCCTGGTATTGTGACAAATGCTGTCCTTCGGTCCCCAGGGTCCGAAGCTTGATCTCTTTACCACCGTAGGATACAGTGGGCTCGTAGTAGAACCCGGCGATACCCAGGGACAGATATGGTGTCCATCTTTTGGAAGGCTCGGCCGTCTCAAACCAGAAGAAATTGAATTCTCCTGACAATGCAGCTTCTAAAATATGAGAATGAAAAGCGAGGTTCCTGGCACTTTGAAAAGCATTTTCAGAATAAGCATCTTTATAACCAACCTGGGTATAGCTTACGGAACCTACTAGCGCGATATAAGGATTGAAGTTTTTCTTATACATCACACTAAACGCAAGATTGGGTTCTTTAAATCCATAATTTGGATTCAGGTCCCCGAAATAATGAGCGCCACCCACACCAATCCCAAATTCTGTATTCCGGAAATATTGCTGTCCTTTTGCCGGATTGCTCAGCCCCATCAAACCTAACATGAATGCCCCGGTGAAAAAAAAATACCTTCCTGTATATCATAAATGATTAAATAAGCAAAATGCCTTCAAATAAAAAAGCAGTAAATGCAAATATAGGTATTTGCGCATTTACTGCCTGTATAACGAAATAGTAAAAGATTTATTTCTTGATGTACATGACCTCCTTAACCAGATGCACCGTCTTGGCTATAGAAGGCAGGTAAGCCCTGTACGAGATTAGGTGCATAGTGCATATTGGTATCTGCAGAGCAGATCCTTCTAACGGGAGCGTCCAGGTAATCAAATGCATCTTTCTGGACAAAATAGGAGATTTCCGAAGAGACCGAACCAAACGGCCATTGCTCTTCTACGATGACCAACCTGTTGGTTTTCTTTACGGAAGCTAATATCGTCTCCCTGTCAATCGGCCTGATCGTTCTCAGGTCGATAACTTCAGCCTCTATACCTTCCTTAGCGAGCTCTTCTGCCGCCCCAAGCGCCACTTTCATCATTTTTGTTATAAGAGATTGATGGTCACATCCTTCCCTTTTCTTTTGATGTCTGCCTTGCCGATAGGGATCAGGTATTCTTCTTCAGGCACCTCTCCCATATCACCATACATTACTTCCGATTCCATAAAGACTACCGGGTTGTCGTCACGAATAGCAGATTTTAATAAACCTTTGGCATCATAAGGGTTGGATACGGAGATAACCTTAAGGCCGGGGATATTGGCATACCAGCTTTCAAATGCCTGTGAGTGCTGCGCTCCCAGTTGTCCTGCGGAGCCGTTAGGGGCCTCTGAATACAATCGGGCATCCGAAGTGGCCGCCACTCATAGAAAGCATCTTGGCTGCATGATTGAGAATCTGGTCCAATGCCAATACTGCGAAGTTCCAGGTCATAAACTCCACTACGGGTCTCAGGCCGTTCGCAGCTGCACCTACACCGATAGCAGCAAATCCCAATTCCGCAATAGGGGTATCGATGATTCTTTTCGGACCAAATTCATCCAGCATGCCCTGGGTCACCTTGTAGGCTCCGTTATACAGAGCTACTTCTTCACCCATAATAAAGACCTTTTCATCCCTTTTCATCTCTTCCCACAGGGCTTCACGCAATGCTTGTCTGAATGCTATTTCTGGCATAGATACTTATTTATAATACTTTATAAATTACTTATTTTTCTTGAAACTGATAAAAGTCTTGAATTCCTCAGGCTGACGGATTTGTATCCTCATACTGTCACCGGAACCATGGACCACTTCAAATATAGTAAAAGTAGCCCTGGGATCAATATCCAACTTCCCGGGTACGAAAGGATCGATGATGATCAGGCTCTTGCCATTGTTATCTTTAGCCGTATACCAGACAGCCGTATCCTTTACATTATCAGTCGTCCTGTAGGCATTACCTTCAGGAGTAAGGATCATCTGGAAGCTGCCGATTAGCTTTTCCCGCTCCGGCTCCCTGTTGGCAATCTGCTCATTGATGAGATTTTTAGCCATATTTTTGGCACTGTCCAGGTTAGTGATCTTGAATTGCTCTGTGAACTCTTTAGGCACTTCTGTCCAGCCTTCTACTTCTTGTATCTGCATTTGAGATTGAACTTTGGCAAGACTGTCCTCTGTTGGTGTTTCGAAGGTTTTTGCTTGCCAGGTACCCGCGTATTGAGCGGCATTATTGCCGGAATTACAGGAAGCGAACGCTATAATGCCTAATAAGGCAGGAATAATCAGTTTTTTTCATAATCCTGCAAATGTAAATCAAACAATTGATATTTTGTATCTATTATGATATGAAATTTAGCGGATCACCTGCTGCCTCACTCCGGAATCGGGTGGTTCTGGACCACTCTTCTATATGGAATTCTAATCAAAAATCGCTTAGCTTTGTCAACATTATTTTTAAATTATTTATTCATCCAATAAAAAATTAAATGGAATCTACTATGCAAGAAGGTATCATGACAAAAGCCAGACCTTCGTCTATCTCCAAAATCAATCTTGTATCCGTAATCGGTGCAGGAACAATGGGCAATGGAATAGCCCACGTTTTTGCTCAGGCCGGATTCAATGTACACCTGATAGATATATCCCAAGATGCGTTGAACAAAGCTCTGGAAAAAAATATCTGCCAACATGGACAGGCAGATCGCCAAGAATGTAATCACGGAGGAAGTAAAAGAACAGGCCCTGGCGAATAATCCTCCAACATATACTGATATAGCAGATGGTGTAAAAGAAGCCGACCTTATAGTAGAAGCTGCTACTGAAAACATCGACCTGAAAATCAGGATATTCAAGGATCTGGATAATCTTTGCAAACCCGAAGCGATTCTCGCCACCAACACATCCTCTATCAGCATCACCAGGATCGGTGCGAATACCAAGAGGCCGGAGAATGTCATCGGTATGCACTTTATGAACCCTGTCCCGGTGATGAAACTGGTAGAAATTCATCAACGGTTACGCAACCCATAAAGCGGTAACACAAACGATCTATGAGTTAACGGAGTTCCTGGATAAAGTACCCTGTGTGGTCAATGACTACCCGGGCTTTATCTCCAACAGGATATTGATGCCTATGATCAATGAGGCGATTCTTGCTCTGCAGGAGAATGTGGCCGGTGTAGAAGAGATCGATACGATTATGAAGCTGGGTATGGCTCATCCTATGGGACCATTGCAGCTGGCTGATTTCATCGGGTTGGATACCTGCTTCAGCATCATGAATGTACTGCATATGGGATTCGGCCAGCAGAAATATGCCCCGGCGATCTTACTGGCCAATATGGTTCAGGCAGGATATCTGGGTGCCAAAAGCGGAGAAGGGTTCTACAAGTATACCCCGGGGAGCAAAGCACTTGTCGTGAGCCCCATGTTCGAAAACAAAAAATGGAAAATCTGATATTCAGATTTATAATAAAAGTAAGGCCAACTCCGATCAGTTGGCCTTTTTCATTTGTAACAAACAAAAACCACAAAAGCTGACGGTATCCCTGTCTACCTGATCTCGAACTCATTGACAAAGCCATTCACGACGAGCTTATACACTCCTGAAGGCAGGTCACTGATGCCGATTTTAAATTTTTTATTGACCGGTGCTATACCGCTCTGGACGGTTTGGTTCTTTTCATTTTTCAGGTGGTAGGCAATCTGCTTTGTATTCAGATTACCGATATGCAATTCGATACTGCTGTTGTGCTTCTTATCATAGATTAATTTTTTGCCCTGGGCTATAGTAGTCCCGGAAGAAAAAACACCCAGGATAAGGGCTGCGGATAAGATGATTTTTTTCATGGCTAATAAATTTAATTCGTTAGGATATTTTTTTGCTGATTGATTCTGATACAAAAGTATAAAGCCCTTCCGGGCCGAGTGAGCAGGATTAGATGAGCCGTCTGGTTTTATCGACAAAAAGTCGTCTATAAAAAAAATGATTTGGTCTAAAAAGCCTTGCCGGGCTTAGGTTTTCATACCCTTTTCAGGCTTGAATATCCATTTTGAATTTCGACCATCTGAACAACATGTTAAAGCATTCTCCGGATCAGTAGCCATACTTCTCTTTCCAGCAATACCTTAAGTATTCTCTGAGTTTGGTCTCATTACCGATTTCTTTGGGATGGTAAAGCGTTGTTCCTTTAATCGCTTCCGGTAAAAATTCCTGATCGGCAAATCCCCCCGGATAATCGTGGCTATAGAGATAACCGCTTCCATATCCCTGCTCCTCCATTAACCGGGTAGGGGCATTGCGGATAGCAAGAGGTATGGATAAATCGCCGGTCTTACGAACGAGTTCCTGGGCATAATTAATGGCCATATAGGCCGCATTGCTCTTGGGAGAAGAGGCAAGATAGGTCGTAGTCTGTGCCAATACGATACGACATTCTGGATAACCGATCATAGTCACTGCATGGAAGCAGGAGGTCGCCAGTAAAAGCGCATTGGGGTTGGCATTACCGATATCTTCACTTGCCAGGATCAGCAACCTCCTGGCAATGAATTTAGGATCTTCACCTCCTTCTATCATCCTGGCCAGGTAGTATACAGCTGCATTGGGATCGCTTCCTCTTACCGATTTGATAAATGCTGATATGATATCATAATGCTGCTCTCCTGTCTTATCATAGAGTGCCATCTTCTGCTGCACTACTGATTGTACCAGTTCGTCCTGTAACCCTTGTTTCATCCGCTTTGAGATGGTGGACGATCAATTCCAGGAGATTGAGTATCCTTCTGCCATCTCCGCCGCTCAGGCGGATCAGGGCGCTCCATTCTTCTATTTGTATCTGCTTACTCCTGAGCCATGGATCTTTATCCAATGCCTGCTGAACAAGCGCTTTTAATTCCTGATCTGTAAAAGGTTCCAAGACATAAACCTGAGTTTCTGCTCAGCAATGCACTGATCACTTCAAAAGAAGGGTTTTCCGTAGTGGCCCCGATGAGGATAATGATCCCTTTCTCCACGGCACCCAGCAGGCTGTCCTGCTGTGATTTATTGAACCGGTGGATTTCATCTATGAACAAGAGCGCTTTACCGGCCTTACGGGCAAGGTCGATCACATTTCTTACATCCTTCACGCCGCTCTCGATAGCACTGAGGCTGAAATAGGGCAAACCCATCTCGTGGGCGATGATCTGCGCCAGGGTTGTCTTGCCTACGCCCGGAGGTCCCCAGAAGATAATGCTATGGATACTTTTGTTTTCAATCATCTGCCGCAGCACTCTTCCTTCCCCCACCAGATGTTCCTGACCGATGTAATCCTGTAGGGTTTGTGGCCTCATGCGCTCTGCTAATGGTTTTGTCTCGTTCATACAGACAAAGTTACATTTCTATCTTTCAATACCCATCTCCCGTCTGCTAACAGGACCCAAAATACCGTATCTTAAATCTTGTGAGGAGCATTAGTGGGAATATCGTTCAGCTTTAGCATAATATGTACATAAGAAATATTACTTTTGCCTGACTGAAAACAGGACAGAATGAAAATAAAATATACCCTATGGATCTTATGCTGCCTCTTCCTGGGGTTCCAGGTAAATGCTCAGACCGGGATAAAAACGCAACAGCAACCTGTCAATTACAGGAAAGCAGGTGCGCCGCTTCCGGAATTGAAAAATCATTGATCTGGCCGGGGTCAGCTATACAAAAGCAGACATTACCGAAAACAGGAATTTCATTCTTGTGATGTTCAAACCTACCTGTGGGCATTGCGTAGATGTAGCGAAGATGATTATGGCGAATAAATCCCTGTTTGAAGATAATACCGTGATGTTTATGGCGTCATCAGAAATGATGCAATATATCCCCAGGTTTATGGGAGAGTCAGACTGGGAAAGCGGTCCTAATTTTATTCTTGGGGTGGATGATGCGCATGCGGTAGATGAGCTTTACAATTACGCGACACTACCCCAGATCAATATTTACAATCCCGAGCATAAATTGATTAAAATACTGGGAGGAGATGTTCAGATAGAAGAGCTGCGGGAGTATTTGAAATAATTTTTCCGGCTAAACCCCGAATATTTTTTGTCAGAACGAGTTATTATTTATATTTGCATCCCGATTCATAGATTACAGGGGAATTAGCTCATTTGGTAGAGCGCTTGCATGGCATGCAAGAGGTGACCGGTTCGATTCCGGTATTCTCCACAACTACTCCCCCATGCACTATTAAAAATAGTGCATTTTTTATTCGAAAGTTTTTAGGAAAAAGGCGTATCGCTTGAAGGAAATCAGGTAACGACTTGGCAACGGGTGCTGATCGCTTCGCTTTCAATGTGTTTCTGCCAGCTCAAAAAATGAGCGCATTTTACAATATATTATGGATTTAATTTTCATGTTCCGTTCCGGTAAACATGAGCATCCAAAACTTAAAGCTTTTCTTTTAACACTGAAAATGGGTATGTATCTCTACTATCCGTTCTGATCCTATTTACACAAAAATATCCCCGGTATTACCGGGGATATAAGAAGATGTAAACGCTATTGCTCTATTAAGAAACGATACATTACTTTCTCTGTACCGGCGATACCGGGGAAGTGGGCTGATTGCCAGATAAGTTGATAAACTGGTCTATTAACTGAAGCATTTCGGGCTTCGCTGCCTGGATCCCTGCCTGTTTGGAAAGATCGGTATGCAACTGTTCCATAGTAGTGAGCTCAACTTGTGCCGCTTCCATTTCTTCCTGGGGAGCATTAGCTTTGGCCATATCATCCGTTTTCTGTTTTTTCATCAGCACAGCCTGGCCGGTCATTTGAATGATCTCATCCAGGAGTTTCCTCTCTGCATCCGGTTTCGCCATTTCATACTCTGCTCTCAGTTGTTTGAGTTGCGCTATATCAAACGGCACAGCTGATGGCTGTTGTGTCTGGACCTTTCCCTGTGCGAAAGTATCCGCAGCTCCTGCTGAACTAATGCCCAGAACTGCAATTGCTACAACAAATGATTTGAATTTCATAACTTTTGGTTTTGTTTCTAAATTCAAATCTAACCATTCGTATTTTAAAAAAAAGATAAGGAAATTATAAGTACTTGCCAGTGTAACTTTCTTTTACTTTTTTCAGCAAAGAAGGAATGCCTTCATATAAAACCTGTCCGCCATTCACACCTCCCTCAGGACCAATATCTATAATCCAGTCCGCATTCCGGATCACGTCAATATTATGCTCAATGACAATGATGCTGTGACCCATTTCGAGCAAAGCATAAAAAGATGCTAAAAGTTTATTGATATCATGAAAATGAAGTCCCGTAGTCGGTTCATCAAAGATAAAAAGGACTTTTTCGTTACTTCTCCCCTTGCCCAGATATGAAGCCAGTTTTACTCTCTGTGCTTCTCCTCCGGAGAGCGTATCACTGGACTGACCCAGCTTGATATAGCCCAGCCCCACATCACTTAAGGTCTGCAATTTCATCTTCAGCTGTTTTTCCTTATCGAAGAATATAATGGCCTCATCTACACTCATTTCCAGGACATCGTAGATGTTTTTTTCCTTGAACGTTACTTCCAGAACTTCCTCCTTGAACCTTTTACCTTACAGGCATCACACACCAGGTGAACATCTGCAAGAAATTGCATTTCGACAGTGATCTCGCCTTCACCTTTACAAGTATCACATCGCCCGCCGTCTACATTAAAAGAAAAATGCTTCGGCTGCAATCCTCTTACTTTCGCGATTTTAAGGTTGGCATAGAGACTCCGGATATCATCATAGGCTTTGATATATGTGACCGGATTACTCCTGGAAGATTTCCCGATCGGGTTCTGATCAATTAATTCTACAGTAGTAACGGCATCAAGATCTCCCTGGATCTGATCCATTGCTCCCGGCTTCTCCCCTCCTAATCCCAGGTACCTCATCAAGGCAGGGTACAGGGTCTGCTTCACTAAGGTGGTCTTACCGGAGCCACTTACCCCTGTTACCACGGTCAGCATATTTAATGGGAACTGAACGCTGATGTTCTTCAGGTTATTTTCTCTACACCCGATAAGTTCAATCCTGTCGGCTGCCTGGATATTCACTTTACGGGGATTGGTAGCAGAGATAGAAAGCGCACCTTTAAGGTATTGGCCTGTTAAGCTCTTATCATTATGCATGATCTCTGCCGGAGTACCCACAGCTACCACTTCTCCTCCTAAATGCGCAGCCAAAGGGCCCATATCGATAATGTGATCCGACTCCGTCATCATCATTTCATCATGCTCCACGATGATGACGGTATTGTTCAGATCCCGCAGGTTTTTCAATACTTTAATGAGATTGTCCGTATCCCTGGGATGCAATCCTATACTCGGTTCATCCAGGATATACAAGCTATCCGTGAGATTGCTGCCCAGGAACCTCGTAAGCTGGATCCTCTGGCTTTCACCACCGCTCAAAGTGTTGGCCTGGCGATTCAATGTAAGGTAATTCAGCCCTACGTTCATCAGTGTGTCTAACCTTTGGTTGATTTCAATAAGAATCCTTTTGCTCACTTCTGACTGGTAAGGTGTGAACGCTGCTGTCCTGAACCAACGCTGCAGGTCGATGATGGGCATTTGATACAGCTGTGCGATATCCTTACCATCTATCTTGACATATAAGGCATCCTTCCTCAATCTCGCACCATCGCAATCCGGGCATATGGTCTTACCTCTGTATCTGGCCTGAATGATCCTATACTGAATTTTGTAAAGGTTGGATTCGACCATCTGAAAAAATTTTCGAATCCAGGATTTAAGAACAATCCATTCCGATTCATTCAATTCCTTCAGCGGCCGATGGACAGGAAAACCATTCTTCCCTTCCATCCTGATAAAATCCTTTTTCCATTCTTGCATCTTTTCTCCTTTCCAGGGCTGAACCGCATCTTCATATACGGAAAGCCTGTGGTCGGGCATCACCAGATCCAGATCCAATCCCAGTACCTGGCCAAAACCCTCGCAAGTGGGGCAGGCTCCATAAGGATTGTTGAATGAAAAGAAATTCGGAGACGGCACTTCAAAGGTCATGCCATCTGCTTCAAATCGATTGTTGAACGAGCGTAAACCTGTCAGTTCTTCATCAAAATGTAAAATCACGCATGTTCCTTCACTCTCATAATAGGCAGTCTGGACGGAATCAGAGACCCGGTGGATATCTTCTTCTTCCATTTCTTCTTTGGCTACGATACGGTCTATCAGCACGTATAGAGTCTCTTTATTTTTTGACCGTATGACTCCGGAAATTTTCTCCAGGAAGCGGTCATCTCCTTCTATATCTTCCAGCCTGATGATGCCCTCCGGGCTATATGTTTTTTGATCTCCCAGATACAGCCTGGTAAACCCTTTCTGGAGCAGAATATTTACTTCCTCCTTCACTGCTCTATCCATATGCAGCTCAAAAGGTACGAGGACCAATACTTTAGTATCCCGTGGTAAGGATTGAATAAAATCCACCACATCACTGACTTCATCCTTCTTCACTTCCTGACCTGATATGGGAGAATAAGTGATCCCGGCGCGTGCATACAGTAATCGAAGATAATCCTGCAGCTCTGTCATAGAGCCGACAGTAGAACGCGGTGTACGGGTAGTCACTTTTTGTTCAATAGCTATAGCCGGACAAATCCCATCTATATAATCCACATCCGGCTTGTCCATTCTCATAAGAAATTGCCTGGCGTATGAACTTAAGCTTTCTGCATACCTCCTCTGTCCTTCCGCAAATAATGTATCCATAGTCAGCGAACTCTTACCCGAACCAGATACGCCCGTCACAATAATCAGCTGGTTCCGGGGAAAGGCAACTGTGATATTTTTCAGGTTATGCATCCTTGCACCATGAACAATGATGGCATCTTCTTTTGTGGTCAATGCTGTCTTTTTATTGGATTGTTTCTTAGCCATGATGTGCGAAGGTAGAATATAAATAAGTTTTGATTTTCTATTTTATGGTAAACTTTCTCTCGAAATGCTCACATGAACCCGCGCATTTTATTTTATCAGATGATCAGGTAAGTCAATGAGTCACATCATATGCCGGGCTAAGCACTTTTTCAAATAAAAATAAATTAAATATTATTTTTACCCGATCATGATTATCACTCTCCTTGTCTTTAAGTCTGTTGCAACCCTATTCAAAAATTTCTAAGCCAAGTTATCTTTACTGGGGTGACGGGCCTCCTGAAGACCTGTCCCTTAAGTATTATAAGGATGATGCATGAATCCATTAGGCCGGGTACTATTATGAACTGAAAGAAAGTAGCAACCACCTGGATATCATCCGGCAAAATGCCGGTATTTATTACCTGGTATTTCATTCAAAGGGAAGGATGTGCACCTACAGGATTGTAAAACTGTAACCCATCCCGTTTAATATATCTCCTTACACAAGCGAGCCTTAGATAAGGTCAAAAATGAAAACCAGGCCCGCTAAATGGCAATTAGCTTATCTTTGTTTTCAAAGAAAATGAAATGAATCCATGAACATCATCTTCAAGAATGCACAGATCATCAACGAAGGGTTGATCCAGACCGCTGATGTCTATATAAAAAATGATCGAATCGAAACTATTGGCGGGGTTATCGATCCCAAAGAACAAGTCAAAGAAATAGATGCATCCGGGAAATATTTAATACCCGGTGTCATAGATGACCAGGTACACTTCAGAGAACCGGGTTTAACGCATAAGGCGACCATCGCATCGGAGGCCAGGGCAGCGGTGGCAGGAGGTGTCACATCATTCATGGAAATGCCCAATACCAATCCCCCGGCAACTACATTTGATTTATTGGAAGAAAAATACGCAATAGCAGCCCGGCATTCTCCCGCCAATTATTCATTCTTCATGGGAGTGGCCAATGATAATGCCGAGGAAGCACTCAGGATCAATAAGATGAAGCAGGATTATTGTGGCCTGAAGATCTTCATGGGCAGCAGTACCGGCAATATGCTGGTGGATAATTATGTGACCCTGAATAAAATATTTGGCGAATCGGAAGTGCTCATCGCTACACACTGTGAGTCAGAACAGATCATCAAAGCCAATAAAGAAAAATACGCACAGGCAGATCATGCACGTTTTCACCCTTTGATCAGGAATGCAGAAGCCTGCTTTGAATCCTCCTTTTCTGCCGTGCAATTGGCAAAGCAGAATGGCACCAGGTTGCATATCCTCCATATCAGCACAGCTAAAGAACTTCAATTATTTACCAATCTTTTTCCATTAGAGAATAAGCGAATCACATCAGAAGTATGTGTACACCACCTGACTTTTTGCGATGAGGATTATGAGCAGCTCGGCAATCTCATACAGTGCAATCCCGCAATCAAAAGTAAAGATGACCGGGCTGCGCTCTGGGAAGCCCTGCTGGATGACCGGTTGGACATCATCGCCACGGACCATGCCCCGCATACCTGGGAAGAAAAGCAGCAGCCCTATGGAAAGGCCCCCAGCGGGTTACCTTTAGTCCAGCATTCCCTGCTGCTGATGCTTCAGCATGCCAGGGCAGGAAAGATCAGTCTTGAAAAAATGGTGGAAAAGATGTGTCACGCACCGGCCACCTGCTTCCAGATCGCGGAAAGGGGATATATCCGGGAAGGATATTATGCCGACCTGGTGCTGGTAGATCCCGGGCAAACCACTACTGTGGACAAAAGCAACATTCTTTATAAATGCGGCTGGTCTCCTCTGGAAGGAAGGACATTTGACTTCAGGATCGCCGGAACTTATGTCAACGGACATCAGGTATGGGACGGCAGGCAGGTGCTGGACCAGCAGAAAGGCATGAGGTTGAAGTTTGACCGGTAGGTATACTGGAGACTTTATAGATTTACAGAGATACCGGATTAATTCCCAAACAAGCGCATGCATATCCCTATTTGTATTCCGAACCAATTGCGTTGATATTGAGTCTGGGATAAGGAAAAAGTATTGTGGGTGATAAGAATGGAACGCTGCAATAATTGAACATCCTCTTCCCTGATACCGACCTCACCTGCAGGGAGTAAGGACATTAATGAAACTGGATTATTATTCTGCAGGAACCGTGTACTTAGCTGGTTCCATACTGGTGATAGGGTGGCACTAAAATACTTGCTGAAACGGTATTCAAATGTTATGCCCACTTTCAATAAATTTCCCTTCGTTATGTAATCACCTGAATAAATAACAGGATCTACCGGTGACGTATCACGAGGTGTAAGGTCATAAAAAAAATTGGTGGCTTTTTTAAACTTTCCAAAATTTCCAAATATTCTTATACTTACTTTTTCAGTGACAGGGACTAAGACCCCGGCGCCCCATCTGGGGTGGCTCAGATCCCTATGCAAGGCGTAAGTACCGGTAAGGTATAAATATTTATAGCCAAATTCCAATTGAGGATTGAAAAAAAAATTTTCATCAGCATAAGCTGCCATATTGATCATCATACTTTTTCTAATGCCTTTATGAGCATTGAAATCTCTCGCTCTCTTTTCCAGGCTATTTACATTACCGCTTAATCGTTGCAGTTGATCCCGGGGCCCAAGCTCTAAATAATATTGCTTCAGCGCTTCATCCTGAGCAGTTATTTCCTGAATAAAGGCCATCGAGTCCCTTGGGTCGGAAGTCTGAACAGGTGCCGGATGTGCTCCATTTTGAAGTTCTATCTCTTTCTCTCTTTTTTCTCTTAGCAGGTTTGCCTTCCTCTCTTGTACTTTTTGCTTTTTCCTATTTCTTTTGGCTATTTTCTTTTTCTCCCTTTTCAATTTCTTATTACCTGTATATCCCGGACCGGGGATAAAAACCACATGGCCCCCTGCTATTCTTGAGGTAATGCCGTAGTTGACTTTAAGATAATGCAGCAGCGATACTAAATCTGTCTGGTGCCTTTGAATCACAATCTTCTGGGCACTATTGATTTCCTTGCTATTATAGGAAAAAGAGACTTCCGCCTGCCACTGTATCGTTTGGGTGAGTTCATGGACAGAATAGGACCGGTCAGGTAAACTGACTTGTGTTGCCAGAACATTGTTCTGACCATATCCATAATGGATACCCAAAAAGAGGATGCCCCATAAATTTAATATAAAGCAGATCGCTTTAATAAACATAAATCGACCCGTCCTTTTTTTCTTCATATTTCACTTTAAATGTCATTACTAATATATCCAAACAGTCAGTAAGCGTCAAACCCTTGCCTGACAAGGTCATCACTTTATTTTCCAATTGACCCGAGATTTGAATATCTTTTTTAAAATGAGAAGACAGCGAAGCAATAATTTTGCCCAGGTCCTGATCCTTAAAATTAAAATCTCCCCTCCATGGTGCTACTTTAATTGCTACATTAACCTTATCACATTCTACCATCTGCCCGGCATGGGCTATAGCGGAAGACTCATAATAATACACTCTGATTTTACCTTCTGTCACCTTGATAACAGCATGACCCTGGTCTTGCTTTACCTGAAATTCGGTCCCTATATCCTCGATCTTAATCCCATCATTCAGATAAACCCACAACCTACTGTCATGAGTCACAACCTGAACGCTACCATTCCCATTAATCCGGATATGCCGTTCTCCTCCAGTTTTCTGATAAGAAAGCTTTACCCCCTGATCCACCCATAATTGAGTGCTATCTGGCAACCGGAAAAATGTGGAATCCATATCTGCTGTATATTCAACAGGGCGGTTGCCTTTGTGATTCAAAAGATACCCTATCATTACAATGATTACAATCATTGCAGCCGAATATGGGATCCATTTCTGTCGCTTTTCTTTTGCTTTAGAAGAAATCGTCAGATTTCTTTTTGACTGGAAATCTCTCCATAATTGCTTAATATCCGGTATTCGGAAATTACCATCCTGATGCCAGCTTTGAAACAATTCATCAAAAAATGCTGCATTACGGGCATCCGAAGCCCGCCAGTCTTCAACAGATATGGCTTCCTCAGGACTTGCCTGCCCGGACAGGTATTTGATGAATAAATCAAAGTGTATTTCCACCATCAGTCAATATACTTATAATAAGAGTAAAAGGAAACCGGTTTACCCTTACAAATTCTTTAATTATTTTAAAAGCCTTGCTCATATGCGCTTCCACTGTCTTCTCTGATATGTTGAGCTCTTGTGCTATCTCTTTATATTTTTTCCGCTCCATCTTGCTTTTGGTAAAAACCAATCTGCATTGCTCAGGCATCCGGGCTAATAGCCGGTCTATAGCCTTTAACTGCTCCTCCCTTACCTCTCCGCTGATCATTGATTCCAGTTTGTTCCTTCGGGCATCCTTGATTTTCTCTGTTAACGCTTCTTCAGCCGGTAAGGTCCGGGGTGTTTTCTTCTTCTGAACAATGGATAGGTTGTGCACCATTTTAAATAAATAGGCTCTTGGATTCAGGACCTTGACATCCTTATCCAATTGTAAAGAAAAATTGAGAAAACACTCTTGCACAATATCCTCTGCCAGATACGTATCCAACAGGATATTGAATGCATACCGATGCAATTCTTGAAAGTGCTTTTTATATAGTTCACCCAGGGACAACCAGTTTATATATTTTAATTCAATTAATAAAAAAGAACAATATTAAGAATAAATGACAAATTCAAAAACTATAAAAAATCCATTTCCCAATAAGGGTTTTTTGACAAAACCGACTCATAAATAAAAAAAACATGTTTAGATTATTTTCTTTATTGTGGCTTATCCTGTTAAGCACATCCTTATCATCACAGTCACAAAACTTAGTCTCTAATCCATCATTTGAAGATTATGATTTATGTCCTGAATCATTCAGCAGGGTTTTAATGGTATCCTCTTCGACCTTGATTTACTGTTATGATTGGAGCACGCCGACGGCTGGTTCACCAGACTATTTTAATACTTGTGGTGAAGAAATTGCATCCCCTGTAAGTATTCCTGATAATATATTCGGTTCCCAAGCTGCCAGGACAGGCAATGCATATATGGGCATATATGTTATGGAAAGCCCTGATGGCACTTCTGCATACTTGCCCTATAGAGAATATCTCCAGGGGGAAATAATACAACCGTTATTAGCAGGACATAGGTATTTCTTAAACTATTGGGCAAGCAAAGCAGACCATGCTTCTAATATTGCGATAGATCGATTAAGCGCCCTTTTTTTAACTGATTCCTTACTCACTATGACAGAAGGGTTAATCACTGCCAGTCCACAGATTACCAGTGCGGAAGATTTGTATTTTAATGATGCAGAAAGCTGGATGTCTGTTAGCGGAGAATTTGTCGCAGAAGGAGCAGAAAAATGGATAATACTCGGTAATTATATTGCCGATGCAACCCTTAACATGGAGGTATCTGGGCCTCCTATAGACTTTTGGAATACAGGGACAGATAAGAATATGTCTTATTATTATATTGACGACATATGTCTGCTGGATATCGATGGTGCACCTGCTTCTTTTACTAAAACCGATACTGTAATATGCCTGAGTGACCCTGTAGAATGGAATCTGGAAGAAAATGAATTCTTTAGATATTTATGGTCTGACGGCACTGCAGGACATTCGAATACATTTAGTTCCGAAGGGACATACTGGGTAAAAACAATTAATTTTGATCAATGTACATTACATATTGACACATTAAATATTATCAACGATATTGGCTTTAGTTTCGATCTGGGGAATGACACTACAATTTGTCCTAATGCTCCATTAGTACTGGATGCAGGCAGCCCCGAGATTACGCATTACCTGTGGAATACCGGTGAAACAACTTCAAGCATAAAGATTTACCAGCCCGGAGTATACTCTGTCCATGCAACTTCCGATTGTGGCTCCCTGGCAGACACCATTGTCGTTTCACTCCCGGCCCCCCTTCATTTGGAGTTGATGAAAGATACATTACTCTGTATAGGCAGTACAATCACCTTATCTCCATTTATCATTCAACCGGATGTTGACTACTTGTGGAACACCGGATCTTCTGATCCTATCATTTCTATTGATGAATCAGGAGCATATATCCTCACTGCAAAAGATGAATGTGATAATATTCAGGAAGATACAGTAAACATTTATTTCTCAAACTGCAGGTTTTGTATCCAGATGCCCAATGCATTCACGCCAAATGGTGACGGGCTGAATGATGAATTTAAGCCTGTAAGCGAATGTATATTCAAGGATTACCAGTTTTATATTTATAACCGATGGGGCGAATGTGTATTCAAGTCCTTTAATGTAAAGGAAAGCTGGAATGGCATATATAATGATAAGGCAGCAGACAACGGGGTGTACTTTTATTTCCTGATAGCCACTCCTGCTATAGGGAACATGGATCAAATCAACATAAAAGGTGATATCACATTAATCCGATAAATCAATATTTAAAAATTCCGGGATAGAAGGAGGTTTGATTCCGTAGAATATTCTCATGCCAATAAAAAAGCCGGCCACAGCGTAACTGGCCGGCTTATGGGTCATCAGTTATTTTAAAAAGAGACAAGCCTAATTCAAACTCCTGAAATCCACCGGTACCAGTTTGCTCACCCCGGCTTCCTGCATGGTCACGCCATATATTACATCCACGGATGCCATGGTCTGCTTGTTGTGGGTAACGATAATAAACTGTGAGTTGTCACTGAACTTGCGGATCATAGAAGTGAACTTACCGACATTAGCATCATCCAGCGGGGCATCCACCTCATCCAGGATACAGAATGGTGCCGGCTTGATCAGGTAAATTGCAAATAAAAAGGCTGTAGATGTCAGGGTCTTCTCTCCTCCTGACAGCTGTGTCAATGTACTGGGACGCTTCCCTTTGGGCTGCGCATATATTTC
>JAHHDV010000013.1 GCA_019739295.1 Taibaiella sp.
GCCGATATCGCCGAACTTATTACCGGGAACCCCGTTAAAATCGCCACACAAAACCAGCGGCGCCGCGATGTGCTTTTTCGTCTCATCGATCTGTTGCTGATAAATTAAGGAGTTTTGGTATATAATGGATATTTGCTAATGCAAAGGTCAAGTCATCATTTACTTTTATTGAAGCTACTAACATGCTCCTTTTCTCCCATTCTGAAATTCTGACAATCTCTATATTATTAATTTCCAGAATTTGGAATTTACTAAGGATGGCATTTCCCCATTCTCCATATACAGGATAGATGCCCGTGGCATCATTATAACCATGAGCACCAAAAGCGACATTCATCCTTAAATGCTTAGCCAGTTTTTCAATATAATCTTTGTTTATAGTATTGGCTCTATTTAAAGGCACTTCCTGTAGGGCAATTACATCAGCATCAAATTCATTCAGTAGGCCAGCCAAAGCTTCGAGGTGATCATCCGTTCCACCTGTTTCATATTTGTTCCATGGATCCTGAGTATATTTAAAGCCAAGGTGCATATTGAGAGTGAGGATCTTTATAGTACTGTCAAAAGGCTTACTTGGATAATTGTTATAAAGAAATGAAGTGCGGTGGTTTTCGTAATCTGGAACAGGGACAGGTTTGTTACATTGAATGAAAAGAAGAAGGAATGGAATCAAGAGCCGGTACATAGGATTACTTTAGGTGATTTAAGCGTTCACTTTATTACAAAAATAATATAAATATCACTCTTGGAATCATTTAATATATACCTCATCGAAATCAGGATTATCGCACTGCATTTTGATCTTTAGCAGCCTGTTGGCAACAGATTGTCCCAAACCGGTAGCAGATATACCGTTCATTAGAATTAGTATATGCCTTTCTATCGAAAAGGCTTACAGTAACCTGTTTTTTATTGACCAACGATTAGGAGTTTTGTTGAATAATTTGCCTAAGGTCCCTTGCGGGAATGCCGAATCAAACTTAATATCCTATGATTCGGGTCGTAATCCCAAGAGGATCAGCAGCACTTCTTCCCGTTTCGGTAATGAGGTAAAATAATGAAAATTGATGTATCATTTCTTTGACAGTACGAAATCAGAAAGAATGAAGAGGTTAATAAGTTAGCGTTATTGCTTCTGCGTTGATAACAGCTCAAATATTTCGTCTACAGGATAATGAGATAACCCTTCTGTCACCAATCCAGCACTGTTCAGTATCATTACTTCAGATGCAAGCAGTATATCCATCCTTATATAAATAAGCGTAATGCTTTTTATACCGGCCATTGTGTATTGGAGGTCAAAGTGTAAGCCGGGGTTTTGGTTCAGCACTTTTTCAAAATATAGTCTGAGTGTGGATTTTGCCATGAAGCATTCCATTACCGCTGACCAGTGTTTTTCAGCAAAAAGGGTGACATGAACCGAACATCTTCAGCGTAATGTCGCATAATAGCTTCTATATCACCGGTATTCCAGGCGTTTACCCATTCCTGCGCAAAATGCCCGGCAAATTGTTGCGTAATCCTCATAAATGATGCGGTTTTCCCTTAAAGTCAACTGTGCCCAATTCAGCATGATCCTTATCGGTCTGGGTATGGATACAGATACAGATACAGGTTTCTTTCTCTTCCTAAGCTGCAGTAGGTGCAAAACAAACAGAACCAGGTGTATTTATACGGATTGGTTGGCCAATAAGCTGTATTGCAGCTCTGCCACCGTTCTGATTTCTTTTATCGGTGGTTGTGTGCCGCAGCTGGTTTTGGTGTCGTCTGCTACTTCTATAAAGGTGTCAAAATAATTGGTTGTGTGGATTTTCATTTGCTTTGTTTGTGGCCTTGCTGAGTTATAGTATAAACCTGTTCATAATTATAAGCGCTCCAGTTTAACGTCATCTATCCATAATGTTCCTTTCGATAGTATACTTAATTCAAACCTGAGTGCATTCATTTCTTGGGGAATGACATACGTATGTTCAAATAAAGTCCAGTCGCTTAAGGGTGACGCAGTGTCAACAATTACTTCCGACTGTCCGGTAGTAGCTGTGATGCCGGCAATTTTGGCGATAAAATGCCCATCCTCGTTTTTAATCCAAAAGCTGACTTTGTAGGTCTCTCCAGGGCGGGCAGCAATCTGTTGGGCTATGCCGGGTGAGCGCCAGCCGCCCGATAGTATCGCATGCGCTCACTTCAAATTTTCAAAGATTGTTTTCCTTCTTTGACTTCCTGCGTATCCAGTACAATATCAAAGTCACCGGAGGGTACCGTTTGCGCAGTATACAGCTGCCAGTTTATAGGAAGACCGTTTTTGCTATATTCAAAACTGCCGTTACTGCCTATGGCCTCATCCTGTATCATTACACTCATTGTTTGCTGACCGCAACTTATTGTTGACAAAAGAGCACAAGCGATAAAGACTGCTTTTTGAAAGCGCATTTTTAGGTTTTTCATTGGTTGATATTTACGTTGAAACCATTTGGTGAATGTTGTTGTCTTTTTTTTTCAGACAATACAAAAGTAGGTGACCCGTATAGTACAATTGGTTAACCCGGGTTAAGAAATGCCTTTGCTCAGTCTTTTCCTCATGCGGCTTAGAGATTCGGGTTGAATACCGACATAGGATGCGATCAGGTATTGTGGAATTCTTTGAGTTAAGTCAGCGTAGGTCTCTATGAATTTTTTTATATCGCTCTTCCTGGTTGTGCAAATAAATAGACAGCAGCTGATTCACCATGACATCAAAGCGGTTTTCTATAATTATCCGTCCGAGAAAATTACCGTTCCGGGTGGTATTGAAGAAGTGTTGAACGTTGATGTAGTCAATTATAAGCAATTCACAATCCTCAATTGCTTGTATTGTCTGAATGGTAACTTTGTGCTGTGAAAAGCTCTGGTAGTCGGCAATAAATTCACCTTCTTTCGAAAAAATGAACGTAGCTTCTTCACCGTCTTTATCAACAAAATACCGGACAAGACCTTTATTGATAAAGCCAATATGTTTATTGATTTTCCCGGCTTCTAAAAAATATGCTCCTTTGGCTATGCTAAAGGGCTTAAAAGACTCTTTTACAAGAGCTTCTTCCCTGTCATCAAGGATGGTTATTTGATTCAGAAGTGATAATAATTTTGCGTACATAGATTTAATCTACAATAACCGGAACGCTGCTTAACCTACCCAGATCCCAAACAAGGTGAATGACTTCAAAATCCTTAGATTTCTCTGAGCTATTATCTCCAATTTTACTGTATGAACATTAAAGAAAATCTATGCTTTATAATTATTTACCGTAAGCTGGATATCTAATCAGCAAATCTCTTTGTTCGGATGAGTATAGGAAAGTTCTGTAACTCAACATAATTTCTTTCGTTAACCATAATACAATAGTACAGCGGTTTGGCAGTTCTTCGTTTGTCTGGAAAGAAAGCATATTACATTTTGTCTTTTTTTACTACAAAGGTATAAACTTTTTTAAAAGCTTTGGTCAAGGCTAAGAGTACCAGCTTCGTATCAATAGATGATTTTGATTACAAACTGCTGGATTTACCCTACATCCGATACCACGTTGACCAGGGTTAAAATCTTTGAGTAATGATTAAATCACGCCTGTAGAAACCACCGTTTATATCGGTTAGAACCAATTACTAATCCTGAGCGGAGTTGCTTGGGTATAAATTTGATACCGCAAAATCAGGTTAAAACATGAGACAGGTTTTAACCTGAAAAACAAAGTTTTGTTGTTAAATATATGGCAATATTATCCTAATTATTTGTGTTTTTTTGAGGTGTTATTTAGCATTGTATCCATGATTTTATTCCGTAATAGTGGAAAGCATTGCAATATATTTTGCCTTTAGTAGGATGAGGTTATGACAAACACTGATGCCGGAACCAACACGGTATTCAGGACCTGATATTAGCTGACCGGGATAAACGGTCATCCCTGAACTTAAGCGTTGTTAATCCATAAAAACCGTATTGAATAATCTATGAATAAAATGATACCCCGTTTATTGACATCCCTGCTGCTGGCAGCGATATCAGGAGCGGCAAATGCCCAGGATATATCGAGCTCGGCTCCTGCCCCTGACAGTAAGATGATCCCTTCCGTCACCGGGAACATTAGAAGAATATGTAAATGGTCGGATGTATTATAAGCCAGACATATGCTATTTAACTAAGGAGCCGGTTTTTTATTTGGTCTTGTGTTCAGTCCTATTATAAGGACAGTGTAACAACTGATTCCGCACTTAATAGACGAATAAACCCACTTCAACCAGAAGTAATCCGGTATATCAATGGACATAAGGATGAGCTTCATCCTTGGTTTTATCGTGATAAAAGACGAATAAATAGTGGCCTATGAGAAACCTAACCTATTACATTATTTCTTGCATAGTTTGCTCATTTTACTTCTATAGCTGCAATGCAAACCAGGAAAGCAAACATAATGAGGACACTGTATTATCTTCCTCTATCAAAGATACTATTCAGATCAAACGAGGAAAGGAGTGGGGCTTTAGGGTCAATGATGTTTATCCGAAGATCATTGATTCGCTTCAACTCAGAGAATTATATGACAGTACGAGGTGGTATCTGTATTTATTGCATACCGGAGAAAAGCCAATTATGCTAGATAGTGAAAGTGATAAAAAAATTCAATTAAATGTGACGTTCAACAGTTTGGAGTTGCGCTTTGATACGTTAGAAGTATTCAAAGATACTCTTAAGCTATATTTTTGTTTTTACGTCAATGATACACTTGCATTGGACATGGAGAACTTTTATGGATTGGAAGAACCTATAAATGGTCGCATGTATTTTGATTCAAAGGACCCCTATTTTTGCTATATGCGTAAAGGATCCTCAATCGAGTATTCTTGTACTAAATTAGAAAGTAGGAATAGCGTTACAATAGACAAACAATACAATAGACGGATAAACCCATTGCAACCAGAAATAATCCAGTATATCAATAAGCATAAGGATGAGCTTCATCCGTGGTTTTATCGTGAAGCTGTCAAGCGGGGCGTGATAAAAGAAGAATAAGTAATGGCCTATGAGATATCTAACCTATTCACTCATCTGCTGCATCTGCTATTCGTTTTATTTCATTGGCTGTAATGCAAACCAGGAAAGCCTGCAAAACAAGGATACTATTGCATCTCCCTCCGTAAAAGATACCCTCCAGATCAAACGGGGAAAAGACTGGGGTTTTAGGATCAATGATGCTTACCCGAAGATCATCGATTCGCTTCAGCTTCGGGAATTATACGACAGTACCAAGTGGTATTTGTATTTGCTTCATTGTGGTGAAACACCAAAGATGATCAATACTTATGACGGGACCAAAACACCATTGAATTTTACCTTTAGCGAACTGGATTTGCGGTTCGATACTTTAGAAGTGAGTAATGAGACGGTGAAAATCTATTTTTGGTTTTATGTCAATGATACAACTGTCTTGAATTTAGATTATTTCAGCTATTATCTTGGTGACACAATATCATCAAAAGATGATAATTATTATCGACTGGAGGAATATATAAATGGTAGAATGTATTACAATTCAAAAAATTTGGATATCTGCTATTTAACTAAGGGGTCCACAATTGGTTATTTTTGTATTTCGTCTTGGTTTAACGGTAGAGAAACTATTGATTCTATGCTTAACAGACGAGTGAATCCACTGCAACCTGAAGTGATAAAATATATCAATGAGCATAAGAGAGAGCTTCATCCCTGGTTTTATCGTGAAGCTGTCAAGCGTGGGGTGATAAAAGAAGAATAAGCGATAAATAAAAAAACCTTGTTTGAATCCATATTTGACTGGGTCCGTCTATCCGTATTAAATGATTCGCATGAAGCGTTAATTGATGCGACGTCTATTCATTTTATTGACCATAATTGCAAGTTTTACCAGTTTCAGAATGTATCCTGTCCATCGGACTGACACGTGAAAAAAATGTGGTTCTAGTTTTGAATGAGATCTTTCCTAATAGGTCACATAGCATTCAATGGTACACGTGAATGAGTGGGAAGGGGGACCGGGTTCTACTTTCAGACAGATTAGATCAAATTCGTTAACTTTGGTATTATTGATCATTAATACCGTACCTTATGAAAAGAAGATTAATTTTATCAGCGCTTCTTATCCTGTCCGCATGCGTGTTGCCGCTGACATCCTGCAATAAGGATAAGGTGGGAAATGAAATAATTACTGTAAACGGCAACGCTGCCGTATCGATGACAATGGATAAAACCGGGGATTCCAAAACGGTAGTGGTAAGGGGTAATAAATCCTGGGTAGCTGAAGCTGCTGACTGGATTTCGGTAGAGCCAACAAGCGGAGAGGCCGATGTGGATATTACCGTTACCATCTCGGTGGGGGTAAATACTGGAGAAGAAAGGATAGGGGGTGTAACGTTTACCCTCCCCGGGGCAGAGTTTGCTGAAGTGATCGTTACCCAGCATGGTGAATAGCGATAAGCACTTTGCCTTTTGGGCGAATTGAAAACCGGTGAAATGTTACCTGATGTTCCGTTGGGTGGGAAAGGGCATTCTATAGTTTTAATTTTGTTTTAAGCCATTCGTTGAGCAGGGGTTTACTATCCGGAATGTCAGATTGATCCTCGGGCGCATGGACGCGGAAGATTTGGCAATGCGGTGTTCCCAGTCGCGTTGCAGTTCGCCTTTCATCAGGAGCAGGCTGCCATGCTCTAACAGAAGGCCATACCGGTTGCGGTGATTATCTTTTCTCCTGAAATCGAATACGCGTTCCTGTCCCAGGCTGATCGAAGCGATGGGCGTATAGACACCCGGTACGGTCTGCCTATCCGAATGCCATGCCACCGAATCTTTGCCATCCCTGTAAAAATTAAGTAGCAGGGCATCAAAGCGGATATTCGTAAACTGCTGCACGCGTTCCCTGATCGCCGACAGCTCAGGTGTCCAGGGAATGGGATCTTTGTCCGGTCTATCGCCGTACCATGCGGACAGGCGCGGTGTGATAACTTCCTTGTCATACATTCCCCTTATCCGCTGTTGCCAGGGCGATGAATCGATAAAATATTCCAATAGAGCGTAACCTTCATCCCTGGTGATGAAACCAGGATGGTATTCCAGGTATTCAAGCGGCAATTTCAGATGTTCGCTTCCGAACAGACCCAACTGTTCCATTTCACTTAGCCTTGATTTTCGCTCCCAATCCTTTGAATGTCATTGTCCTTTCGCCTGCTCAGAGATTTGCTTTATTGTCCTATTTTTTTTATTATTTTAAAATTGCTTCCGTCATTGAACCTGATGATATATAGGCCGGTCTGAAGTGAACTGATATCAACTGTTTCAGTTGGCTTGGTTAAATCGAACGATACAACTATTCGTCCATTGATATCAATTATGCTGCCATGTTTTGGTCGTTTCGGAGAAACGGAGCAGTCGATGGTGACAAAATCTGTGGCAGGATTAGGATGTATGCGTACTGTGCCCAGATCCAGGTCGGCATTATCAATTCCCACGGAAACTTCCTCTGTACAAAAGTCAAAAGACTTCCAGCTGCATCCGTTAGCATCTGTAACTATGACATAATAGCAGCTATTGCTTTCGGCTAAAATAGAACTGGAACCGGCTCCTTCTATCAATGTCCCTTCTTTGTACCAGGTATAAATATCAAAAGAGTCAGCTGTTACTAAGTGATCTTCTTCCTGATGAATAATCGGTGTTATGGTCTGTTGATTAGATTCCTCATAGTAGGTCTGCACAGCACGGTAGGCCCGAATCCTTAATTCTTTTGCTAATGCCGGATCCAAGCTACCATTGAAAGTATTGTTGGTAGGATCTTCCTTGAAAGCCAGACTGTATATCGTAGCTGCCGTCAGGTAACTTCCTGCATAGTTAGGGTGATAGTTATCCCCGGCAAAGAGTTCAATATCAGGGAGCTCGTCCAAGACATAATTCCATGCCATCCCGATCGGTGCGATGACCTGATTGATCTGGCTGTTTAAAAATTGATATTGATCGAAAACTCTCTGATTGGCGATCTGTGCAGTAGCCATATCGAATTCAGGAGCCCACGCCATAGGATCTTTGTCTACCCAACCTGAAAAAAGTATCAGCTTCCCACATTCATTAGAACTCGCCAGTAAGCTATCCCTAAGTTGGGCATGGCCTTCAATAACCAGACCATCCGGATGAAAATAGCCTATTGTAGGATCAATAAAAAAGCCCTGATTGTCCTGTACAACAATGTAATTCCAACTTTTGGAACGGATCAGATCGTATACTGCGGGATTATTCGCATGAGCAAATGTGCCCTGGGGTATATATTTGACAAATGCGCCGCCCGGGGTATGAGCTGCTATTTCATAAGCATTAGAAGCACTGTCGGCAAAAGCTTCGACCATCTTTGGCATATTATTAAATCCCGAAAAGCTATTACCAATAAATAAAATATTCGTTGGTGCCTCCTGACTGAATGCGTTGCGCTCTGAAACTAAAAAAGCAATCAATAAAATACTAGCTTGTAATAATCTTTTATTCATATTGTGTATACGTTTTAAACAAAGACTGCACAAATTAGATTTACGTTAGTGAATAAAACACATAAGATATAATGATATTAAATTAATTTCTAAAACCGCTAATTTATCTTAGAGCTGATTGTGATTACAGATCCTGTTCCGACAGCTCCGATTAATATGTGCCTGCTCAATACCATTGTAAACGCAGCAGTATTTTGTACCTAATTGCTGTATTGTCTTCCCTGAGCAAGGTAATGTATCCCCGTCAGCCAGTTTTCAGTTATAGGTCTGGCAGAAGTATTGGAATGAAGAAACAGAAGAACGAGGATGCTTATGGATTTCATCGTACGAAGATACGAGCTGCTATGAATAGTCATTACCGGGATTGTGTCTTTACCAATCAGCATATCCAAGGCAGAAATTATGTCATTCGAAGTAGTATAATTGTTGATCAGTTCATCCTCAGCTCCTTTTATATCTCCTGGGTGAGCATATCCCGGAATTTGTTTTCATCATGAGCCTTTATTCCATTCTGATTGAAGTAATCAATCAAACTTCCCGTGTACCTTGACAGTTGTTGCTTCACAAGAATGCAAATGTCCCTCGGATTTATCATCTCCAACATCGGTATAAAAACTATCACTATCCAGAAAGCAGCTTTTAAAAAGATCGTATTGAATTCCGGTTCTGTCCTGAAATTCACCCAAGAAAACATATTGATACGTTTGTTGCAGATATTGTTTGATTTTGGGATGGGTACTAATGATCAGTTCAGCCAATCTCATAATCATTTTAAAGGACAACTTTGAGGGATCGTCCCTCAACATTTTTGTCCATACTTCATTTCGGATACTTTCGCCGGTATGATTGTTGCTATGTGGTAATGGGGCAGAATGCAATGTCAGTATTGTTCCCTTATCCGTTGTATTTACATAGTCAATATCTTCTGAGTGATAATGATCGAGTATAGTTTGATCACTTAATACTACCTCGTATTCCTTACTAATTTTATATTGATTGGATAAAGCTTGCTTGAACCTGTCTAATATTTGCTTGGCAAATGAATCAAAAGTCAAAGAGTCAAACCTCCTGGAAAGCTCAATCCCACAACGCAGACGAACTCTTTCTTTTAAATTATACGCGGCATCCCGTTTGAAGCTAATCGCTAAAATCTTGTAAGGAAAGGCCAGGTATTGGTTTGTAAAAGATAACAAGCGTTTTGAGCTAACAGTTCCGTTTTGCCTTTTTACTATTTCGTATGATTGACAATGGATGCAAGATTGCGTTGTGGAGATGATTTGCATGGGAACCGGATTGGAAGACCAAAATACGAAAGGCGAACATTGCTGTCCGCCTTTCATTTTCTTTAGTTTGGTCCTACAGCCATTTCTTAACGCAAAATTCGCGAAGGCCGGTAGAACGAGCAGCATATTTAAATCAGGACGTTGCTATTGATAATCTGGGAAAATCGGCAATTTAAAGTACGATGCTTTTGGATGGAAACCAATATCAAAATCGCCTTTAGACTTTTTGAGGGTCGGCTAAGTAGTATGTTATTCAACAACCACTAGCCGGTTTCTGTAAATAGCCTTACCGTCTGCCAGTTGAACCAGGTATTGCCCAGGTTGCAATTGGTGCTGCACAGATTGCCCTTGAAAGCGCTCTTCATGAATGATTCTCCCTGTTATATCCAGAATGCTCAATGTTGCACTATTTTTATTCATGCCTTCAGGTAAGTTAGCAATTGTAAAACTACCTTTTGATGGATTAGGTGCTATACTCAACGACAGTTTGCTTTTGTAAATGTCGCTGATGGATGTAGGAGCGAATGTGCCGTACTTGTAGTCGAAGTCGAAGTAGACATCAAATTGGCTAACGCCAGGGATAGCGTCGTCCGGTACGTTTTGAACGGCTGTAATTTTCATTGCAACATACATTTCGGTACCCCTTATTTTTCCAAGATAGATTTTGTTAACTGCAACGTCCTCAATAGTTTTAGATGTAGCGGTTGGGAATGCCTCTTTGATATAAGCAACATCAGTAGCCAGATCATAGTCAAAAGAAGCTGGGGCTTCGGCATAAACAGTAAGGTCATTTGCTTTAATAGTGCCGCCTGCCCAAACATTGCTGGTTTCCGACGTGAATCCGAAAGGGCCGAGATAGCCACCATTGTTTTCTACCATGTCGATGTTGGCAACCTCTGCAGCACTCCAGGCACCCATTGTAGCGGGGTTAAAGCTTTCGTAGTAATCATGTGCTACAAAGTCATAACCCGATTGTGAGCCGTTTGCACCGTATCCATAAGGCAATCCATCGTTGATACTTGAGCTATGGTGCTCGTAAAACCGAATGTCTGTTATTTCGGTAGTTGCCTGTGCTAAACAGGCAAATGGCAAAGTTGCGCTTAAAAATGCCCATGTAATTTTCTTGTTCATTGTTAAAATGATTTATTGTCAAGTTATAAAAGACCGACTGAAATTCTAATTCGTTGGGCATATTTATAGATTCGCAGTGATGCAGCAAATAATCTTCTGAATAAATTAAAAATGGTAAGTTGCAACCGTATCAGCTCGAGTCGGCTATAATGTCAAAGCATTGATAGTATTAACTTTAGCTAGCGTTATGCCTAAAATGCTTATGTGTAACGTTTAAGAAGATTGGAATACCAATACACAAAAAGCAGAGTATATACAGAATCGAAACAGGGTAGTGAGAAAGTGAAGCGAACAGGAATCAATTCTTTCCAAAGCCAGTAAACTATTTGTAGCAGACATCCTCAAATTCGATGATTACAGCGAGTTGAAAAAGAATGCCAAGCCAGTTCCAAATGCTTGAAAAAGGAATTACACGATATCAATATTAAAATAAGGCACATTGACAAACAGAACCAGTTGAGAGACAAACCGCTTATAAACATTCTTCAAGAATTCTCAAGTTTGGATACGGCCGATAAAAAACATCTTGTCAATCTGATTATCAAAAGTATTATTAACGAAAGGACAAACAAAAGGACAATAAATATGAATTTTACCGATAAAAAGGTTACGGTTCAGAAATATTAGCAAAGAATGATATTCAGGTGGACGACCAAGAGGCATTTATTATCCTTGACTTCCTGTACCTCATGTCAAAGAATTATAATAAACCTGTGGAAGAAAAAATCACCGGAACCCAAAGGACAAATCGAACTTCTGAAAAAAACCGTAAGAATATCTTAAATCAGCTTTTCTAGATGGTTTGACATAACAACCTGAAGATTTTGGTTGCAAAAATCGAACTATAATGAACAAATGGTAACAGTTTGGTTCCCAAATTATTAGCATAAAAAAAGGAGACATCTACAGAGTAGTGTCTCCTTAAGTGATCCCGCTGGGACTCGAACCCAGGGCCCATACATTAAAAGTGTATTGCTCTACCAACTGAGCTACGGAATCTTACCGAACTGTGCTGTCTGCAATTGGGAGTGCAAAGATAAAAAGTTGATCTTAAATTCCAAATTATTTTTTGAGACATTTTATATATTTTTACAGAAATGTTTTATCCCATGCTGCAAGTAAAGACTTTTACTTTTAATTCATTCGCTGAAAATACCTATCTGGTCTATGATCCGGAGGGCAATGCTTTTGTCGTGGACCCGGGGATGAGTAACCCTATAGAAGAAAAAAAATTCAAAGATTTTATTTCGGAACAGAATTTGACCATAAAGAAAATTATCAATACACATGCGCATATAGACCATATACTCGGAATCAGCTTTGTCAAGAGCGAATATCATGTTCCCTTTTATTTACACCAGGATGATGATACCGTATTGTATCATGCCATGAACAGTGCGATGATGTTCGGGGTGCCATTGGCTGCAGTACCCCAGAAGGACGGAGGAATCGATGTAGACCAGTCCATCCATTTAGGTGCTGAAACATTGAATGTACTGTTTACGCCCGGGCACTCTCCGGGAAGTGTGAGCTTTTATTATCCGAAAGGTAACTGGATCATTGCGGGTGATGTTCTTTTCGAAAGAAGTATCGGGAGGACGGACCTGCCGGGAGGTAATTTTGAAGTGCTGAAAGAAAGTATACAGAAGCAATTGTATACCTTACCGGATGACACTATTGTCTATCCCGGCCACGGACCAGCTACCACTATCGGTATAGAAAAGATCGAAAACCCTTTTGTCAGGGCTTAAAGCCAATGCTGCTTATCCGGCTTCCAGTAAGGCAAATGCGGCAGTTGTCATCAGGCGTACACCGGTCATAATCGCTTTCGGGTCTATATCGAATTTTGAAGAATGAACGGAATGCGTAAATTCCTGCTGGTCTCTATTGGTACCGAGTCTGAAGAAAGTACCCGGGATCTCCTGTGTATAGAAACTAAAATCTTCTGAAGACATACGCATCGGTAAATCTATGATATTATCGCTGCCTAATAATTCCCCGGCAGCCTGCCTTACAATAGAAGTGACATGCGCATCATTGTGAAGAAAAGGATAGCCGGGTGGCATCTTTAATTCATAAGTGGCACCATAAAGCTGCGTAATGGATGCGCAGGTTTTTTCAATGATCTCTTTAGCTTCCTGCCGCCAGCGTTCATTAAATGTTCTGAAAGTCCCTAAGATATTGACCTGGTCCGGGATGACATTGGTGGCTGTTCCCCCTTCTATTTTACCAAAGGAAAGAACAGAAGGATTTAGCGGGTTGTTTTTTCGGCTGAAGATGACTTGCAATGAAGTGATGATCTGAGAGGCAATAGTGATCGGGTCTATTGCAAGGTGAGGCATAGCAGCGTGTCCGGATGCTCCTTTGATGGTAAGATGGATCTCGTCTGCACTGGCCATATATGCACCTGGTCTAAAACCGGCAGTACCGGCTTTGAGATCCGGTGCTACATGGAGTCCTGCTATAGCTTCCACTTTTGGATATTGGAGCACTCCGGCTTCGATGAGCAAACTTGCACCACCCGGGCTTTTTTCCTCCCCCGGCTGAAATATAAGCTTGACCGTTCCCTGCCATTGCGTTCGCGTGTGGTGCAATAAAAATGCAGCTCCCAGCAGACACGTGGTATGTACATCATGTCCGCAGGCATGCATGATCCCTTTATGCTTACTCTTATAACTTACTTCATTCTCTTCCTGGATAGGCAATGCATCCAGGTCTGCCCGCAAAGCAATACATTTTTTATCCGGATTATTTCCTTCTATTAAGGCAATGACACCTGTTTCACAGATATTCTGAATCCGGGTAATGCCAAATGATTTCAGTTTTTCCATAACATAGGCAGCAGTCCGGAACTCCTGAAAGCTCAGTTCGGGATGTGCGTGCAGGTGGTTCCTGATTTCAAGGAGATGTGTTTCGAATTCTTCTGTAACCTGGGGAAGGAGCACTGTCATAAATCACTTAACGGTTATATTGATTTGATCACTGACGATTACTGCATTCGGGTAGGAGGTCTGAATACTTTCGAGAAAGGATTGTGCTTCGTCTCGTTTTTCAAAATCACCTGCCTTCACACTATAATTTGGGGATGAAAATTGTATGCCTACGCCGATCCCGGAGTGAGATCTCCCGAAATCTGTTTTGGTCTTTTGTGCCTCGGATTTGTCTTTGCCGAAATAGAGCAGCAACTTATATCCCTGGGCTGTATAATTGGTAATTTGCTTTTTGGGATTTTGGGTAAGCGCAATGGAACCCAGCTTGGGATTGCCGTAAAGATTCACCATACTCGTATTATTACCTTTCAGAAGTACATTTTGCGCGAAAGCATCACAGCTGCAGAAATAAATGAGCAGGGCAGCGATAATAGAAGATTTCATGAGAACCGTTTTTATTGGTAGAATCCAAAGTTACAAAAATAGTATAGACTGAGAAAATCAGTAAGGCCGGGAGCGGATCAAACAAAATTTTGGGATACCGTTAAAAAGTAAACCGGATGGATAACCGTCCTTGATTCTGTGTTCAATAAATGATGGTAATGCCAATTAAAAAGACCTTCAAATTTGAAGGTCTTTCTACAATTGTAAGTTACTTATTTTTTCTTTTTCGGAGCTGCTTTTTTTACTACCTGGCTGACTTTTTTAGCTTTGGTCGCTGTTTTTTTAGCTGTAGTCTTTTTAACTGCCGCCTTTTTCGGAGCTGCTGCTTTTTTTGGAGCTGCTTTTTTAACTGCTGCTTTTTTTCGGAGCTGCCGCTTTCTTAGCTGCTACTTTTTTCGGAGCCGCCGCTTTTTTTGGGGCTGCTGCTTTCTTAGGAGCTGCTTTTTTAACTGCTGCCTTTTTCGGGGCTGCTGCTTTTTTAGCTGGTTTCGCTGCTGCCTTTTTTGGAGCTGCTTTTTTTGATGTTGCCATATGTATTAATTATTGATTGCGTGTTTTGCAGGCAAGGTCGTTCTTGCTCACATCCTCACATCGCTCTCTTCATTAGGCTTCAACAGCTTCAACACTCTTCACCGAAACGAAAGTTTTGGTGCGTGTTTTTCTAAACTCCACAATGCCATCTGTTGTAGCATAGATCGTAAAGTCCTTACCTAAACCTACATTTTCTCCCGGATGGTAAGCAGTTCCTTTTTGACGGATGATGATATTCCCGTTGATGGCTGGCTGACCACCGAATATCTTTACTCCTAATCTTTTACTGTGTGAATCTCTTCCGTTTTTTTACACTACCTTCACCTTTTTTGTGTGCCATTGCCTTAAAATATTATTTATATTATTTGAACAAATTTGATAAAAAAAACTCTAATTACCAAAATTTTATGCTAACTCAGCAATTTTAATCTTGGTTAAATACTGGCGATGCCCGTTCAGTTTTTGATATCCTTTACGACGCTTTTTCTTAAAAATAAGAACTTTCTCACCTTTAAGGTGCTCAAGGATTTCAGCTTTTACTGTAACTCCGGAACCGTCAAAAGATACTTTACCATCTTGACCCGACATCAATACTTCAGGCAGATCTATAGTATCACCTACATTGCCATTCAGGCGATTGACATAAAGAGTAGCATCTTTAGATACTTTAAACTGCTGACCTGCTATATTAACTATTGCGAACATTTTCAAAAAAAATTTTTGCAAAATTAGTTGAAATAAATTAATCTGCCAAAATTTATTTCAAAATAAATCAAATCTGTTTTCTATTTTGTGGATTTCTTAAATTGTGCCAGTATCTCTTTCCCTTTTCTGAGCTGTAACATTCCTTTTACGATATTCATTGACGTAGCATTGGTCATAGCATTCAAGAGATGATTCTCCGTTACGCTTCCAACGGAGCAGGCTTTCATGGTTCCTTTTAATTCGGAGAATAAAACGCTCTGGTCATCCAGATTCATATTGCCGGAGAAATTATTGCAACCCAGGAAACCGCTCACTTTACCATCTTCAAAGCTCAGGGTCGCCGGTTGGGGCAACTGCTCTTTGGTCATACCTGTAATATGATCCAGCTCCCATGTGGTATTGCTGATGTCTGTTAATGATGCAGGCTTTGTTACGCCACAAGATGCCATAATGCCCAATCCAATGCAAAATATAAATAGCCGTATTTGTTTCATTGCCTGTTATTCTTTGTGATTAATTTGAAACAAAATTATTTTTTATTTGTTATACCAGCAAATTACTTATTCACATAGTAATTCACAATGCCCTTTGTTTTATTTTTGTAATCCAAAACGGGAAAGGTAAGATGAGAAATTTCGGATTGATCGGGTATCCGCTGGAGCATAGTTTTTCGAAAAAATATTTTGAAGAAAAGTTTGAGCAGCTTTCTATCGATGCCGCTTATCACTTATTCCCTGTTTCAAGCCCGGACCGGATCCCTGAATTTTTACATCGTCACTCCCGGTTTTGCGGATTTAATGTAACGATACCCTACAAGACCGAGATTATATCATGCCTTGATGCTGTCGATGAGGATGCGCAGCAAATAGGAGCAGTGAATGTGGTCCTGAATACAGGTGCCGGATGGTCTGGTTATAATACGGACTGGATCGGGTTTAAGGATTCTCTTCTTCCTTTATGGCATCCCGGAATTGTTCGGGCTCTGGTGCTGGGTACGGGCGGAGCATCAAAAGCGGTAACCTTTGCTTTAACCCGTCTGAATATCCGGATTACTCAGGTATCGAGGACAGGAGACGGGAATACGATATTATCCTATAAAGACATTGACAGGTCTGTTATCGAACGACATCAACTGATCGTCAATACGACACCGTTGGGTATGTATCCCGGCATATCCGGCATACCCGATCTCCCATATGAATACCTGAATTCAGATCATCTTCTATATGACCTGGTTTATAACCCTGAAGAAACGCTTTTCTTAAAGAAGGGGAAAAGTATGGGCGCCCGGATAAAAAATGGCTGGGAAATGCTGGTATTGCAGGCAGAAGCGGCTTGGCGCATCTGGACCCAACAGGATCAATAAAAATGCCCCGTTCCCGGGGCAATCTGGTCTCAGGTTTTTATGTTTTATTTCTGCTTTTCGGCTCTTGCGAACATCATTACGATCTCACCCTCTCTATAGATGTTCAGTACCTGGTCAGCAATGTCATAGGTAAGGCCGGAACCGCTCAGCAGGCTTAAGAAGGTATTTTCTTCCTCTGACCTTGCTTTGTCCAGGCAGCCTCTTTTGGTTCCCATCATCTGGCCGGGAATAAACTGATTCGTCTCTATTGCAATTTTTCCAAAATAGTTGTTGCATCCGGAATGACCGAATATCCTGTTTTCGCTGAAGTCGAACTCCATCGTCTGATCATATTCCTTACTATCCCCATTCATTTGGATCAGCTTCCACCTGTATGATTCAAGATATTCAAGCTGTTTTACCTTTTGGTCACTATACCAGGTATACGTGTTGCCGGTAGCATCTATCAGCGACAGGTCATCTTCTGCTACCTGGTAGATTGCGAAGTTCTTAGAAAACAGCCCTGTCATCAATCTTTCGATTTGCTGGATCTCATCATCTACACACATTTTTAATGTCCCCATCATTTTCATAAATTCTATACTGGTCTCATCATCATTTATCCTGTATTGCCCGGAGAAATGATTACAGACTTTAAGGTGTGCCTGCTCTTTGGAAGGATCAAAACTCAAATGCACATTTTCGCTCTGAACAGCATTACCATTGACGGACTTGAGGTACCATGTGCGGCTGAGCAGTCTTTTTGTTTCTTCCTTCCTGTATTGGGCAGAAACAAGTGTATGGATACACAAAGTTGCCAGGATCAAAGCTGCGGATAATATAATCTTAGATTTTTTCATCGTTTTAAAATATTGATTCTTACAAAAATATAGTGATTAATAGATCCATGCAAGTAGAAATGGTTTAAAATTTAAGTGGAATTCTTCCTTTGCCCTGTTTCTGAAAAATTATTTTGAAATTGAATTTTTACACATACCTTTGCGCCAGTTCTTTAATTCGTGCTGCTTATTAAGAAAGGTGGAGGGACATGGCCCTATGAAACCTTGGCAACCACTGACATGTCAGTAAAGGTGCCAATTCCAACCCATATTTTGGGACAGATAAGTTAGATTTGATCATTTCGGTTTATATATTCCATTATATTTTGAAAAGCTTTTCTGACTATCGGAAAAGCTTTTTTTATGCCTTTCATTTTTCTTACAGAGTTGCGTGAATCTAATTTTAATCAAATTAAAACAATCAATAAATGCAACGAAAGAAATTGGTTATCGGATTATTTGGTTTCGGGGTAGTAGGAGAAGGCATCTACAATGTGATCCAACAGACCCCCTCCCTGAATGCGGAAATTAAAAAAGTATGTATCAAACATCCCCATAAGAAAAGAAATGCACCTGATGCATTGTTCGATACGGATCCCGAGGTTATCCTTTCTGACCCGGAAATCAATGTAGTGGTGGAATTGATAGACCATGCTGAGGATGCCTATGATATAGCTTCGAGGGCTATCCTGAATGGTAAGAGTGTGGTCAGCGCCAATAAAAAAAATGATCGCCTATCACCTTCCCGAATTACTGGATAAAACCAGGGAGAAAAATGTGTCTTTCCTATACGAAGGTGCTGTATGCGGCAGCATACCCGTGATTCGTAACCTGGAAGAATATTATGATAACGATCTCCTGAACTCATTCTCCGGAATCGTCAACGGAAGTACCAATTATATCCTGACCCAGATGATCGAAAAGAAACTGCCTTTTGATAAGGCTTTAACGCAGGCACAGGAATTAGGTTTTGCGGAAAGCGATCCGACACTGGATATCGAAGGATATGATGCGGTCAATAAATTGACCATTGTATTAAAGCACACCTACGGGCTGAACCAGCAGCCGGAAGACCTGCTCAGGGTAGGGATCACAAGGATAAACCCGCAGGACGTGCAGTTTGCATTCGAGAAAGGTTTTAAAATAAAATTAGTAGCCAGTGCCCTTCATATCAATGGGCCGGAGGTTGCTTCATTTTTGCTGCCTACTTTTGTAGATAGAGAAAGTAAACTCTATTTCATCTCCAATGAATACAACGGGGTAGTGATCGGAAGTAAACTCGCCGATGAACAGTTCCTGTATGGTAAAGGCGCGGGAAGGTATCCGACTTCATCTGCGGTACTGAGTGATATCTCTGCATTACAGTACGATTATAATTACGAATACCGCAAATCTAATAACGGTACGGAGTACCGGCTCTCTGAGGACTGGACACTGAAGCTGTATGTGAGTTTCCCGGCAACTGTAGCGCTCGATTCGTCGATATTTGAATCCATACAGGAGACATTCCAAAACCAGGAAAGAAAATATATCATCGGGGAAATCTTATTGAGTGCGCTAAGGAATGCTCCCTGGATAGAAGATCCGTCGGTTTCCGTAATCGCATTCGAGTCAAAAGTCAGCCATTAATGTCTGGACCCGCAGATGAACAGTTGTACTCAATCTTTTTAACCGGAACTTTCGGCAGATTGCGTGAATAGGGCTTAAATTTGCATTCTCAATAAAACCGGCAATCATCTCGTGAAGTACCATATCCCTTTCCATATCCAGAAACCCGGGCAGCAAATCCGTTATGATGACCGGATAATGCTTCTGGGTTCCTGTTTTACTGAACATATCGGCGGAAGGTTGGATAAATACGGATGGAGGACCCTGGAAAACCCGACCGGCATCATTTTCAATCCCAATAGTATCCGCAAGACGATCGACAGGGTAGTCAGCAATGATCCGGTAAGACCGGATGAACTGGTGCTGAACAATGAATTGTGGCATCACTGGGATTTCCATTCCACCTTTTCGCATATCGACCCTGTGCTGGGTCTGGAAGGAATGAATCATTCTATTCAGGAGGCTTGTCATTTTCTGAAGGAGGCGCAATGGCTGATCCTCACCCTAGGAAGTGCCTTCCAGTATTTTGTGAAAGATACTGCTTATGGTGTCAGCAATTGTCACCGGGTCCCGGCCGGGGAGTTTAAGAAAAGAATGCTGGAAATCGAAGACATAAAAGAGGACCTGATGCATATCAGAAATACGGTGCAGGCCTTCAACCCGGGTATCAGGATACTCTTAACGATATCTCCTGTCCGGCATATCAGGGATGGGGTTATCGAAAACAATAGAAGCAAGGCCAGGCTGGTAGAAGCGGTTCATTCCATAGTAGACCATATATCCGTGCTTTACTATCCTGCATATGAGCTGATGATAGATGTACTGAGAGACTACCGGTTTTATGATGTGGATATGGTGCATCCCAATTATGCTGCGACACAGACAGTCTGGGAATTTCTGGTGGAACATTATATGGATGGAAGCACACAGGAATATTTACAAAAGATGATAGAGATTAATGATGCCTTCCGGCACAGGACGAGGTTTCCTGGATCCCAGGCGCATCAGAGGTTCTTACAGGCCTACCTCGGCAAAGTTCAGGACCTTAAAATAAGATATCCTCACTGGGATGCTTTACCATACGAGTCGTATTTTTCGGAAAATATTTCAAAAAAGGGACACTAAGCTATAATATTTATGCTGCTTATACTACATTTGGATGCTAAACTATCTGAACATGAAATCAATACTGTGTAGTGCCTTATTGGTGATAAGCGCATTAGGTGCATCCGCACAAGATCAGGAACCATATATAGAGCCTGATGCCTGGGTACAGGATATCCTGGAAAGAAGGAATATGCAATACGCGGTAATGAACAGCAATGAGTCTGAGTTCAGGATAGAGACCGAACTTGGAAACGGAAGAGCCCAGGGCGGCTTTATTGATAGTAAGATCAGCGCTTACCAGGGTATAGAATTAAGAGATATATTGTCTCTGGTGCTGGTTACCGAGGAAATGCCTGCTCAGGATATGATGTACAAAATACTTGAAGTGAATGAGCAATTGAAAATGGGATTTTTTGAGATGTTTCATAACGGGGCTTCCTATGTAGTGCGCTATAAATGCCGTGTGCCGGCGTATCTCAATGAGCGTGATTTAATCGATATCTATTATTACGGGATTACCGTATCTGATGAATTGGAAAAGCTGATCACAGGTGGCGAAGATATTGAATAGCGATTGATTCGTTAAAACAGGGAAGTACACAGTAAAGAAGATGACAGCCTGTATAAATTATTTTTCGATAATCCTTCTTCTATTGGAAAAAATAACAGACAATGAAAGCAGCCAACAATAAAAAAAAACATTCTTCCCGGGGAAAGGACTGATGAACTTCTCCATATCCTGAAGAAACGCTTTGAAAAGAATATGAACAGGCATCCCGGGATCAGCTGGGAAGAATATAAGTCGAGACTGGAAAAGAATCCTGGCAAACTATGGTCCGTGAATGAAATGGAAGAGACGGGTGGGGAGCCTGATGTGATCGCAGGAGATCAATATACGAAAGAGCTGACCATCTGTGACTGCTCACCGGAAACGCCAAAGGGCAGAAGAAGCCTTTGCTATGATCAGGAAGCTCTGGAATCCAGGAAAGAGCACAAGCCCAAACACAGTGCCATAGGTATGGCCGCTGATATGGGTATCGAACTGCTTACAGAGCAGGAGTACCTGGAACTGCAGGCCCTGGGAGATTTCGATAACAAGACCTCCAGCTGGCTACTGACGCCTGCCGAACAAAGAGACCTGGGCGGTGCTATCTTCGGAGATCGCCGTTTCGGAAGGGTTTTTATTTATCATAATGGCGCAGAATCTTACTATGGTGCCAGGGGATTCAGGGGGGAAACTGAAAATCTGATGTGGTGATAGAAAAGGAAGATGTATTCCATCCCGTTAACCTGAGAATTCATCCAGGAGCTCGTATGTAGGAACAAAATATAAGGTCCCGGTATGGGCTGTGCTGAAATCCAGTATCCTGTCATAATTACCTTCAGGCTCTCCTATAAACATTCTCCGAAGCATCTTGAAGACAGTGCTGAAGGAGCTGGCATAGGCTATGAAATACGTTCCCATATTATTGGTGGCCATATTTCCAAAAGGCATATTGTCCCTCACGATTTTCAGATCATCTCCTACATTGGCAAGGGCCGAATGCGAATTGGCAGGTTTGACATCATCAGGCATTTCTACATCGCTGATTTTATACCTGCCGATGACTTGCTCCTGTTCGGCCACAGAGAGGTCCTGCCAGGCTTTGATATTGTGAAGATATTTCTGTGTGAACAAGTAGCTGCAACCTTGATACCTGGGATCTTCCTCTCCGATCATACCAAATTTACTGCGGTCCGGTCCGTGAGGGTTTTCCGTACCGTCTACAAATCCCAATATGCTCCTGCTGTCCCAATACCTGAAGCCATGAATTTCTTCTGTACACAGGGATGTATCTTCCAGCATCCTGGTGATCTCATTTGCAGCATCTATACAAAAAACTATACTCTTCCGATCTGATATGAAAATGCAAATCTCCTTCTGTAGCTACAGCAGTATGCCTGGCCCCGGTGACAGGTTAAAAATCGGTTAGCTCACCGGGCAATGGTTGAGGCAGTGACAGTTTTTCGCCAGGCCTGATAACTGATGCCCATGACTACACTCCCTTTGAAATTCGGAAACCTCGTCGCAGCTGAGTGATTAAGATTGATGATCAGCTTGCATAGGGAATTGAATGAATCGCGGGGTGATATATCCGGCTTGAATTGCCAAACCATAAAGATGGTATTCTTATTGGGATAGTCCAGGACATTCTGGGAATGGATCTTTTCCATAAATCAGCTATTTACCAAATGTAGAAAGAATGATCGATCTTGCCATTTATGGGTAATATTTTTTTCCGTCAAGAGGCTGGGTCCGAAATGTGACAAAGTGCCCGAGGTTGTATGAAGAATCCTGTCCCGGAGGGAGTACAGCAGCGAAATCAGAACATACATTCTTCAGTAGCTGACCGGAAAGACCGTTGCCGCCGGTTTTCTACATTTTGTGGAATTTATTTAAGAAAGTAACCACTTTGTTTTCATCATAGCTTTTATTCCCGTCTTCCAGGTGTTCGCTTCCCTGGGTATAAATTTGTTTTCCTTCTTTGTTCAATATAATGAAGACGGGATAACCTAATTTTCCGGGATCCCCGAGCGACTTCAGGATGGCTTCATTTTTATTCTCCTCAGAATAATTCAGGTGGTAATACAGGTAATGATCATTGATGATCCTGCTGATCGTGTCGCTTTCTTTCCGGAATTTTTTCAAACCTTAAGCACCAGATACACCAGTTTCCTCCCGCCTGGATGATGATATTTTTTATTCACCTTCCTGGCAGAATCGATCAATACAGCCAGGTCATGGGCCGCATTTGCTTCCGGGTTGTAAGGTTTGTACAGGATATCCAGCTCTTTTTTTCTGCTCGAGCTGTTTGGTGGTCACCACGGTATCTTCGACAGGCGCCCCTATTACGGGTATTCTTCTCTTTTTGGTCCCGATCCCCGTTTGTGCATGCGATGAACCCTATACAAATAATGAATATGAAAGATATCCTTTGAATCACTTTAATTAAATTTTAATAAAAAGTTAATGTCAAAATTAATAACATATTGATGAAAATACGCGGATTTGTGTAACTTTTTTGTAATTTCTTATAATAAAATTATCCCCACATAGGTTTTTAGAAATGATATATTGCAATAACTTTACAGATTGTCTGAAAGCGCGACCAAGATAAAATGATTAAAAAGATTGTATTAACTATTGTCATATTTTTTTATTTCAATAGTTACTATATGGGCAAATCCTAAGATCAGTACGCATGTAAATGCAAAAAAGATCGGATTAAATGATGTCTTATCAGTAACCTATTCTGCTACGGAGATCGGATCTATTGTGGATCAGGAAGTACCCCAGTTTAAAGACTTCATCCAGGTGGGTATCAGCCAGAGTAGCAATAGCGATGGTGAATATGCTATCACCGTACATCTCCGGCCGACCAGGACCGGTACGTATACGATACCGGGGATCGTCATTTATACAAGTGATGGCAAGTCACTGACATCTAATCCGGTGAGTGTGCAGGTGGTGAAAGGCTCCACAGATCCCTCTGCAAACGGATCTGTAAAAGCTCCCTCTTTGTCCAGGGATCCTGTGGATATATTCCAGCAGATGGGACGATCAGCTCACACTGATGCAATTGCATTCCCAACTGGAGCTGGTAAAGACTTACCTGGGCAATGCCAATCTTTCGAAAATATGACCGCGAAAAATTAAAAAGGTACAAGGCGCAATTGGAAAGTGCCATCAAAGATATTCAGGAACATTATGCGCAGGCTCCTGAGGAGCAGGACCGGGATCTACCCGGATGATAACCTGAAGAATACTTTCTTTGTCAAAGCCATCCCATCCAAGAGAAAAGCATATGTAGGTGAGCCCATTGTAGTGACTTATAAGATCTATTCAGCTACATCCTTTTCAAATGGCCAGATCCAGAAGCTCCCGGTGCTGAATGATTTTGTTTCCAAGGATTTCAGGCTGGAGACCAATCCCAAAGCCAAGAGAGAGGTATATAATGGTAAGACTTACATGAGCATAGATGTAAAAAAGTGTATCGTGTATCCATCACGGACCGGTACATTGACTTTGGATCCGTTAGAAATCAGTGCTTTTACAGACCGGTTTGGCAGAGTCAGTGTTACGTCTGCCCCGGAAGAAATAGAAGTGGTCGATCTGCCCCAGGCAGATCAATATCCGGGTTATACCGGTGGTATGGGTACATTTGCGATTAGTTCGTCGATCGATCATCACCAGATCAGTACGGATGATATAGGTACGCTGACCTTAACGGTTGGCGGGGAAGGGAACCTGGATATCCTGAATGCTCCCGTTACTTCAGGAATCAGCGCTCATTTTATACTGGGAAGTCCAAGGGTAACGGTGTCTACGGATTCGATTGATATTTTGAAAGGAAAAAAGACCTTTACCTATAATTTCTCCGTAGATGAGCCGGGAGATTATGAAATCCCTGCTATCCCTTTTACGTATTTTGATACCGACAAGAACCAATTTATTACCCTCCAGACGGAACCTATAAAAATTTCCGTGAAACAAGGTGAACTGAGCCCATCGGAAGTGAAAGATAAAGCAGCGCCCCGGGACCAGATACTGGCTATTAAAGAAGGCGCCTTTCCTGCCAAGACCCGGGGTAAAATATGGGCGGTCACGATTCCCTATATTTCGGCTTTACTCCTGTCCCTGTTTGCCGTCCCGGCCTGGTTACGCAGGAAGAAAGTAGTGGAGAAGGTGAAAAGTAAGGTGCCGGAAAGCACCAATAAAGTAGCATTGGGCAGGTTGAGGAAGGCAAAGGAGCTGATGACTGATCCTGATGAGAAATTATTCTACGAAGAGATCTCCAAGTCTGTATGGCTTTACTTAAGTGACCGCCTGGGTATTTCCCTCAGTGAATTGAATAAATACCAACTCGTACAGAGGTTGAAGGAATATAATATGGACAATGCGATGATTACCCGGACGGAGGATCTGATTACCGAATGCGAGATGGCACTTTATGCGCAGTATCATTTAGGACAGCAGAAAGATAAAGTATTGCAGGATGCTACTGCCCTTATTACGGATTACGAAACCAGATTAAAATAACCCGGCAAGTCAAAGAGATATGAATCTGAAATTTTTTACTCCTGGGGATGTTTCTTTTGGCGCTTCATCCTGTCCATGCCACAGATCAAATGGATGATCAACAAAGGTGGGACTCAGCCAATGCCCTGAATCAAAAGGGAAACTACTCTCAGGCGATTGAATATTACCAGGCGATTCCCGGATTTGATCAAAAAGCGGAAGTGCTTTATAATATGGGCAATGCATACCTGCAGTCCGGTCAGCTGGGAAGGGCGGTCTGGAGCTACGAGAAGGCATATCGCCTGGATCCTACGGATGCTTCCATTCACCACAATCTTGAGGCGGCACGTCAGCGGATCATCAATCCTTACAGGGATCAGTCTTTCATCTTGTCCGGTTGGTGGCAGGGAGTATACCAGGCTTTACCGGTCAATGTATGGGCGGTTATATTGTTGATCACCGGGATGGGGATCGGGTTTATTCTGGGCAAAAGGAAAGCGGACAATACAAGGTATAGAGTCACGCTATCCGTTTCCGTAATATTGTTCCTGTGTATAGGATCCGTTTTATATCTTGGGATACTGAATCTACGGGATGACAGTGGTGTGGCCATTCGGTATGTGAACCAGCTATATGGTGACCGAGATCTCAGCCAGACCTTAGATCGCAACCTCCCGGAAGGTACAAAGGTGAGGATTCTTGAGGCTGATGCGCGTATGATGAAAGTGAGGCTGCCTAATGGTGTGGAAGCCTATGTATCTGCGGAAAATGTGGCACAACTTTAATCTGCTACGTTTTAGACATTTAGTCTTTGCAGTATTTTTCTAATAGTTCTATGCCCAGCTTTTGATTCATTTCAGAGAGCTTTTTCCAATATTTACAGGCTTGTTTTGTTTTGCCTGTTTCATAAGATATCGCAGCAACATTGTATAGCGCATCAACGAAATCGGGATCCAGTTTAACTGCGTATTTAAAATGTTCAATTGCTCTTTTTTTATTTCCTTTATGATATTCATTGATGTCTTTGTCATAATGTACCATTGCTGCTGAATTTGCAGTCTTCTTTTTTTGAAAAATCTCATCATCCAACCGGAGATTAAAAAAGAAAAGCCTGTTCGTATGTCTGGTAAAATTCTTATTGATCTCAAAATCAATCCGGACAGTCTTATAAGCTTTGTGATTTTTCAGATCAAAATCGTCATACAGTGAGATCAGATGCTCTTTGAGTATCTTACATTCCTTATTAGAGAAATAGGCACTAAAAAACGGATCGTAAATTACTGAAATCTGTTCTTACTTATTATTGATAAAAAGAGTGCCTTTTATCCCAATGGGAAAATCCAGTTCCCTGCTTAATGAATCCAATTCCAGGATTTTATAGCCGGGTAGTTCGGGCATAAAATAAATTTCAGAGTAGAAGGTATTTGTCCTTGAAAGCTTTGAAATTGATATAGCTGGTAAAGCAATAGCGGATTTTATTTTGTAATGTACTTAATCGGGGTCCTGCTATAAGAATGAGAGAATCATGATTCACCTGCTCCACATACATCGTAAAGTCGCCTATTTCTAATGTATCATTTCTCCATCTTTCGTTATTGTTCGTTGCAGGAAAAGAATAAATATTCCTATCCTGAATGATTCCATTATTGAACTCTATGTGATAGTAGTTATTCTTATAGTCTTCAAACTGAATAGGGGAACCGTCCCCTTTCTCCTGGTAAACTGAAATCCACTTTCCATCTAACCGGGAAGGATTAAATTGTGCGGTGGCATGAAAAGTTGCTGAAATAATGAGTAAAACAGTAATCCACACTGTTGGAACGATGAAGATCTGCATTAATTTGCATTTATTGTAATGATTCCATACAGGTTTACGCGACAAGTTATACCTTTCCCTTACGAATTTAACAGGAAGTAATGCCTACTTTTCCTTCTTGAATATGCTCCTGATGCTCCTCCATAATCTTACATAGGTTTCCTTGGTCATCAGGCGGGAATCATTCTTGGCCTGATAGATCACAATGAGGGCAACCGGCATGAGAGACAGGGTCGCCATCCATACACCAAACCAGGCAGAAAGTTTCTCCTCCTCTGCTAATTTCCGGCCGGTAGAACTTAAGATAAAGTATACAACGAAGAAAATAATCCCGACCACCACAGGCATACCGATCCCGCCTTTCCTGATGATCCCGCCCAAAGGTGCACCTATAAGAAACAGAACCACGCAGGCAAAAGCCATAGAGAACTTATCATTGAATTCGATGCTCAGCTTGTTTTGTCTTTTGGAGTTGAAGGTTACCTCATTGACCGAATTGAAAAGGTAACTCTTGGAAGCCCTTAAATGCCCGTCCATATAAGAGAGGTACTGAGACTTGAGGCTGTCAGGTATCAGTTCGAGATATTTATCCTGATAGCTGACTGCAGGATTTGTATGATCACCAAGATGAATGGCCGTATCAAGGATGGACAGGTATTTTTTGATTTGTTTTCTGCTCATATCATAGCTCAGGATCTTCTTTCTTTCCATACTGTCCATCATGAGATAGAGCTGGCCGGCATTCATCATTTTTTCATTGTGCTTGAAGAGATCTTCTTCCGTTCTCTTGAATTCGAACTTGCTGAGGTCGAAGACCTTATTCCACTTTTCAAAATACATGCGGGTCTGTTCCATTTCCCTTTTGTCCTCACCTTCATCATATCTCCATCCATCCTCCAGTTCGAATACCAGGTACCTGTTGTCCGGGCTGGGCATCAGCTTACCTCTTTTAGCAATGGTCACATTTCTGTTTCCCGTCTTCCCGTTGTGGTCATAAATGATGACATCACTGAAATTTTGCCCGTTTTCATCTTTACCACCGATACGAATAGTGTAGCCGTCGAATATTTTACTGAAAATACCTTCCTGGAGATTTAATGCAGGTTTCTTCTTCCGCATGTCATACAGCAGGCTGTAAGTTTTCAGATTCATCACGGGCATGATGAAATTATTGATCAGGAAGGAAAGTATCCCGACAAATATGGCAAAATACAGCAGAGGTCTCATAAACCTGACTAAGGAAACCCCGGCTGATTTAATAGCGGCCAATTCAAAATGCTCTCCTAGGTTGCCAAAGGTCATAATCCCGGTGAGCAGTAAGGCAAGCGGTAATGCAAGAGGGGTAAACAATACGCCAAGATTAGTGAGATACTGGGCGATCGGCCAGAACCCCAGACCTTTACCCAGGATCTCATCCATATACAGCCAGAAATTCTGCATCACAAATGCAAAAAGAACTACAAAATATACGACAATGAAAGGCCCTATGAAGCTCTTGATAAGGTAGATGTCGAGTTTTTTTATCTTAAGCACTGCTTGACTGATTTACCGGACTACAATTGAAATGAACAAATAAAAAGCGCATCGGTTATAGATACGCTTGGCTGTTTCTTTTTATTGTAAACAAAGGTAAGCTATTAATTAACTTCCTATTCTATGTTTTAAATCATTGATCTGGGTTTCCCATAATTGTTTCTGGCTGTCAATGTCAAATTTATCAGCAAAGTCGGTAATCCGCAATATGGTCTCGTTCGTAATCGGGCTGCGATCTATTTCGAATTCAAAGTACTCTTCGTTGCCCTGATAATCCCATTGGTACCTTACAGATTTGTTTTCCTCCATTCCCAATCTTACGGCTATATCTTCAGCGTCACCCCAGCTAAACGTAAATTCATCACCATCATCTTCTACTTTGTCCGCAAACCACTCCTGCAGGCCATTAGGTGTGCTGAGAAATTCGAAAAGTAAGGAAGGGGAGGCATTGATCGGTAATTCTAGGACAAACTTATCTTTCTTAATCGCCATTTTTAATAATTAATAATTTGAAAGTCTATGGGTAATTTAATTTTGAGTTGCAATAAAACGAAAACCAGTGACAATAAAAAATTTTTTTTGCTTTTGGTATTCACACATTCTTTTTGTTAAGTTTGTATTAAATTGTTTTTTGGTAATTCACATTATGATAAATAATTTTGTTAAGAACATGTTGAGCTGAGTGAATTGAATACATAACAAGTCATCACCATTAACCACCTATATTCAAAACAACAAGTCTATGCGCCAGCTTAAAATTACAAAGTCGATTACCAATCGCGAAAGTCTCTCTTTGGAGAAATACTTGCAGGAGATTGGTAAGGTCGACCTGATCACCCCTGAAGAAGAAGTGCAGCTCGCACGTAGGATCAAGGAAGGGGATAGGATAGCCTTAGAAAGGCTTACCAATGCAAACCTGAGGTTTGTCGTATCCGTTGCCAAGCAGTACCAGAATCAGGGATTATCCCTCAGTGATCTGATCAATGAAGGAAATCTTGGCCTGATCAAAGCGGCAGAGAGATTCGATGAGACCCGGGGCTTTAAATTTATCTCCTATGCCGTATGGTGGATCAGGCAATCTATCATGCAAGCACTGGCAGAGCAAAGCAGGATCGTAAGGTTGCCGCTGAATAAAGTAGGCCTGACCAACAAGATTGTCAAGACATTTTCAGTATTGGAGCAGGAATTCGAGCGAGAGCCCTCCAGTGAAGAAGTGGCTTCGATCCTTCAGATGGATCTCCAGGAAGTCGAAGAGACCCTTTCGGGGTCTTCAAGGCATATCAGCATGGATGCTCCTTTCTCCGAAGGTGAAGACGGATCGCTTCTGGATATTCTGGAAAATCCTAATGCATTAAAAGCAGATACGGCTGTCACTCATGACGAATCCCTGAAGACGGAAATTGACAGAAGCCTGGGTATTCTTACCAGGCGTCAGAGAGATGTCATCGAGATGTATTTTGGAATCAATTATGATCATCCGTTTTCCCTGGAGGATATCGGAGAGCAGTTTAGCCTGACACGTGAAAGGGTTCGCCAGATTAAGGATAAAGCGATCTCCCGTCTTCAGGAAAACCAGAAAATAAGTTTATTAAAAGTATTCTTGGGATAAAAAAACAGCGAATGGATAAAAAAATCTACATTAATTTTCAATAATTCTTGAATAAAATAGTCCCGGAAAACCGGGATTATTTTTATTGGTTCAATTCCGAAAAAACATTCTTCAGGTGAGCAATGATATCTCCCGATATCATGGACTCCTGAGTCTGGCCTGCAGCTGCAAAATCTCCTGCCTTCCCATGGATATATACACCCAGCCTTGCTGCGATTGACGGTTCGTAGCCTTGTGCTACTAATGAAGTAATGATGCCGGTGAGGACATCGCCGCTTCCGGCAGTGGCCATCCCTGCGTTTCCAGTGGTATTATACCAGCAGGTACCGTCCGGAAGCAGGACAGCAGTGTGGTTGTTTTTAAGAACAATGATCACCTGCAGCCTTATCGCCATCTCCCTGGCATGCTCAACCAATTCCAGGCTGTCACGGGCATCGCTGGGGAATAACCTCTGAAATTCTTTGGGGTGGGGTGTCAGGATGGAATGGCTGGGAATGCCGGCAGTTCCGTTCGGAATGGCCGCAATAATATTTAAAGCATCGGCGTCAATGACCATGCCTTGTGTTCTTCCTTCCAGAAGGGTACGGATACATTCTTTTGTATCAGGGTGCTGTCCCAAACCCGGACCTATGCCAATGGCCCCTGCAAATCCTAAATCGGGAATACGCGTACAATGTGTTTTTTCCTGAAGTGCTGCACATGACCTCGGGTATTGACACCTGCATAATGTCAATGCCTTTTCCCGGAATAATCCCTGTGACAAGTCCGCAACCCGATCTCAATGCAGCCTGGCAGCTCAGGACTGCTGCACCCATCATTCCATAAGATCCGGCAATAATGGCTACGTGTCCGAAATTACCTTTATGTGTATTCTGTTCCCTTTTTCTGAAATGTTGCTTCACCCATGCTTCATCGGCAACATAGTTTTCGGTTTCTATACTGGAAAGATAAGCTGCACTCAGCCGGATATCCAGGATATGCACTTCACCTGTATAGCCTTTGGATTCCGGGTGTAGGAAAGTCCGTTTGTATACCTGGAAGCTTAAGGTATGGTCTGCCCGGAAGATATAGTGGCTTGCCGGCAGATCATCTGCCGGCAAGCCACTGGGGAGATCAACAGCGATCTTGAAACCCCGGTGTGTATTCAGCGTATCGATGCAGGAAGCATACCATCCTTCCACCGTACGGTTCAGTCCTGTACCGAAGATACAATCAAGGAGAACGCTGCCGGGCTCCAGCTCCGAGAGGTCTTTCGGATCCTGAATGTACCGGATACAATCCGGATGTAGCTGGTGGAGGATGTTATAATTCTTATGCGCATCCCTGCTTAAAGAGCTTCCGGCATCAGGTCTCAGCAGGTAAACCTTAACTTTATAGGCATCCATGAGGAGCATTCTGGCAATAGCTAAACCGTCCCCTCCGTTATTACCTGGTCCGCATATGATGTCAAACCGGAATGTATGACTGAAATGTTTCTTAATCCATTCAAAACAGGCATGAGCAGCTCTTTCCATCAATTGGTAAGAACTGACAGGTTCGCTTTGGATCGTGCAGGCATCCGCTTCCCTGATTTGAGCTGCAGTCAGAATTTTCATATATGGGTAAAAAATGAATGGTATTGGAGTGCATCAAAATTACGAAACTAAATTCAGGACTGTCCAGATCAAAGAATTAAAGCTCCTCATTGCATTTTTATTTTTTAATTATTTATATTTAATAAATAATTAATTTTTTTATTTTGAATGTTGTGTAATTGAGGGAGAAATAACTTCCTATCCGGATTATCTGGATTTCTTTTCTTCCAACCCAAAATATGATATAGTTTCCCATTCGACTTTGCTGCATGCTTAAAATTCTCACTCAGGTTTCGTTTATGGAAGAATTGGACATTTTCCGAAAGGGATTTTCATAGATAACAGATACCTTTGCATACATTTTTTCAGAGAGTCAGTCATGAGATTTGATATTATATCGGTGGTGCCGCAATTGATGGAGAGCTTTTTCGGGCACAGCATCCTCAAAAGAGCCAATACCAAAGGGCTGTTGGAAGTGTATGTGCATAATCTCAGGGATTTTTCTACTTTCGACAGAGCACAGGTAGATGATTACCAGTTTGGTGGTGGTGCGGGGATGGTACTGATGTGTGAGCCCCTGGAAAACGCCATAGAGCACTTCTCTGCCCAAAGGGGATATGATGAAATCATCTACGTGACGCCGGATGGCCAGACTTTCAACCAAAGGATGGCCAATCAGTTGTCTTTAGGAGAAAATTATATGATCATCTGTGGTCACTATAAAGGGATCGACCAGCGCATCCGAGACAGATATGTCACCAGGGAGATCTCTATCGGGGATTTTGTGCTCAGTGGCGGCGAGATAGCCGCAGCTACGATTGTAGATGCTGTCGGAAGACTGATACCGGGAGTCCTTAATGATGAGACTTCTGCATTGACAGATTCTTTTCAGGATGACCTGTTAGCGCCGCCGGTATACACCAGGCCTGCGGTATGGCAGGGGTTGAGCGTACCGGCAGAGCTGCTCAGCGGTAACCATCAGCTTATTGAACAATGGCGCTATGAACAGGCCGTCAGGAGAACAGAGGAAAGAAGACCGGACCTGGGTGCAGAATGAGCGGGTGGCTGGTGTACTGAAATTTTTATTTGATTCATTCGCCGATTAGTTTATTCGCTAATGGGCACATTAAAACTTAAAATGCTTTTAGCGTTAAATAATGTATCGTTTTCATTCGGCGCGCGCTTCATCCTGAATGAGGCCAGCTGGCAGATCAACGAAGGGGAGCGCATCGCCCTGGTGGGACCGAACGGTGCCGGTAAGTCTACGGTTCTGCGGCTCATCATGGGTGATTATACCCATGATTCAGGCTCTATCAACAAAGCAAATGATACCACGATAGGTTTTTTTAATCAGGATTTATTAAGCTTTTCTACGGATGATTCCATTTTAGATGTAGCCAAGTCTGCATTTGAAAGAGCCAGAGAAATAGAGCAAAGCCTGGCCGATTTCACGACACTTCTGGAAGAAAAGCCGGAGGAGGAAAGCCTGTTGATGGCATATAGCGAGGCGCTTCATGATTTTGAAGTAGCGGGAGGGTATGAGATGGAGCACAAATCTGCAGAGATCCTTGAAGGGCTGGGATTTACCACCGAACAATTACAAAAATCTTACAATCAATTCTCCGGCGGATGGCGGATGCGTGTATTGCTGGCCAAGATGATGCTGCAGGCGCCTGACATCCTGATGCTGGATGAACCGACCAACCACCTGGACCTTCCCAGTATCGAATGGCTGGAACGGTATCTGATCTCTTATCCCGGTACCGTGATCATCGTATCGCATGACCGGTATTTCCTGGACAGGATGACGACGACGACTGTTGAGTTATTTATGCAGAAATTGCATGTGTACAGCGGCAATTACAGCTTCTTCGAACTGGAGAAAGCGACACGGCTGGAATTCCTGGAAAGGGAATTTGAAAACCAGCAGAAATATATCAAGCAGCAGGAAAGGTTTATCGAACGCTTCAGGGCCAAAGCCACCAAAGCTGCCCAGGCACAGTCTGCCATTAAACGTTTAGACAGGTTGGAGCGTATCGAGCTTCCCGATGCCCAGACACCGAAGATGAATATTAGTTTTGATGTCGGTGTGCAGCCGGGTAAGATCATTGCCGAGATCCATCACTTATCCAAAGCTTACGGAGACAATGTGATCCTAAAAGACACACAACTGGAATTATTGCGGGGAGATAAAGTAGCACTCGTGGGGGCTAATGGTAAAGGTAAGTCTACCTTACTGCGTATCCTGGCAGAATCTGAAACCGGCCATACCGGAGACAGAAGCGGGGGCCACAATGTACATCTGAGTTTTTATGCGCAGCATCAGTTGGAGTCCCTGAATATAGAGCATACCATCATTGAGGAAATGATGCAGTCGGGAAGCGGCAAGACGGAATTGGAGCTCAGGCAGTTATTGGGTTGTTTTTTATTCACGGGAGATGATGTGTTCAAGAAGATCAAAGTCCTGTCGGGCGGAGAGAAAGCAAGAGTGGCCTTAGCAAAAGTAATCGCGAGCAGAAGTAATTTTTTATTGCTGGATGAGCCGACCAACCATCTGGATATGCAAAGTGTGGAAATGCTCATCGAAGCATTGCAGCAGTATGAAGGTACCTATGTGATCGTATCCCACGACAGGTATTTCGTATCGGAGACTGCTCATCAGTTCTGGGAGATAGAAGACGGGAAAATAAAAGTTTTTAAGGGGGCTTATCAGGAATGGGAAGCACAAAAGCAGAGATTACCCGTTTCCAGGCCCCGTAACAAGCAGGAGAAAAAGCAGCAGGAGAAAGAACCTGTGCCTGCCCGGCTGGAACAGGCGACATCCGCTACACCGAAATCCGGTAAAAAATTTGTGCCTAAAGAGTTGCAGCAGGCTCAAAAAAAGGTGGAAAACCTGGAGCGTAAATTGTCTGAACTGTTAGTGCTGAAATCGAAGCTGGAAGTACAGCTGGCTGATCCCGGCGTTTTCGGCGACTATACCCGTTTTCAGGAAATCGAAAAGGAATATCAGACGGTCTCCGGACAGGAGGTTCAGCTGCATCAGGAACTGGATGCCGCCATAGAGACCGTGATCCTGCTGGAGGAATAACCTGGCTGAAGCTGAGATGTAAAGCCGGGACTTGTATATCCCGGGCTGCCGGCTTTACGGTCTGCAAATAATTGTAGCGGCTTAACTGACCCTGATATCCTGCACTACATCTGCATCATAAAACTGATTGATCTTTTCAATCAGTTGCGGTTTATTCGTGACGAATTCATGTCTTAGGATGGGAATATCTGTTTTTACATACAGGATTTTATGCTTCAGCTGGATGGACCGGGTATAGTTATTGATGGTTTTACCCATGATTTTCTCCCAATCCATAGCTATTCTCATACCTGCCATTTTGCTGTCCCATTTATGGACAGCGAAGACCTTTTTAAGCGCTTCCTGAAGGGATAATTGCATAAGACGTGAAGTAATTATGATTTCAGATTCGGATTTAAAAGTAATGATTTATTTCAATACCGAAATTACCTTGACAAAATGTTCCACATAATACCCTTTGAATTCACTGACGATCACTCCTTTGCTATTACCGGAAGCTGAGTGGATAAAATGCAGGTTGGGGTAAGGCTCGGTAATAATGCCCATGTGGCCTACGGTCCCTGTTTTTTTTGTTCCCGGGCTGGTGAACAGGATAATGTCTCCCGGCCTGGCCTTTTCTAATGTTACCGGTATCCCTTCGTAAGTATAATCTTTAGAAACACGGGGCGGGAGGATATCAAAATGCAGAAAGACGTTGTAAATAAAACCCGAACAGTCCAATCCTCTTTTCTTATCTGTGCCGCCATATACATAGGGTGTGCCTAAGTAAGTCCTGGCATGCCGGACAAACTTATCCCTGTTAATCGAAAGGGGATGTGTGAAATATTTGGGAGCCGGGAGGGAGGTTTTTTTTCTTTGGTCCGATCCGGTATATTTTCCCCATAGACATATTTTGGCTTTTTCTTCTTGCCTTTCTGTCCAGGTGCTTGCGGTTTCTGTTCCGCATTTTTCCTGGCATAATACACATCTTTTCTTACACCACAGGATGTAAGCAGGATAAAAGAAATGGTAAAGATGAAGTATATATGTCGCAAAGCCGGTTGTTTGTTTATGGATCTCAGCAAAGGTAATGGCTATCCGGAAAATCAATAAGGTAATTATGTGAAGCTGATGTCAAAATGAAATCCGTTATGTTTCAATTGTTCGTATCTGGACTTATTGAACTGGTACAGCTTAGCAGGCCTTCCCGTTTTGGGCTGGATCATTTGCCGGGTTTCGGTCAGGATGCCGAGGCTCAGTATTTTCTTTCTGAAGTTTCTTCTGTCAATGTCTTTCCCGGCTATGGAGACATATAATTGCTCTAACTCGGAAAATGTAAACTTACTGTCCAACAGGTCAAACCCTATAGGCTGATACGTTATTTTATTCTTCAGCCGTTTCTTGGCATACTGAATGATCTCTTGATGATCAAATGCCAGCAGGGGCAGGTCATGGAGCGGAAACCACCGGGCGTCTTCTGCATCCGTATCCGCAGAAGGTTGTATCTGGGATGAGTTGACCAGCGCAAAATAAGAGATGCTGATGACCCTTCCCCTGGGATCTCTGTAGATGTTATCACCAAAGGTATATAATTGCTCCAGGTATCCTATCTGTACAGAGGTCTCTTCCTTTAATTCCCTGATGATGGCATCCCGGATACCTTCGTTTTCCTCTACGAATCCTCCCGGTAATGCCCATCTCCCTTTAAAATCACCGAATTTTCTCTTTATTAAAAGCACATGCATTTGCCTGTTATGGTAACCCAATACCACTGCATCTACCGCTATATGTATATTTTGCTTTTCCATTTTTATTTGTGTATTAAGGACACAAATATATGCTTTTATATTAATTTTGAGACCAATGACGAATTTCGGAAGAGACATGAATTATTCGGTTTTTTATGGACATATAAAAAATATCGGAACATGCTGATCCGGATATTTGCATAGTTTCATTATTTTGATCCGAAAATTAATTGCTATTCTTATGGACTTAGAGGATATCCGCCGGTACTGCCTGTCAAAAGCAGCTGCAACGGAGGAAATAAAATTTGAACATTTACTTTGTTTTTGTGTGCTGGGTAAAATATTCTTTGCTATCAGCCTGGATGAACAGCCATTGAGCGGCACCGGGAAAGTAGGTCAAGAAGCATTTGAGTTATGGATGGACAGGCCGGATTTCATGCAGGCTCCCTATTTTGCCAAAAGACAGTGGGTGACCTGTACCAACCTGAATAGGCTTGCTGAGAGAGAGGGAAAGGAATTCATTGACCTGTCCTATCAGCTGGTCACCTCCCGGTTTCCCAAGAAAACCAGACAGGAATATAACTGGTAATGATACATTGCCTTTTTACAGAAGGGATGATTGGATAAGAAATTTTTATTATTGCTCAATATAGGGATTCCTGTATGAATGATGCCTATTGATTCAGGAATAGTGTTTTGGGCTATTTGATAATAATTTCCAGTAGAAATGGGTCATTTCCAAAAACCTTACCTACCTTTGACCATTCATTTAAAATAATATTATATTTTCATCTGTTATGAAAGATCTGTACCAACATCCGGATTACCTGCTGCTGGATGAATTATTTACCGAAGAGCAAAAACTGATTCGTGAAAGTGTGCGCTCCTTTGTTAAAAAAGAAATTTCTCCGATCATAGAGGAATATGCGCAGAAAGCAGCATTTCCTTCCCAGATCATCAAAGGTCTTGGTGAACAGGGGTGTTTCGGCCCTTTTGTTCCCCAGGAATATGGAGGTGCCGGATTGAGCTATACCACATATGGTATGATGATGCAGGAATTGGAAAGAGGGGACAGTGGGGTCCGTTCCACTGCTTCAGTTCAGGGTTCCCTGGTGATGTACCCGATTTATACTTATGGCAGTGAAGAACAGAAGAAAAAATATCTTCCAAAACTGGCGACGGGCGAGTGGATGGGATGCTTCGGGCTTACAGAGCCGGATTTTGGATCTAACCCTGCCGGCATGCTTTCGAGCTTCAAGGATGCGGGAGATCACGTCATTCTTAACGGAAGCAAGATGTGGATTAGTAATGCCCCGTTTGCGGATATTGCTGTAGTATGGGCTAAAAATGAAGCAGGAAAGATAAAAGGGCTCATCTTAGAACGTGGAATGGAAGGATTTACCACTCCTGAGACGCACGGTAAGTGGAGCCTGAGGGCCAGCGCTACCGGGGAACTGGTCTTTGATAATGTAAAGGTTCCCAAGGAGAATATCCTTCCGAATGTAGAAGGACTGAAAGGCCCATTGGGATGCCTGAGTTCTGCCCGTTTCGGCATCGCCTGGGGAGCGCTGGGATGTGCCATGGACTGCTATGATACCGCACTGCGTTATGCACAGCAAAGGATCCAGTTTGACAAACCGATTGCAGCTTTCCAGCTCACACAGAAGAAACTGGCGGAGATGATCACGGAGATCACAAAGGGCCAGCTGCTGGTATGGAGAGTGGGGCAATTAAGAGATGAGGGCAGGGCAACTCCTGCGCAGATCTCTATGGCGAAGCGGAATAGCTGCGAAATTGCATTGAAAATAGCCAGGGAGGCGAGACAGATCTTGGGAGGTATGGGGATCACGGGAGAATACAGCATCATGAGACATATGATGAACCTGGAGTCTGTAGTTACTTATGAAGGTACACATGACATCCACCTGCTGATTACAGGGATGGATATAACCGGAATCAATGCATTTAAATAGATAATATAAACAAAATGTTATCCTGGGTTTTGAAATAAAACTCAGGATTTTTTGACATGGGATATATCAATACCAAAAAAGCTACGTTAGCCGGTATATTAATCGCAATTGGTATCGTATTCGGAGATATAGGAACATCTCCCCTGTATACGATGAATGCCTTGACCAGGGGAAAAGTCATTACAGAGCTGCTCATCACAGGTGGCGTATCCTGCATCATCTGGACCCTCATCCTGCAGACTACTATTAAATATGTTATTCTTACCCTGAGAGCGGATAACAATGGCGAAGGAGGCATTTTCTCTCTTTATGCATTGGTCAGGAGAAGGAAGAAATGGCTGGTGTTTTTTGCCATGTTTGGCGGTGCCATGCTGCTGTCGGACGGACTGATTACTCCCCCGATTACCGTGACTTCTGCTATGGAAGGATTGGGGCAGGACCAGAACCTGACGATATTGTTCACATTGATCATTATCTCTGGTATTTTCTTTCTTCAGCAATTCGGCACCAAGCAGATTGGCAGGCTTTTCGGCCCGGTCATGATTTTATGGTTCGGAACATTACTGTTTATCGGATTGTTTCACCTGCACGAGTATTACAGTATCCTCAAAGCTTTTAATCCGTTGTATGCGATCCGGTTTCTGACCCATTACCCGGATGCTTTCTGGCTGTTAAGTGCGATCTTCTTATGTACTACAGGAGCCGAAGCATTGTATTCCGATCTCGGGCATTGCGGGCGAGCCAATATCAGGGCTGCCTGGACATTTGTCAAGATCGCCTTGGTGGGCAACTATATCGGGCAGGGCGCTTTTCTTCTGAACCATTTCAGAGGGCAGCAATTGCCGGAAGACTTTAATATCTTCTTCCGGTTATTCCCCGAGGATTTCAGGATTTTTGGCATCGTACTGGCTACCCTGGCGGCGGTCATTGCAAGCCAGGCACTGATATCCGGGACCTTTACCCTGGTCTCCGAAGGTATAAAGCTGAACTTGTTGCCGAAAACTCAAAATCAATTACCCATCTGAAGAGCGGGGGCCAATTGTTCATACCGAAGGTCAACTTATTTCTTTGGATTGGCTGCTGCCTGGTCGTTTTATACTTCAAGAAGTCATCTTCGATGGAAGGTGCTTATGGGCTTGCGATTACATTGACCGTATTGATCACTACATTCTTACTGGGCGCTTATATGCACCTGAAGCGCATCCGGATGGCCTGGATCATATTGTTTATGCTCGTGTACCTGACCATTGAGGGATCATTCCTGATAGCCAATCTGAGCAAGTTTTCACATGGAGGGTATGTGTCGCTGCTGATTGGGGGGATTATATTCATAGTGATGTTCACATGGTACAAAGCGAGGAAGATAAAAAACAGGTATGTGGAATTTGTCAAGCTGGAAGATCATCTGGATATCATCCTGGACATCAATAAGGACGGATCCATACCCAAATACGCCACACATCTGGTATACCTGACAAGTGCGGATTCCAAAAAAGACATCGAACATAAAGTCATTTTCTCCATACAAAATAATATACCCAAAAGGGCGGATGTATATTGGATCGTACACGTAGATACGCTGGACATCCCGTATCTCAGGGAATACGAGATCACCACCATTATCCCGGATAAGGTAATCCGCATAGATTTCAGGTTAGGATTCAGGGAGAACCCGAGGGTCCAGGCAATGTTCAAGCAGGTGCTGTCTGAAATGCAGGTTACCCGTGAAGCGGATGTATATTCAAGATATCCTTCTCTGAAAAGCAAAGGAATGATCGGGGATTTTGAATTTATTGTCGTTGAGAAATTTCTCTCCCATGATCATAAATTAGGATTTATGGACCAATTGATCATGAAAGGGTATTTTATACTGAAGCAGGTATCTTTGTCTGAGGATAAGGCATTTGGTCTGAACATCAATAATGTCGTGGTGGAGAAAGTCCCTATTTCGACTTCTCCTGTACCCCTTAAGTTACACAGAAGAAAGAAAACCAAAAACCAGTAATGTCCATATATCATTTTCAGGAAGGATTACCCCCATTCCGTAAAGCAGTAGTTACGATCGGATCATTTGACGGGGTACATCTGGGTCATAAGAAAATATTAGAAACGATAGTTGCCAAAGCCCGCGAGATCGGCGGGGAAAGCATTGTAGTGACCTTCGATCCCCATCCGCGCAAGGTCATACGCCCCGATCTGCCCATTCATATGATCACTTCGAATAAGGAAAAATATGAACAGATCATTGCGGCAGGAGTGGACCATATCATTGAAGTGCCCTTTACCCGGCAGTTTTCTTTATTATCTGCAGAAGAATATGTCCATGATTTTCTTTTGGAAAAAATAAATCCACATGCGGTCATCATCGGCTACGATCATCATTTCGGGCATGACCGGGAAGGGGATATCCGCTTATTAAAAAGCATGGCAGGGAGCCGGGTAGAAATTATAGAGATCCCGGAGCAGCTGATTGATGATGCTAATGTAAGCTCCACCAAGATCAGGAAGGCAGTAGAGCAGGGAGATGTGGCACTGGCCGAATCGATGCTTGGACGGCCTTACCGGTTCAGCGGGCTGGTCATTCATGGTAAGAAGCTGGGCAGGAAGATAGGGTTTCCTACGGCTAACCTGAAACCTGATTTTGATGACCAGCTGCTACTGCCATCCGGTATCTATGCAGTATATGTCCGCTACCTGGATCATACCTATCTGGGTGCTATGAGCATTGGAAAGAACCCTACCGTTACCAATGAAGAAAAACTCCATTACGAAGTGTATATTTTAGATTTTGATGAGGATATATACGGCCAGGAGCTCACCATCCTGTTCAAGGATAAGATCAGGGAGGAAAAAAAGTTCCATCATCTCGATGACCTGATTGTGCAGATCAGGAATGATGTAAGCGCAGTGAGAAATCTGTTGGCTTAGGTTCTGTATAGGGGAAACGCTTTTCAGGCACCCTCTTTGCTTCATATCGACCGGATCAGTGTAGCTTCTATAGCCTTTGCCAGCCCTTCATCTACATTACAAGACTCCGCATAGTTCATCCATTTTGTCACCGTATCCAGTACCTCATTAATGATACTTCCCGGATTCCGGATTGAATTCTGCTTGGCGATGGTCAGCAGATCATTTTTTTCAAAATCCTTTCTCTTGCCGTTGATGCTCAGGTTGTGCTGGCTTACCCAATCGCTATCCGGACGGTAGGCATGGCATATATCATAGGCCGGAGCCAGTCTCCATTTCCCGGCCGTGTCCATCAGGAATGCAAAATTCTTAGTATGATCATCACAGTTACGGGCTAATATATTGAATACCATCCTACGGTACATTTGTTCTGCTGCAGCATAGCTGAGTTTTAACTGACGCATAGTTTGAAAAAGTTGTTCATAGCTGTAGCTTAGAATCTGGTTGAAGTCATAGTGCTGTATAGCACAGAAAGTCTGCATATGTAACTTTTCATTGCCATTGCAACGGTCAAAGCGTTTGGTCATAAAGTGAGCCCGCCCTTCTTCTTCAATCAAACGGCTTTCAGTCATTTCGATCCCCGCATCAATAGCCATTTTATAATAGGCCATTTCGACACGTCCATAACCATAGGTTGCACCGAATTGCGAATCATTTACACCATCGAATTTTATAAGCCAATGTTCATAGCCTGGTTCCTGGAGTGTTTGTCCCGACCGGATCATACCTGTTGCCTCATCATAAGCAATAATAGCCTTTGGCCTGGCTCCGCCTGCGGAAGTGCCCATTTTTAAGACATCCAGCAGTACATCCTGCATGTCGTGATCGGTATGTGTTTCAAACTGTTGTCTGTTTTCTAATAGTTGTGTAGTGGTTTCTATCAGGCTTGAAAGCTCCAGTGATTGAGTGTTGCTCTTTGTCGTTAGTGTGGAGGGCTCAAATTCAAGGGCACCCATACCTCTATTGCCAATGAAGCATAACAGTTCGACAGGATTCAGTGAATTTTCGGGACGCCCATTACGGGCGAGCCATATATTGATCAGCTCATTTCCATATTTGTCCGGCAGAGAGTCGGCTAATAGGCCAGGCAACCCTTTGAAGGTGCTGGTTCCGCTCAATTCCGGAAAAGCATACACCCGGCTGCTTAATGGCATCTTTATAGGTGCTACATGGAGCTGACCTTCACGAAACTTCTTATCATATTCAAAAAAGCCGAGTTCCCGTTTTTCGTCCCAGGCTACGGCACCAATCCTTTTGCCCCATAGCTTTACAAACGCTGTCTTTACCATTCTTCGTTATCTCTATCGTTTGACCTATTATTACGTGAAGCCCTTTTACGTTTTCTTTCATCTTCTTTGGCTAACTGTAACGGGCTTATCAATTCCGTAACCTTAAATTGTCCCAAGCACATACAGGGCATCCAGCACTCTCAGCACCTTCAAGAGATTGATAAGAGCCGTGTTCTCGCCACGCTCCATCAGGCTTAATGTAGAGCGACTTATGGCTGCCTGTGCTGCTACCTCTTCCTGGGTAAGATTTCCTGTCTATGCGTTTGGCCTTTATAAATTCACCTATTTCCCTGAGAATAGCTGCATCACTTAAAGATAAAATGTATGACAAATCATTCATTATTTGATTATTTTCATATTAATGAGTAAAAATTACATACAAAATATAAGAAAAAAATTTTAAAAAAAATAAATATTTGAATGATATATCATTCATTAATGCCAATTATATTTAACAATGAATGATATATCATTCAAAATAAAAATAAAACTGCGGATGTGCCATCCTGCTCAAGGATAAAATCGGGGATGAAAAAAAGTTCCCTCATCCCGATGACCTGATTGTACAGATCAGGGAGGATGGACTAAGGTCTATCCGGATTCAAACTCAATAGAGATACGAGCTTTTGATAAGCATCGTTTTTGCTAAAATTATCTGTATTATAAGTTGTACCCGAAATGTCAGCATGACCACAGCTAAAGCAGATTTTTGCAGTTCCTGTTATTTGGTCTCCTTTTTTGAAAACCAGGATATCCCTGTAAATGGCTGCACATGCCGTGGTTTCATACTCCTCTGTTTTCTTGATAACAAAATATCAAATTCAGTTTCATTACCTGGCTTTTATCCAGTTCTGTTTTCTGAAAACCAATTTTATATAATTCACTGATTACTTGGCTGTCTAAAATCAGTTTTATGAGAAAAAGGATCTAAAATAATACTTATCCTAATACTATCAAGATGGTTCTTATTATTTCTTTCTTTAAAATCAACATACTGATCCATGTCAAATTCAGTATGATAATGAGAGACTTCTTCGAATTCAAAATAAGGAATACAGGTTTGTTTGAAGTACCTGACAAGCTTGTATTAGGAATAGTAAAGAAAAGAATAAAAATAAAATGAATATTTTTCTCATCAACTTAACGATTGGTTTTGAATAACCGTTTGCAATACTAAATCAAGATTACCTACAAAGTTAGAGGTTACAAGATAGTTGTAAATCTTCAATGATTTTCTTTCGTGCTTCCCGCAATTGAGAATGATCAGGTCAGCCCCCTTTTTATTTCACGAACGGGCTGCCCGGATCATACTCCGCAGTTCCCTGATTTCCTGCAGGACCACATCCATACCCGATGATAGCGGTATCTCCCGGCTGGTGAATGCATGAAAGCTCCAGATCTCCAGTATATCGGCAGCATGGACTGTGTAAGGCTCATATACCGGGTTCAGGGATTCCAGAAGAAAAGTATGGTCCCGCTGCGCCGTTACCATTTTGAAAACGAAATCCTGCTGTCCGTTCAGGATAAGGATACAGGGGGTGCCCGCTTTGATGGCGGTCCAGTCTTCTTCGTACCGGGCAGTAATATCGCTGCCTTCCGGGATGGGGAGCATAGAGTCACCTTTGGTAGCGAAGATGCGGTAGGTACCATGCTTCGGCAGGTTCGGTACGGAATATTTCTCCAGTGCGGCGATAAAATCCACATCGTTGAACCCGGCTATATAGCCGGCTTTGGCTTTTATGGGAACATATTCCACCTGTTCTTTGTGGTCGTGGTCAATGCTGATGGCCAGGATGCGCAGGTTACCACCTTTGGTATATACGTCATTGCCCGCTTCGAGATCACGGATCCTGAGCTCACCCAGCTGGGAGAGGTCTACCTTTACCAAAGTGTCCAGGCTCATCCTGAAAAAGTTCGAAAAGTTTAACAAATCCTCAATGGCGGGAGACCTGGTTTGCCCTGTTTCTATGCAATTCAGCTTGGAACGGGTGATAGAGAGCTGCGTAGCCAGGCTTTCCTGGGTGAGGTGCTGTCGGCGACGTAAAAACTTAATATTATTTCCTAAAAAATTATTTGTCGGTTTCATTTTAAAATGTTTAAATTGTAGTCTTTGTTTTGACTATTATTTAGTCAAAAATAATAAATAATCTTTAAATAAAAGTAATGGAAAGACATATTGTCCATTGTGACCTGGATTCCTTTTTTGTTTCCGTACAACGATTGCAGGACAGCAGGCTGATCGGGAAGCCGGTCATCGTGGGCGGTTTTTCGGACAGGGCAGTGGTAGCTTCCTGTAGTTATGAAGCCAGGATCTTCGGTGTTCATTCGGCGATGCCGATGAAGCTGGCTTTACGCCTGTGCCCGGATGCCGTAGTGGTCCGGGGGGATCATGATCAGTACAGTAAATATTCAGATATGGTCACAGAGATCATCGGGGAGCAGGTACCCCTCATAGAGAAAGCTTCCATAGATGAGCATTATTTTGACCTGACAGGAATGGATAAATTCTTCGGATGCTGGAAATGGGCGCAGGAGTTAAGAAAGCGCATCATTGAGCAAACCGGTTTACCCATTTCTTTCGGTATGTCTTCCAATAAGACGGTATCTAAAATCGCAACGGGAGAGTCCAAACCTTGCGGGGAGAAACAGGTGCCGCAGGGGCAGGAAAAGTTCTTTTTAGCCCCTTTATCTGTCCGGAAGATACCTATGGTAGGAGACCAGTCCTATATGCGGCTCCGCAATATGGGGATTGCCAAATGCCATACACTGCAGCAAATGGATGTGTATACCATCAGGAGCATATTGGGAGAAAACGGGGTAGCTATATGGAAAAAAGCCAATGGCGAAGACAATAACCCGGTAGTGCCTTTCCACGAACAGAAAAGCATCAGCAAGGAGACCACCTATGTACAGGATACCATTGATATGGATATACTGAAAAGGACTTTGCTGAAAATGGCGGATGAGCTGGCCTTTGAATTACGGACAAGCAAAAGGCTCACGGGTTGTATTACGCTGAAAATCCGTTACAGCAATTTTGACACACATACCCGGCAGGTAAGGATTTCCTATACCAACTCGGAAAGGACGATTGCAGAAAAAGCGGTAGAGCTGTTTGCCAAACTGTACAGTAAAAGGATGCTGGTGAGGCTGATAGGGGTGAAGCTGGGGCATTTGATCAATGGGGGGTATCAGGTCGATCTGTTTCATGATACGGAGCAGGAGATCCATTTGTCTTTAGCTATGGACCAGATCAGGATGAAGTATGGTATCAAATCTGTGTACAGGTGTGGATACCTACATGACACGGGAATGGGGTTGGAGCCTGGCAAAATCCATAAAACATAATTCGTATGGACCGTCACATCAACACTATCACCAGAATTGAATAAATAAAGCCAATGTTACTGAATGTTCATAGTCATTACAGTTTGCGGTACGGAACGATAAAGCCGGATGTTCTTGCAGACCAATTGTTGGCGCATGGATATGAGACAGTGGTCTTGACGGATATCAATAACAGTACAGGGGTCCTGGACTTTATACGCATCGGCTGGGAGAAAGGGATAAGACCTTTGGCAGGAATGGAGTTCCGGGACGGGGACCGGATGCTTTATATCGGGATCGCAAAAAATGAAAACGGGTTCCAGGAATTGAATGAGCTCATGACGGCTGTGCATAAAGGAGACGTGAAGTTGCCGGGAGATGCTCCCGGGTTCCGGGATGTTTTTGTGGTTTATCCTTTCCGGGAAGGTAAACGAAGGGCGCTCCGGGATAATGAGTTTGTCGGGATCCGTCCTTCGGAGCTGAGCCGGACCATAATGGGCGATCCTGTTCTTAAAGAAAAGTATGTGATACTGTCTCCTGTCTCCTTTTCCGGTGCGGACTATACCTTACACAGGCAGTTAAGGGCTATAGATAACAATATCCTGATCTCCCAGCTGCAACCGCACCAGGTAGCAGGCAAGGAGGAGATCCTGGTACCCAGGACAAAATTACTACAGATGTACAGTGATTTCCCGGAGCTGATCCGGAATACCAGCAGGTTACTGAGCCAGTGTAGCTTTGATTTTGATTTTAAAAAAGCAAAGAATAAAGCGCTTTTTACAGACAGCCCGTATGCCGATAAGGAGCTGCTTTATCAATATACGATGGAAGGATTTTCCAAAAGATACGGTAAGAACAACCGGCAAGCGCTGGAACGTGTGGCAAAGGAATTGGAGATCATTTCCAGCCGTAACTTTTCCAGCTATTTCCTGGTCACAGATGATATCTGCCGCTATGCAAGAAGCAGGAATTATCATTACGTCGGCCGGGGAAGCGGGGCCAACAGCATTGTGGCTTATTGCCTGGGGATTACAGAGGTCTGCCCGGTGGAGCTGGACCTGTATTTTGAGCGTTTCCTCAATCCTAAGAGGACATCCTCCCCGGATTTCGATATTGATTTCTGCTGGAATGAACGGGATGATATCTACCGGTATATATTTCAGACATATGGCAGCAGGAATACAGCCCTGTTAGGAGCGATGAGCACTTTTCAGGAGCGCAACACAGTACGGGAGCTGGGCAAAATATTTGGCTTGCCGAAAACGGATATAGACAGGATGGTGCAGGAGCCGGAGCATATGCTGAACAAAAATGAGGTGACCCATATGATCCTCTCTGTATGCGACCGCCTGAAGGATTTTTCCCAACCAGCGGACCATTCACGCCAGCGGAGTCCTGATCAGTGAGCTGCCGCTGACCCGCTATTCCGCACTGGATTACCCGCCCAAAGGCTTGCCGACGGTCCAGTATGATATGCTGATAGCGGAGGATATGGGTTTTGAAAAATTTGATATACTGAGCCAGCGGGGGATCGGGCATATCAGGGGACTGCAGGGAAATCATCAGAATAAATACAGGAGAAAAGGTGTGCACAGAAAATCCCCGGAGATTCTTTCGGGATAAAAAAAATCAGAGCCCGCCTGAAAACCGGGGATACCGTAGGTTGCTTTTACCTGGAAAGCCCCGCTATGCGTCAATTATTGGGCAAACTTCGCTGCGACGATTATCTGACCCTGGTTGCAGCCTCTTCCATTATCCGGCCGGGGGTAGCTTCTTCGGGGATGATGAGGACCTATATAGAGCGTCACCGGGATTCGGATACGGTAGCGTACCCTCACCCTGTATTTAAAGAACCAGCTCAAAGATACGTACGGGGTAATGGTCTACCAGGAAGATGTGATGAAGATTGGCCACTATTACGGGGGACTGGACCTGAGTGATGCGGATGTGCTGCGAAGGATGATGAACGGAAGGCACCGGCACCAGGACGAACTTCTGAGGATAAAAGAGAAATTTTTTGATCACTGTAAGGCGAAAGGGTATGCACCGGAAGGTACAAAGGAGATCTGGAGCCAGATGGAGAGCTTTGCCGGTTTTAGTTTTAATAAAAGCCCATAGTGCGTCCTTTGCCCTGGAAAAGCTACCAGAGCTTATACCTGAAGACTTATTACCCTAAAGAGTTCATGGTTGCCGTCTTAAACAATTACGGAGGATTTTACAACAGGAAAGTATATGTCAATGAGGCGAAAAGGGCGGGAGCACGTGTATGCCTCCCTTGCGTGAACCATAGTGCATACAACACCACTATCTACGGGGCAGATATTTACCTGGGCCTTGACGGGGTACTGCATATGGAAGAGAGGCTGGCCAGAGCTATTGTCGCGGAACGGCAGCGGAACGGTCCTTATACCAGTATGGAGAATTTTGTCTTAAGAACGGCAGCAGGCCTGGAGCAGCTGCTTGTTCTGATCAGGGTGGGGGCTTTCAGGTTTACGGGCACCGGCAAGAAAGAGCTGCTCTGGGAAGCCCACCTCCTGCTTGCGGGGCAGAAAGTGCAGAAGGATGCTGCTTATTTGTTTGAATCAATGACGGTAAAGCCCGTGCTTCCGCCTCTGGAGACCTCCCGGTTAGAAGATCTGTATGACGAGATAGAACTGATCGGGTTCCCCGTTACCGAGTCCTTGTTTGCTTTGGCCAAATCTTCTTTCAGGGGAGAAACTATGGCAGCGGAACTTGCCCGGTCGGAAGGACAGGTAGTGCGTATGGTAGGTGATTTTGTCACGGATAAGCGGGTGTATACAAAGAGTGGTCAGCATATGAAATTTGGAACTTTTTTTGATAACAACGGCGATTTTTTTGATACGGTACATTTTCCTTTCTCCTTGAAGCAGTATCCATTGCGTGGAAATGGGTTATATTTGATAGAGGGAAAAGTGGTGCTGGATTTTGAATATCCGGCCCTGGAGGTGATCCGCTGCGCCAAAATGCCTTTAAAACCCGATCCCAGAAGTGAATAATCAAATGAAAACAGTAGAATACGCGATCGTTGATATAGAAACAACCGGGGGCAATGCCTCCGGCAGCCGCATTACCGAGGTGGCTATCCTGATTCATAATGGTACGGAAGTCGTCGAACGGTTCGAAACCCTGGTCAACCCGGAGAAGGACATTCCGGTTCCTATCTTTGCGCTGACGGGCATCAGCAATGAAATGGTATCCGGTGCACCGGTATTCGGGGATATCGCTGAGCAGGTATATACCTTGCTGCAAGGAAGGATTTTCGTTGCGCACAATGTGAATTTTGATTACTCTTTTATCAGGCATCAGTTGGAAGATTGCGGGTACCAATGGACAGCCAAAAAATTGTGCACGGTAAGAATGGCCCGTAAAATCAGGCCCGGCCTGGTCTCTTATAGCCTGGGGAACCTGTGTCATGCATTGGATATAACCATTGAAAACCGCCATAGGGCGGGTGGTGATGCAGCTGCAACGGCGATCTTATTCGGTAAATTACTGGAATGGGACGGGGACCATATGATTCCGGAAATGGTGAAAAGGGCTTCCGGGGACCAGCGCCTTCCCCCGAATTTGCCGCATGAGGACTTTGAGGCATTACCCGAAAGACCGGGTGTGTATTATTTTCGCAACCAGGCGGGAAAAGTGATTTATGTGGGCAAAGCGGTGAACCTGAAAAAGCGGGTGGCCCAGCATTTTTCCGGGCATAATGTATATCCGCAGAGACAGGGTTTTCTAAGAGAGATCTATGGAATCAGTTTTGAAGTCTGTGCTACGGAATTGATGTCATTGCTTCTGGAGTGTATAGAGATTAAAAGATTGTGGCCTGTTTACAACCGGGCTTTGAAGCGCTTTGAACCCAAGTATGGATTGCTGGTTTATGAAGCTATGAATGGCTACCGGTATCTGTCGGTTGGGAAAATCAATAAGCATTTTCAATGTATTCAGGTTTTTAACAGGGAGTATGAAGCGCAGCAGTTCCTGAGGCATTTATCCGTAGCATTCGGTATTGATCACCGCCTGTGCAAGTTGGGGAATATACAGCCTGCGGCATCACCGGAACCATTGCCGGATCCGGATTTGCACAACCGGTTGATAGAGCAGGCACTGCAGTATATAGAAGACCAGAAGGAAAGTTATTTCATCATGGGACAAAGGCAGAACACAGGAAGAGAGGAGCTGTATCTGGGTAGAAAAAGGACATTTGTATGCGATGGGGGTATATAGCCGGTGGACACCCAGCTGAATACTGAGGAGGATATCAAAAGCAGCCTGACCCGGTATTACGGCAATCACTATATGATGCAGCTGATAGGAGCTTATGCCAGGAGGCACCCTGGGAAAATCGTGAGGATCGGGGAGTTTGCAGATCCGGCAACCTGAGCATATTCAGTATGAAGCGGATCCCATCCCGGAAGATGAGATTTCACTGCACTCCCTGTACATTTTTGGCATCCCGGTTATTGCTGGTAATGTGCAAAAATTCCAAAAGCCAGATCTGAATAGATCTGGCTTTTGGAATGACTATGAAATGTGAATTATTTCTTTTTCAGATCGGTCCAGTCAGTTTAGGGCGAGCCTGGTCAGCCTCTACTTTGCGACGATTTGCTTCTCTGGATTGCTTGAGCTCTGCAGACCTGAGCCTGTTATCATCTTCGATTTTCTGTAATTGTGCATTTTGCTCTGCTGTCAGGATTTTAGACAGATGGACTTTCTCTAATTCGTTTGACTTCATTGAGGGTTTGCCGCATCGTGCCCGATAGCCCCGATTCTTTTAGGAGCTGTACCTTTGTACATTTCAAAAAGTTGGGTCTTTTGCTCCGGACTCAGTTTTTACCTGTTTTGTCTATTTTATCGGTTTTTTCTTTGTGCATACTGCTCCGGGGTAATATTTATTGTTTTCCGGGTTTTCTTTTTTGATATTCTGGGGAGATTGCTGCTTTGCAATCTGGCCAATCGCCGGAACCATAATTCCCCAATGATAATGCTATAATAAGTATCTTTTTTTCATCTTTCTGTTTTTTTTTAATTTTACTAAATTAGAGAAAAATAATTAAAAAAAGGTTTAATCCTACGCTAAAAAAGACGGATATTTTTTTGGTTTTTGGTTGATGTGTACCAGTATTTTATCCTGGATAGTAGTAGATACTTCGTGCCCGATAATGTCAGGTCTCACCGGGAATAGTTTTGTGTTTGCGGTTAACCAATACAGCTATTTCCACCTTTTTTAGGCAATTGCCTGAGGATCGGGATAAGGCTTGTAGAGCAATGTTTTCCCTGAATTGGCCACATCATCGATGATGAGGACATTCTTACCTTTAAGGTTGTCGAAATCTATAAGGATTTTCCTTATTCACGTTTTTCTTTATCAATATGAATATGGTCCCCAGCTGAAGATGAAGGTCAGAGACCTTGCCGAGCTCTTTATGAAAGACCTCCGCGAGGCGTGAACCAACTCCCCTGGATCCCGATGATGAAACAACTCCTTTTTGGTCAGCATTCCTTTCCCAGATTTCGTATACCATTCTATTGATCTTATGACCTACAGCGTTTTGATTCAGGATTTCTACTTGGCCCATAAAACAGAGATGAATTTAAGGTATTGTTTTTACAAAATCGATTTTAGTTTTTTCTACCGTGGTATTGATTTCTTCCTTGGTGTTTCTTTTCTGCAGAAAAGAGAAGCGTACGGATACCCTGTCTTCCGTATCGCACAGGCAAGCTGATCACGTGGACTGCCTTTATTCGAGCCGCTGCTGCAGGCACTGCCTGAAGAGACACAAATCCCGGCTACATCCAGGTTGAAGAGCAGCATTTCCGATTTTTCCGTTTTCGGGAAACCTATATTCAATACTGTATATAAACTTTTTTCCTGCATAATCTCCATTGAAGCAGATATCAGGAAAGTTTAGCCTGTAGCTGCGACGCCATATGCTCTTTAAGGGATTGAATATACTGGCTGTCCTGCTCATAGCGCTGCATAGCCAGCTCCAATGCTTTCGCGAAGCCTACAATGCCGTACGTGTTCTCCGTACCGGCACGCATATTGCGTTCCTGGGCACCGCCTTGCAGCAAAGGGTTAATTTTTACATTTTCATTGATATATAAAATGCCCACACCCTTTGGACCATGGAATTTGTGCGAAGCTCCTGTAGCAAAGTGTACCTTCAGTTTCGAAAAGTCCTAAAGGATAATGCCCCCACGGTCTGAACCGTATCACAATGGAAAAACCGCGCCCGCATTCTCACAAAGGTCACCTGTCTTTTCAATATCCAGCAAGTTGCCGATTTCATTGTTGGCATGCATTAGGGAGACCAATGCTTTCTTACCGGATTGCGCCAACAACTGCTCCAGGTGGTGCATATCAATATGACCATCCGGCAGGATATGAAACGAAATCCAGGTCCACACCGAAACTGTTTGCTGTATTGCTCCACAGAGTGGAGCGTGGCATGGTGTTCGATAGGAGAGCTGATGATCCTTTCGCAGCCCAGATTCCCTGATAGCGGCCTGGATAGCCGTATTGGAAACTCTCAGTACCCCCGCTGGTAAAGAAAAATTTCTGCTGGTCCTTACGCCCAGGAGCCTGGCTACCGTCTTTCGGGCCGATTCAATAGCCATTTTTCGTCTCGCGGGCCGAATGAATAAATCGAAGATGGATTTCCAAATTTTTCTGTCCAAATAAGGAAGCATCGTATCGACAACTTCCCTGGTCAATAGCAGTGGTTGCCGGCATTATCTAAATATATTCTTTGCATTGTCCTTAAAATAGGGAGCAAAATTAACTGAAATATTTGGAAGCGCAAATGGGTAAAACCGGATATCATTGCGGGACCTCTTTGAGAATGAGCGCAAAAGCCTGCGCGGAAACGGCCTTGCAATCATTAAGTGACCTTACCATAAATTCAAAACGGGTCAGAACTTCAGATGCTTGACCGTTTGTTTTTTTCTGCTTCAGTTGTAATAAGGAGTCGATTCCTATTTTTTAAGTGCATATCCTGCAAATTCTTCGGTAACGGTAAGATCGCTCTTGTCCGTTTTTTACGCCTTCAGGGGTCATAGGCTGGTCACTGACCAAAAGGAGCGCCCCGGTAGGGATCTGGTTGGCAAACCCGGTAGTGAATATCGTTGCAGTTTTCCATATCGATGGCCATTACCCTTATTTTCTGCAGGTATTTCTTGAAACTGGTCATCATGCTCCCAGGACACGCCTGTTCGTCGTATACACTGTCCCGGTCCAGTAATCGCGCTTGTGCTCGCGAATAGTCGTGGAGATCGCTTTCTGAAGCGCAAAAAGCGGGTAGGGGCGGGGTACTTCCGGAGGAAAGTAATCATTACTTGTTCCTTCTCCCCGGATAGCTGCGATCGGAAGTATGAGGTCCCCCTACCTTGTTGACTTTCTTCAGTCCCCCGCATTTGCCCAGAAACAGCACAGCTTTGGGCTTTATAGCTGAAAGCAGGTCCAGCATGGTCGCTGCTGTCGGGCTTCCCATTCCGAAGTTAATAATGCTGATACCATTAGCAGTAGCCGATTGCATGGGCTTTCCATAACCATTGACTTCTACATTGTGCATGGCAGCAAAATTGTTCGATATAATGATGGAAGTTGCAAATTATGATATATTTGCCAAATGATTTAAGAGGAATGCCCGTATATCGGGGCAACCAGTTTTTTTACGATTTCTTCTTTAGTCTTCATGCCGATCTGTATTTTAGTCCAAGGTATATCATCAAAGTTAATTGATTATTACCAAATTAGAATTTTACAAAACCTGATATGCTTCCTATTGTCTTACCATTCAAAGAACGTGCCTTTAAGATCCGGCAGGTCGATGCGTACAAGGAAATATGGGATGTCTGCAGGAAGCGTTATGTCGTCCTGACCCCGGAAGAATGGATCCGGCAGCATGTGATCCACCTGCTGATCGATGATTACCAGGTACCCGGGGGAATGATCTCCGTCGAGAAAAAGGGTCCTTATCGGAAGAGTGTCGAAGCGGTATGATATCGTAGTCTATGACCGGGCATTGAACCCGTTTTTTACTTGTCGAATGCAAAGCATCCGGGGTAGCCATTACAGGAGATGCCATCAGGCAAATCAGCCATTACCAGAAAGAACTGCAATCAGCGCATCTCTTGATCACGAACGGAAGTTATAGTTTCCTGGGGACTATCAAGGATAACAGATGGCAATGGCTGCAGGAGATGCCGGTCTACTCTTTAGATTAACCTTCTCCTTCCATTCCACTCTGGTCCATCATCTGCATATTTTTTTTCTACTTCCCTGAAGGTCTGGTTGAACCTGTAGGTAAACACCAGCCTGATGCTCCGGGGCCTCCATTGGAAATCTGTAAGTGAATATAAGGTCTCGGTAGCGGTCTCGTTGCGCCACCTGCGGGAATTGAATACATCTCTTATATTCAGGCCGATCGTTGCATTGCTGTTCCATAAGTCTTTGGACATGCCGAGGTCTGCAAAGAAGATGCCTTTTTCGCTTACCCTGAGGGTGTACGGTGGGTGCCTCGTAGTTGGAAAGATAACTGCATCCTGATACCGGCCGGTAAGGATACATTTGCAGTAGTCCTGTTTGGTCCAAGCTGAAGTTGTCCGGTATTGGAAATCTTCCGCCCTGGTAGGTTGCCGCTCACTACCTCTTTATAAAAAATTGAACCCGGATGTGAATTTTCAACCAGTTGACAGGATTGTAGGTGGCATTCAGCTCGATACCTCCTGCATCCCTGCTGGCAATATTCATAGGCACGGTATAGATAATCCCGTCACTTCCCACTTCTGACATCCTTTCTATTTTGTCCGTAGTTCTTCTGTAATAGATAGAAGAAAAGCAAGCTGCCTTTTTGAGAAATACTGCATCCATCCTGCCTCTACTACATGCGTAGACTCCGGATTGATATCCGGATTGCCCACCCGCATAGCCCTGTTTGTCGCCGAATTTCATAAAACGGCATCAGGTCCCACTGTCCCGGTCCTTCTGATTCTCTTGCTGTAGCTCAATTGAAATGTCTGGCTTTCACTGTTTTTTATAGGAAAATGCAAGGCTGGGGAAGAAATTGATATAATTCTTGTTGATGGCTTCACTGTTGGACTCCTGTATGGTCTCTATGATGGTGTATTCCGCACGGATACCGGCCTGGACACCGAGTTTTGCCAAACTGGTTGGATCCCATCAGGTATGCTGCATGGACCTGTTCATCATAATTAAATACATCATTGAACCTGGAAGGCGAAATCCAGTCTGTCCCGGATTGTTCGGAAAAAACCAAACTGATTGTTCATATTTCTCCATTGGGAACGGATCCCCGTTTCGAACTTGCCGTCATTCAGTATGGGATAAATCAGGTCTGATTGCAGCAGATGGTATCTTTCTCTAACATCCGCATTGGACTTTTTCATAATGAGAATCTACATACAGGGAAGATATTTCAGAATAACTGGAAACGTTCGAAATCATTATCCCTGAACCATTTGAATTCGGTTTTCCACTCACCGCCTTCTTTCTTTAATTTCATGCGGTGACTGATGGTCGCCTCCAGCAAATCCTCCAGCTCTGTATTGTATTCATACCGGGTATCCCTGCTGATCAGCTCATCGCCGGTATTCAGGTTTTCATAAATCCTGTCATAAAAATTATCACCGGCTCCTGACCTGATATTGATGGATGCAGACAGCATATTCCGGTCACTGAGATCGTAATCGATCCCTAACGTTGGCATCATTTCTGAATTTCTTACGCTCACTGTTATAGATCTGCCTGTAGGTAAATGCAGTGTCCGGGCTGCTCAGCCTGGAATAAGTATTGCTGTTGGATGGATTGATGCCGTAATTGACATTGTAAGATAAGAAGAGGCTGAACCTGTTCTTTCTGTAATTCAGATTAAAACCTGCTCCATAATCCGGGTAATAGCCTATTCTCAGGTTTGCTGAACCGTTGAAGCCATCCCTGTTTGTCTTTCTTTAAAATGATATTAATGATACCTGCATCACCTTCTGCATCATACCTGGAAGAAGCATTGGTGATGATCTCCACCTTTTTCAATACGGTCGGACTGTAAACTGCTTCAGGGCATCTGCAGATGATGCAAATCCAGAGTATTTTCCCATCGATTAAGATCCGTACGCCCTGGTTGCCCCTCAGGCTGACGTTGCCTTCGGCATCCACAGTTACAGAAGGAATGTTCTCGAGCATTTCCGAGGCTGTAGTACCCTGGTTGTTTCAGATCTGCACCTACATTTAATATATCCTTTTGTCGATCTGGAATTCCAGTTGGGATCTCTGACCCACTATCTCCACTCCTTCAAGAGCCTGGATGCCCCTTCCTAATCTCTGGATGCCCAGATCGTAGTTTTTCGCTGGGCATTATAAAATCGAAGGTATCCGTATCCATGCCCAGATACTCAATGGTAAGCCAATATTCCCCTTCCTTCAATTCGAAGGAAAAGATCCCTTCTTCGTCTGTCAGGCCACCGGTAATAAAGGTATTTTCCATGTTTTTTCTGGTAAACCCGCACATCAGCATAACCCACCGGTTGATTTTTGATCATTGACCACTTTGCCGGATAAGGTTCCTGCATGCTGACCAAAAGTGAAATGAGAGAGGAGAAGAATTGTAAAAAAAAAGAAAATATCGACCTTAACATGATTTGCTGTGCATTAAAAACATTTCAAAAATTAGACAAAACTCCGCGGATATGTCTTGGGAATAGAAGGGGATTAACTTTAAGTTTTGATTTATAGTAAAATAAAATATTCTAAATGCACAGTTTATAGAATGGATACGGAACCCTATGATAAAAAACCTGTGGTCGGGATTCATTCATAAAAGTTTAATCTTCTGCTTTTGTCCAACCTGCACAGGAGTGGGAATAGTCTATTCAGTAAGGTTTGCTTTCCTATATTAAAAATCTGAAAAAAATGCAAGTATTGAAACATTTTCTGTTGCCTGTAGGGACTCTTGATAGCTTTATTTATTTTCGTCCTGTTACAGAAATGACATGGCCCCGGTAGAGGTAGTCAAAGATTGTACGGGCACTTATGTCAAAAATGGGTGAATCGGATTATAAAGTCCTGTAATTTTGAAAAGCTGGATTCCTACGAAAACGGAACTGCCGTACTGATCAGTTATGAATTGATGGATAGCTTGCGATAACCCGAATCTTCCCCCGGCCATTTGCGAGTTGTATCATCCATATGCAGGCTGGGTAAATATCATTGAGCTTGAATAATGCAGTCTCTATTCTGGCCCAGATGAGAAAAAAAGGTCCGGGATCCCGATCCTTTTCCCGGGTTAACTTTTATTTGCTCAGGATATGACAGAACCGGCATGTCTGTTTTTTTATTTGGGTGAAATGCTGCGCTCCACATCTTTAATGATGCCCATCACGAATGTGCTCTGGACCTTACCTACATTTTCTATCTGGCTGAGCTGGTTGACATGAAAATTGATAGTATTTCTTCCATATTAGAACAGATAACTTTGAGCATAAAATCAAAATTCGCCGCTTATATTATAGCATTCTACTACCTCGTTCATGGTTAAAATAGTTTTTGATGAATTTACCCCCGGATATCTTATTGTGCTGTTTTAAAGACACATGGCAGATGACCATGAGCGTATCCTGAAACCTGGAAAAAGTCAATTTGTGTGGTGTACGCACTGATCACTCCTGACGCTTCCATCTTCTTTATCCGGTTATGAAATAGGCGTGGGACTTAAATGAATCTTTTGCGCCAGGTCCCCTGATGCTGATTTTCGCATCTTCCTTCAGGTGCTTTAAGATCTGCAAAATCTGTTTTTGTCCAACCGGATCATAATTGTTTTGTTTTAGTATAAATGTACTATAAAAAATAAGATATTAATCGCAAACTGTTTCTGAATATAAATATAAATACTGGATTTTTCATACTATTATACTTATTTTTTGCAGTGATTTTGAATAAATTTAAACGTAACTGAAAAAATGTCAATAACAACTTTAGACCTGACTTTGCCATACAAGGTAAAGGATATGACACTTGCTGAGTGGGGACGCAAGGAAATTCGCCTTGCTGAAGCCGAAATGCCCGGATTGATGGCTATCCGGGAAGAATATAAAAATGAGCAGCCGCTTAAAGGAGCAAGGATCGCAGGATGTCTACATATGACGATCCAGACAGCTGTTTCTTATAGAGACACTGGTGGCCCTGGGTGCAGAAAGTCCGATGGAGCTCCTGTAATATTTTTTTT
>JAHHDV010000014.1 GCA_019739295.1 Taibaiella sp.
CCTGCTATAGAGCTGTAATACGCTGAACTTTGATGTAAATGATCTCAGCCGGTAAATGGTATCCGCTGAGATCATGAACGAAACATATGGTATGATGATCTGTAAGACGGTCTACAGCTGACAGGAAGAAGATCGGCCGCCTTTTATCCAATAAGGAAATGACAGCCTATTTATCTACCCCTGAAATCCGGCTTCCTTTTCTCCACGAAGGCTGTAACGCCTTCAGCGAAATCTTCAGTATCCCCGCATGCTCCCTGGTAGTCTACTTCCAGGTTCAACTGGCGCTCCAGGTCATTGGCAGCGGACTGGTTCAAAGCAAGCTTGGTATAAGCAAAAGCCTTGGTCGGCATATCAGCCAGGTATTGCGCCATTCTTTTGCTCTCAGCTTCGAAGTCTTCATCAGGAATGACTTTATAGATCATCCCTATCCGCTCTGCATCGTCAGCAGTAATGTTATCCGCCATCATCATCAGGCCGCTTGCCTTGCCCCAGCCTACTGCCCTGGGTAAAAAATAAGTACCGCCGCAATCGGGGATCAACCCGATCTTGCTGAATGCCTGGATAAATGTCGCGCTCTTCGCAGCCACTACCACATCCCCGGCCAACGCAATATTGGCCCCGGCTCCTGCAGCCACTCCATTGACAGCCACCAGCACCGGCTTCTCTATCTTTCTCATTTTCTCGATAATAGGGTTGTAGTTCCCGCGAACAGTTGCCCTCAGGTCTATTGCAGTCGGATCTTCAGTCTCTTTCAGATCCTGCCCGGAACAGAATGCCTTACCGGTTGCAGTAATAAAGACAGCACGCACAGCTTCATTTCTCATAGCTTCATTGAGTGCTTCCTGCACAGAGATGGCCATCTCCCTGTTGAAGGCATTGAACCGCCCGGGCCTGTTGAAAGTGATGCTCATCACTCCGTTCTCAATATTTTTAATGATGGTATCAGACATAATGGTAGAAGTTTTGTTTTTGCTGTCTAAATTAGGTATTATTCAACCTAAAATCAAAAGTCGGCTATAAATTCATAACCGGCATTTTGTGTTGGTGCATGCGTGGTGTTCTTCAAACGGTTCCTTCATCCTGCTAAGCTTCTATGCAGTATACCACAGGATGCATGAACAAGAGCAACAGGAGCATTAAAAAAAGCTGACAGCATTTCCTGCTGTCAGCCCTGAAAGATATATTCCCCGGCAGCTTCTTCTATTGCGCTGCCAGTTCTTTTACTTTTTCATACAATACATATTCTCCGCCTTCTTCATACCCGCTGTGCATGTATGCGATCTGCCCATCTTTGCCGACGATAATGGTAAAAGGCACATTTTCAAAATTCAGGCTGCGCTTGAGATCAGAGTTGGGGTCCAGGTAACAGGGAAACTCCCATCCCTGAGATTTGGCATAAGATTTTACCTGGGCGCTGGCTCGTGAGTCATCGATGGATACGGCCATATAATTGAAGTCCGGTGTTTCCGTTTTCCAGTCATTCAAATGGGTACGGATATTCTTGATTTCTTTCATACAAGGGATACACCATGTAGCCCAGAAGCTGATGAGTGTCACCTTACCGGGTTCTACCACTGTATTGAATGCTACTTTTTTGCCTTTCAAATCCTGAACCTGAGTAGCCGGCAATTCTGATCCTTGCTGTGCAAACAAGGAACCAAGACTTGCCAATGTAAGGGCCAGACCCATTAATAGTTTTTTCATTTTCAATGTTTAATTATTATAATAAATTTATAAAACGTACTAACAAAAATAAGAAATTTGATGACTTATGAATTTTTATATTGTTAAAAACAATTAAATCCTAACTTTGACCCTTCTCATCTTAAATTGTTTAAACACTTCAATGAAAAGAATTCTATATGTTGCCATTGCAGCATGCTGCAGCTATTCCGTAGCAGACGCACAGGAGACCGGAAACCTTTCCGGGAACCTTATGCTGAATGCCAATTTTTTCCAAAGAGATACCACAATAGGCGCAGCCGGCAATCCACTGTATGACAACCTGCTGAGTGGCGGAGAAAGCTGGATGTCTTTAAGATATACAGGACTTTATGGCTTTGATGCCTTCCTCAGGGTAGATGCCCTGCATAATTCCAACCTCAAGAATCCTACACAACCTTTGTCGGGATTTGGCATCGGCGCCTGGAGCCTGTCCAAAGAAATCATGGGGCTGCAGATCACCGCAGGTTACATATACGACCAGATCGGTTCCGGGATCCTGTTCCGTGCTTATGAAGACAGGGGACTGATGATCGATAACGCTTTGGCCGGGGTCCGGCTGAAATACAACATTACACCGGACATCACCGTAAAAGCATTTACAGGCCAGCAGAAAAATGTATTCGAAAGATACCAGCCCATCATCAAAGGTCTTAACTTCGATGGCGGATTTACCCTGAACGAGAATACTTTCCTTGCCCCGGGATTCGGTGTGCTGAACAGGACCCTGGACAGGAACTCTGTAGACGATATCCTTACCCGGGTTAACCTCTTACCCACTGATGAACGTTTCTCCCCTAAATTCAATATGTATGCCTTTACGGTCTATAATACCCTTTCATACAAAGACCTGTCCTGGTATATAGAGGGTGCTTATAAAACCGAAGAGGCGATCAATGACCTGAGTGGGAACATCTTCAATGCGGATGGAAATGTCCTCTTCACAACCATCAACTATGCGACTAAGGGGATCGCATTGACCCTTACAGGGAAAAGAACAGAAAACTTCGCTATGAGAACTTCGCCATCCCAGGTTTTACTGAATGGTATGGCCAACTGGCAGCCGATCATTGCCCAGATCCGCCCGCAGAGAGTGATCGCCAGGTATTCTCCTGCATCCCAGGACCTGAGCGAAATAGGCGGTTCCGCGAACCTGCTGATCTCACCCAGCTTTGATTATGACTTCAACCTCAGTTATACCCATATCAATACCCTGGACAACCTGAAGCTGTACAGGGAAGTCTGGGCTTCTGCCAGCATCAGAAGCATAGACAAATGGCTCATCGATGTAGGCGTCCAGTATCTGGAGTACAACCAGGAATTCTACCAGGTGAAGCCTGATGCAGGTATCCTTAAAGCCATCACGCCATTTACGGAAATTGTATACCGCATCAACAACAGGCAGTCCCATCAAGTTCCAGGGCCAGTATATGAATACCAAACAGGATTATGGAAGCTGGGCTTTTGCAAGCCTGGAATACGCGATCGCCCCTAACTGGTCATTTGCCATCAGTGATATGTAACAATATAGATCCGGCCACATGCCAATTCTGATGACAAGCACTATTACAATTTCTTTATGGCTTATTCCAAAAATGCGCACAGGTTCTCCCTGGCTTATGTGAAGCAGGTAGAGGGAATCAACTGTACCGGCGGTGTATGCAGATACGAACCCGCTTTCAGTGGCCTCAGGTTGGGGATCACATCAAGCTTCTAAAGAAAAGTTAGTCTCTCCAAGCATTGTAAAGCTGCCGCAAACCGGCAGCTTATTTTTTTAATATTAGAAGGTTAAAAGGCGGCTGGTCATCAAAAAATTCCCGGCAGGTTTTAATTGGTATTTCCGCATTGACTTTTTTAGAACAACCAGGAAAAATGGAACATTATCCTGCTTCCTGTCTGAACGGTACCCTGTCCGAGGTTCTGAAGCCGGGCCGGCTGAAAGTTGCCCCCCGAACGTCAATCGCTCAAAACTGATCTCAGCCCCAAACGTTCCAAAGAAGGCCGTTCCTCCTGTCCGGGCGGATACGGTAAGCTCCATCCATATCTTTCATAGAATGCTCATACTGAATGCCTGCATTGGGTGCAATCATCCATTGGTTTGTTGAACCTGAATTTGTAATAAAAACTGCATACTGCCCACTGAACCGGTTGCCATAATAGTAATCATATGGGTTAGCCGTATTGATCTTATAGCCGGCAGTCATATTCAGTCCCTGCATCCTGAAGCCGGATATCATACATAGCCATCAGTACAAAGTCTATGCTGCCTGTTCCCAGCTGGAATAAATTTGCTGAAGCACTTACCGGGTCCTTTATCTGCAGGGTTGTACTCCCCGGTGGGCAATTTAACGCCGCCGCCGATCCATTAAATCCTGTACCAGAAGCCGTGTATATTCATCCCCGGAAATGGTCCTTTTTACCTCGCAATAAACCTGTAGAATCCCAAAACCGAAACGTCGGAAATCCCGGCTTTGGATACTGTGCCGGATTCATTGACCCTGGAATTGTAGCTTACCGGAAAGGTAACCCATAACCCTGAACTTATCCTTAAATCGTCCAGCCGCCCCAAAATTCAGCAGTATGGTATCGCTCATCGGTGGTCAGGTATGTCGCCTGGCCACCCGGTCCCCAGATGAGTGGTCAGTACCGTGCTTCTATACCGGATACCGGCTATTTTTTTTATTAAATTCCGGGAGGATACCGATGTAATAACTACCGGCACCGCACCCGCAGATATCACAGGCCCGGGCAGGTTTCATGCCATGCCAGGATACTTAATGCTAATAATAAACTTAGTTTCTTTTTCACAATATGCATTATTCTGATAATAATCTGTTCTTTACAAAAATCCCGTCATCCAGGGTATTTAAAAATGCTTTCAGCAGTGTCCTTTCCCCAGGCGTCAATTCGATGCCCCAGGTGCCATCTCCTTTATCGAATACGGGATCTACATTCTGTACATAGGGTTTGGACTGCTGGTACCTGTCCAATACTGCATCGAGTGTAAGATAGCGCCCGTCGTGCATGTAAGGTGCGGTATATTTAAGGTTGCGCAGGCTGGGCACTTTGAAACCTATACTTATCCGCTTCATTCAGGGTCACTTCGTATCTTCCTTCATCGCCGTTGAAACCGATACCTATACCATTATTTCTAAAGCTCATATCGGTTAAAAACAGGGGTTCCCGGTGACAGGATGCACATTTATCCTGATACACCAGATATCCCTGCTGTTCCTGGACGGTGAACACTGCCAGGTGCTGCATCACGCTGTCATATTTCGCATGGCTGCTGATACACATTACCATAAACTGGGGAAAGCGCTTTCAGCAGCCTGGCGGTCGTGATCTCTTCTGATCCGAAAGCCTTTTCGAACAGGCTGGGGTATTCCAGGATGCCCGCGCAATTTGACCAGCACCTGGTCCAGGTCCTCAATCCATCTCTTCAAATGTGGTAATAGGGACGACAGGCTGCATATCCAGGTCAAAGACCCCGCCATCGTGATTGAAAGAGGTGTGCCAGGCGAGGTTCTGGATAGGAGGCGCATTGCGCCTGCCCAGCCGGTCATCGATACCATGGCTGATATCATGTCCATGATGTGTAAAAGCCGAGGCCTGGATATGACAGGATCCACAACTTATCGTATTATTCCGGCTTAAACCTCGGCTCATAAAACAGTCTTCGTCCCAATTCAAACCCTCCCTCCGTCACAGGGTTGGTATCGAAATGGTAGGGCCGGGTCCGGAAAATGTTCCGGCTTTTCGAAGCCGGTGAAACCGGAGATGGTATCCAATATCTCCCTTTTACAGGAAACAAGGGTTATAAAAATCAGCAATTGCCGTTATTGTACGTATTTTCTTCATTTCTGTACTTCATTTCCAATTAGTTCTCAGTATGATCGTGGGAAAACATATCCGTATAATTGTCTGCAATCACGGTACTGAAATCACTGAACATAACGGTGGGATAGGCAGCGATACTTACAGTATTCTTCCCGTCGAATACTTTACTTACATCTACCATCAGGTGGATGTTTGCTGTGCCTGTCCCTGCGGACACGCGCCTCCCCTGCCGTGGTCAGGTCAATGGTGATCTGTTTGATATTATTGATCGTCGGGGCACTGTATCCCCCGAATCCTCCGATATGATACCTGAACTTCTTCTGCCCGCCGGCATCTTCCGGTGCCGCTTTCAGAGACACCTTCCATTTTGAAGAAAATGTAACCGCTGTTCCAGCCCCAGTACATGCCGTCCATTCCGCCGGAAGGATCCAGCACTCCTGTCCTTTTGTCTATATCCATCGTACTTCTCAGGCTGTCCACACCCAGCGTAAATACCAGCCGGGTATAGTCGCCTTCCGGCACATTAAAAGCAGCAAATCTTGCTGCTGCATCCGCCTCCCTGATCAGGAAATAGCTGCTGTCCTGTGGCACTGTATATTCCGTACCGTCAGCCTTGTATACTTTAAAATTGCTTACATAGTATTGAAGCAGGCTTATGGTATAGTCCTCACCGGCTTTATTCGTGTAGGTAGCGGTATTGAGGTAAAGATTAGTTCCCCCCACGATATTGTCGAATTCTACGGACAGAGGGGCCAACCGGTCGCCCTCCGGCTCAGGCTGTTCATTTCTGCAGGATGCCAATAGTAATGCTGATCCCAAGATGCTTAAAAATATTCTTTTCATTTTCAGTTATTTTGAAACGCAAAACTATCTGAATGCTTCAAGTAAAGAAATTAAGGGAGTGATAACCTAAACAGATGGATTGATAATCTAAAATATCAGCTGTAAAGAATAGGAACATCGCCACCTTTCTTAGGTATAAATAAGTTATTTTTGCAGGAAATGAAACGGATCCTGGCTGTCATATTGCTTGCTGTCATCTTTTTTCAGAGTACTTCACAGCTTTGGATCTCAGCTTCCTTTTTTCTCAACAGGAAGTATATTGCCGAATTCCTTTGCATCAACCGGGATAAACCTGAGATGGGATGTAAAGGTGCCTGCCAGTTAAAAAAGAGAATAGAGCAGGATAAAGAAAAACAGGAGCATTCCGATGTGAAATCAAAAGAAGTTTTGGTTTACTTCCTGAATAACCCTATTATCCTGCAAAGCGGATTGCCTCCGGATCTGCAGGAAACAACAATACCCCAAAGCCGTTTTAACTCATTTCTGCCGGAAGGTTATTATCATTCTATCTTTCACCCTCCTTCTTCCCTTGTCTGATCTCAGGCTACATACAGAATGATTCAATAACCTAATGACTATGTGTATCAAAACAGTAGGTCTACCTGTTTTGACACTATCGGATTTCATTACCGGCAATTCCGGATTTATATTACTGCCTCTGCAAGAGGTTACAAAGCAATATGAATGGATCCGGAATGCGCATAAACAATCCTTTTACACTATTCTTTTCTGTAAGGATGGGACAGGGCAACTCACAGTTGACCAACAGCTGATCTCCTTAAAAGAAAACAGTGTCATTTGTTTAGGTCCGGGTAGTGTCAACAGTTACGATTTTAATGCGATAAGGAACGGGTGGATGCTGGCTTTCTCTGAGTCCTTCTTTTCTATGAGGTACAATGACAATGTGCTGTACAATTTTGATTGTCTGAAATACCATAAGTTTTGTCAGCAGGATCTTTGTAAGGAGGAACAGGAAGAGTGGCAATTCTACCTGAAACTCATGAACAGGGAATACAAAAGCAACAATCAGGATGCCCGGAGCGTTCTGCGTTCTTATATGAATATTATTCTCTCTATTCTGAACAGAATCAATGACAGGAAAGGGATCAGGAAAAATATCAAGTCTGAAAAAGATAAAAAAGTCACGGCTTTCGAGCAGCTGGTAGAAAAGCATTTTCCCACAAAGAGATTACCGTCTTTTTATGCACTCGAAATGCATATAAGCGTGAATTATCTCAACCGGATATGCAAAGAAAAAAGAGGAATAAGTTCCGGAGACATCATAAGGAACCGAATCGTCATAGAAGCAGAGCGTTTACTCCTGCATACATTCCTTAATATCTCGGAGATATCATACCAGTTAGGATTTGAAAGTGTGTCCTATTTTGTCACTTTCTTTAAAAAAAATACCGGATACAGTCCTTACAACTACAGAAAGCACAACAAGCAATAAAAAAAGCTGCTTCGTAGGTTTTTTGCGGATGTTTACGGATCTGCGTCTGCAGGTAAGCTGATGGTCTGTTTTTCCGCAGCTGATGCCAACTGATGCCTGTCATTTGTATCCTTTGCAACATGGAGGGATACTCTTCCGTGTGACACACCCTTATATGGTAAGCTGAATGATTATAATATCACACCAATACTACAGTCTGCCAGTTATACACATCGCCAGAGAAAAATGATTATCTTCACCTCATATTATTCCCACATGGCAACATCTTCCCGACAAACCAGTCCGGATTTAGGACTGCTCATACTGCGGCTTGGAACCGGCTTCTTATTGCTGCTGCATGGCATTGCCAAACTGCAGCATGGTCATGATGCCATCAAAGGTATGCTTACCCGGAAAGGCCTTCCGGAGATCTTATGGTTAGGAGTACCGCTTACGGAAGTATTATGCCCTGTCTTTCTGATCCTTGGTTTCTTCACCCGGTTTTCTGGCCTGGGTATAGCCACGGTGATGGCCTTCTCCATTTATTTGGCAAAATCCACGGAAGCTTTTACCCTGACCAGGACCGGGGGGCTGTCAGGGGAACTGAATCTGTTGTTCTTATGTTGCGGCCTGGCTTTGTTTTTCACAGGGGGAGGTAAGTATGCCGTATACCGTCCCGGTAACCAGTGGTTGAAATAAAAAGGGAGAGTACCGGATATATTCATTCCAAAAAACAGGGTCTTATTTCTTCCGGTAATGAACATGATATCCGAAGGCATCCATCGGTTTTCTACTTTGTTTTTCTTTTTTATGCTCACCGGTGCACTGATGCACCCTGCTGAGGAACCTTGAAAGGAGCCATTAAGCACAATACAGATATTACGATCTGTATAAATCATCTTCGGATCTTCTCCAAAGCACTTTTAGCACAAGAGCGCACTCTTGAATTTCATGGCTTCAGCGTATTCCTAGACGGGTTATTCTTACCTGATGGAGTTGTTACTCCGGGTTGGGATATATTTTAAAAAAATAAAAATATAAAAAACCGCTAAGAACCAGGGGAGAAAATTACGTCTGATACATTGAGCATGCTGATTCACCCAATTTTCTAACATCAAATCTACTTAAAACATGAATAAAATTTATATCTCGGCCCTGGCCGTACTCTCGTTCCTTATTGGTTCCTGTTCCGGAGGCTTGGCACCCGAACCTGAAAATAAGGTATTACTTCTTCAGGTGGACTATCTTACCAATAGCTTTGAAGCAGGGAAAGAACTCGCTTTTGAAAATCCGGCCACTACATTTTCCGTTCAAACGGAATATACGGAACCCGGTGATTTCGGCAGTATCCGGCTCATCTATGAAGAATTGAATGAAACGATATTCTTCGGCACGATCCACTGGATGGGATTAGGGGAAAGATTATATCCTGAGACCCTGCTTCCGAAAGACAGCTTCGATCATGTACTGACTAATGATTATATAACCCCTGTCAATGGTTTTGAAGATGTGTTCAATCCTTCCGGCACCACCTATGATTATACCGTACCCTGGACGGCTATACAGGGCCTGGTACTGGTCAGGTCATATCTTGAATCCAACCCGGAATCCCAAGTCAGGGTATTCCTTTATACACCCAGCGTGGGCGTCGGTGACCCGGCGGACTGGGATTGGATATTCATCATCAAAAACTAGTCTTTACTCAATAGGAGGAACATGAAAAACAAAATTATATTACTTTTTATCGCCCTGTCACTGGGAGGCATTTATGATAGCAGCATGGCCCAGGTTTCTTTGCCCTATTATACAGGCTTTGATAATGACGATGAGCGAAGCGGATGGCAACAATTTAAAACGGGGGCATCAGGTACGGAATGGTTCTTTACAGACATTGCTCCCTACTCGGGATCACATTGTCTCTACCATAACTATCCTGTTGGCGGTACGGAAATCACGGACAACTGGTTTGTCTCACCGGCTTTTGAGATCCCTGACGGGGGATGGATCGACACATTCTATCATTCCTTTTCCGGATTCGGTATCCCTGCATCAGATGACACCGTGGCCGTCTACCTGCTCGTGGGCAGCCCGGATCCTGCTTTGGCTTCCGAACGATTACTGCTCCTGGATTTCAGAGGAGCACAATACAAGAATGACAACCTCTGGTACTATAGTGCAGGCACAGAGTTGCCGGCCAGGGAAGAAACCTGCTACCTGGGATTCAGGTACCGGACTGTCGTGAACTGGCTTGATGTAAAAATCGACCATGTGAAGGTCAGCTCCCATTCCCCTTCTTCAATAGATCCCGGTATCATTCAGGATTTTGCAGTACAGCTGTATCCTAATCCTGTAACCAACAAAGTCCTGAATATTGACAGCAAACATGCTTTCGAACGCATAAGCATCTATAATATGGCCGGGCAGGAAGTATATGCCTCGGGTTATAAAAACCGCATACAGCTTCCCAACCTGGTTTCCGGCACCTACCTGATCAGGCTGATCTCAAAAGGAGGCAATTATGATATTCATAAATTTGTATTGGATTAAACATATGAACCTGATGAGATCACCCCGGATACCGCCAAAAAGCTTCTTGCCTTTCACCATTCTCCTTATACTGATCTGGTCATGTAATCAAAACACAGAGTGCATGACCTATGCGGTAAGGGGGACTATTACAGCTGTACATTTTACTGCCAGGCTCAATGTGGAGGAAGAAGCTTTAATCCATCTTGAAGTGGCGCACCCGGGGAACCTTTGTGTTCACGAAGTCATCCCTGATATAGAACCTGTCGGAGCAGATACCTTTTATATCAGCGCCAGCCTGCTCGTATCGGAATCAGGAGAACACTGTTCCTGTCTGGAGGAGATACCGATAAAAACCCAGCTTTTATTTAAAAGCGGCAGGAGTGGTAATTATGTATTCCTATATAATGATGATCAAAATAATGTAACCTCAGAATCCGGCCGGTTCGAAATAGAGGTAGAGTAATAGGTAATCCTTCAATCCCGAAAATATAACCAGAATACATCCATCAGAACAGAAGCGCTATATAACTTAATACAGGAATGTATCCGTGGCAATATACGGATGCATCAAGCTTTTTATTACCAGTTTTACCCTGTACTGATGAGGGTATGTATCCGGTATGCGCCTAATAGGGAGGATGCCGAACAATGGGTACATGATGCATTCATCAGGATATTTGATCAACTGGGGAAATTTTCATTTGAGGGTTCGTTTGAAGGCTGGTTGAAAAAAATAACAGCAAGGGTATGCCTGGATAACATCAGGAAACATAAGGCCCTCAAATTCAATATCGAGAATAATCTGGTATTAACGGACTATGAGGATCCTGACTTTTATTATTCTGTAGATAACAAATTTATGTCCAAGATCAGTACAGAAAGTGTACTGGATATGCTTAGTCAACTCAGTGAAAAAAAGAGGATCGTGTTCAACCTGTATGTTTTCGAAGAGTTCAGCCGGAAAGAAATAGCTCAGATCCTGGATATCCGGGAAAACTATGTATACTGGCTGATGCACCAGGCCAGGAAAGACCTGCAAAATATATTAAAATCATTTTATAAAAAGGAGGCTGAACATGAAAAGCAATGAATTCGAAAAATGGCTGAATGCAAAAATGGATTCGCTACAGTTTGAAGGAAACGGGCAGGACTGGAAGAGCCTGCAAGAAAAAATAACCCGGAAAAGAAATAATAAAACAAAAAAAATATTTCTGGTTTCCCTCAAAGCAGCAGGGATCATGCTTCCTTTCCTTTGCCTATCCGTCATATACTATATGCAGCATAGGGAGGTGAGGCAAGACAATCCAGGTATATCTCTTACCCCGCATAACGATGACCCGGTAGCAACCGGTCACCCCGGAGAACAGGAGGTGTCCCCGGCACATACCCCTTCATCTTCAAAAAAAGCTGTAAATATTGATGTTCAACAAAATACGGACGCAATCATCAAAAAAAGAAAGCTGAACGGTATTCCTTCACCTGCTGAGCACATTACATACAGCTACGAGCCGGGAGCGCACATCACCAAAGACAAAGAAATGCCTATTATCAGCAGAGTACCCGAAAAAGATCAGAGCACACAGTATCCCTTATCTGAAAAGGTTCTTCCTGAGCACTACACCCGGGTACAACTGCAGGAGCCGGAACAAAACAGCAGAGGAGCAAGCTATGGCCTCTATGCAGGAATGACAGGTCAGAATATCGGCTCATTTCAATACCAGCTCAGCATATCGGGACGGGTTCCTATAAACGAACGTTTCTCATTTGAAGCTTTAGCAGGCGTCAGTGCTACAGACCTGGCCCTGAATCAAACAGTTCATATCAATGGCATTGCCGTAAACAGCGATATGACTGCCTCTGAAGAAGCATACACAGGCATTGACCAGGACATCGAACTGCAGTACCGTACCCGGATATATGCAGTAGGCATCAAGCCGGGTATGGTATACCACATCAATCCTACATTGAATATTTCTTCCGGGTTCTATGCTTTCAGGAATTTGAACACGCATGTCCCTTTGGCACCTACAGAAAACCAGATTATATCCGAACTGGAAAACAAAGGCAAAGTCAATCCGAATGAAGAGACGGGTTCATGGGATATCGGAATTGCAGCCGGCATGGAATACCAGCTCAGCCGGAAAATCGGGGTAAATCTCCAGTACATACAAGGATTAAATAATTATTACAGCATAGGGAATACTGATATCCGGCGGTCAGGGATACAGGTCGGACTCAGGATCGGACTCAGCCGGTAATCCATGCTGACTCCCATAGCAGCCCGATACATACCACACTTCCACAAGAGGTGAATAAAACGTATAAAGGTACTGTCTTACACCTGGAGATAAACGTATTGGCTTTTGAATGGGTATGTTGCCCTATATTTTAATACAAAAACGCTGAGGCGCTATCCATCAGGAGATGGTAAGACCGGTCTACCTCAGCTGCGTTCCTGGCAGTCAGGGGAAAAGGATTCATATGTGAATAGGGATGTGTGAAATCCTCAACCTGCACTTCCGTACCAATATCCCTGAATCCACCTTTTAATGTATTCAGGGCCTCGACAGGCGGTGTGACCATATCATTTTTTAATACCAGAGCTTTTAGCCGGTCCTGCAGCTCAGCAATTCTTTTTTCCCTTTGTTCCTGATAATAGTTATATCTCAGCATCACCTTGAACCAGCTTTCGTTCTGGTGAATAGAGCTATCCAGGTAATGAGCGAGCCGTTCATTTTCAGAAAAACCGGTATGCAGCAATGTAGCAAACGATTTTTGCAGTTCAATGGCAGCATGAGCATCCATGATGTATCTGGAGATCGGGTACATCCTGTCCAGTGTCATACCACCACAAAAGCAGAATAGCCTGGACCGGGTTAACAGTTGCCCTGGGTTGGCCATCATCAATATCATGGATAAAAATGAACCGATAGAATAGCCAAACAAATCTATAGAAGCTGTCCCGGAGATCTGATCTATACTTCCGCTGCGAATGCTCGTCATCAGATTGATGATATCAGAATAGGTCTGCAGACCGGACCAGAATATCCGCAATGGATTTTGTTCCAGGCGGGTGCTGATCGCAGCATTGACATAAGAAGATTCCGTATTCCCCGTGGTATCAGCCCGGTTGAGCGCGATCGGGTACATTTCATTGCGCCGGGCCCATTGCTCCGGCGCCCTGTCCATATGAAATGCAATAGGGAACAGCAAAACGGCTTTATGTGTCCTGCGGGCCAACCCGTAAGCCCAGGGCAGGTATTTGTCCCATTTTTTTTCGTTCAGACCGTGAAAAAGAAAGATCACGCCTGTGGCCTGTGTCAGCGAGCTTTCCTTGATAATATGATATTGGAAATGCTTGTTGCAATGAATATCAAAATCCGACCATTCCCGGGCAGGAATCCCGGCATCCATTCGCTCGTTCTCCTGGAAACAAACCTGGTGTTGCCTGCAATACAGATGCTCGCTTCCTGAAAGGAAGCAGGACGCTTCTTCCGAGGTAAATGCATAATGGGAAAGCGATACACTGAGCTCAGGAATCTCCTGATGAGCCGATGGCGTATCAAAGGAATGTTTCAGTAGCTGATGAATTTGATAATAATGCATTGTCTTTCCGGACTTTGACAGGTGGGGATTCCATTCAAATTTAGAGAATAATCAAGAACTGCATTAATTTTATACTATTTATTTTCCCTAAAACTGTGCGGGAATGCCGGATCTGCCTGAGCATTCAAACGGAATGGACCTGTTCGGAAAAGAGGAAAACCAAAATATAATCTGTCAGAACCGGTTTGCGTCTTCAGGGTTTTGCCTTACCTTTAGTATCCTATTCTACTCCTTGGCAATAACCATTGATTACCTTACAGATGAACCATATTGAAATTGCTCAGGTAAACATGACCCATGTCGGGCTTTTGCAAAAAATAGCCATACAAACGTTCTGGGAAACTTTCTCGGATGTCAACTCCGATGAGAATATGAAAAAATACCTGGAGGACCGCTTTTCGGTCGAAAAACTTTCTGCTGAGCTCGGGGATGAAAATGCTAAATTCTATTTTGCCCGATCAGGCCATAACGTGATCGGGTATTTAAAATTGAATACCGGGCAATCACAAACCGAGATAAAAAAAGCTAATACTGTAGAAATCGAAAGGATCTATGTACTGAAGGACTTTCATGGAAAAAAGGCAGGCCAGCTCCTTTACGGAAAAGCCCTGGAGATCGCCCGTCAATTAAATGCTGACTATATATGGCTGGGTGTATGGGAGCAAAACCCGAGAGCCATTCGTTTTTATACCAAAAACGGGTTTGAAGCTTTTGACAGACATATATTCATACTGGGAGATGACCGGCAGACAGATATTCTGATGAAAAAAGTCCTGGAAAAAGAAACTGATATATAACCACCTGCTATGAACATCAGGCAAGAAAGAAAAGCGGATATAAAGGACATTTATGAGATCAACACCCTTGCATTCGGAAGCGAAAAAGAAGCAAAACTGGTTGACCTTTTACGCGCAAGTAAGGCATTTGTACCTCAGCTTTCTTTGGTAGCAGCCCTTCAAGACAAAATAGTGGGACATATCCTGTTTTCAAAGATTAACATTACAGACCATCACCACAATGAACAGGAGAGCTTAGCGCTGGCTCCGATGGCAGTCCGGCCGGAATTCCAGCGCCGGGGAATTGGCGCTGAACTGATCCGGAACGGGCTTCATCATGCACGTGTTTCAGGCTTTACTTCAGTTATCGTATTAGGGCATGAACTGTATTACCCGAAATTTGGCTTTACACCCGCAGAAAGATGGAATATCAGCCCTCCGTATGATGTCCCTGCAAGATTTTTTATGGCCCTCGAACTGGTACCGGACGGGCTTACAGGTGTCCGCGGACTGGTCAGATACCCGGAAGCATTCGATACCTTGTAGTGCGTACCAGTTCAGATCATGACGCAGCGACTGCCTTTTAAAAACAACAAGCAGGTGCTCCACAGTGGCGGAGGTCAGACATACATCGCTGTTTCCTGATTCAGTATATCCGCTTGCCTTTCTACGAAGACACCGGACCTGCTGTTTGTGCTATACATTCCGGGAGAATACTTCACCAGACCTAGATTGAAAAACTAAAATATCCCGGATATAGTATAAAATATACCTGCCCGGTATCGTTTAGCGTTCAGCTATTGGCTTACTTCGGTATAAAAATGAACTCAGGTATAATTGATCACCTACCAAAATCCTTTTATTATGAAAAGCAAAGTATCTATCAGTCATTTTAGCGGCATGGAACAGCAGGTCTTATCGACCCTGGTGCATGCAGTCAAAAAACAGGTGGAACCGCACCTGATCTACCTTATTGCACTTCATTCCCGGCAGCAGACCGTCCGCTCATGCTTCTCCAGGGGCGGCAAGGATACCCTGCGTCATTTTGAGGCCAGCCTGCTGCTCATCACACATGAAGATAAAGCCCTCACCGACGAGCACAAGCGGCAAATCCGGGATGGTCTGCCGGAATACGTATCCCTGGAACTATTCCACTACCCCATGGAAACTTATAAGCGGCACCTGAAGCAGTACTCTTTGTTCTGCTGCTGGATCCAGGCCAGGGGTATCCTGCTCCACGCCACAGGAAACGTGCTCTCACATTTGCCGGAACCTGTCCCGGGGATCAAAAAATATGAAGACCAGGTCAGGACCTTCCTGGGTCAGAAAATCCCGGAAGACCGGATGCATGAGGAGCAGCTCAATCCAATTCCCGAACAGGTAAAAAAGTACGGAAGCCCGCTATCAGAAGTGCTGAAGATTGCGATCCGCCGGGCCCGTATCCCCAGACCGGATGCTGTAAGGACCTGAATACACTGAATACGCCCGCAAAACCAGCAGGCTGCCCGCTTCAACGCATTGGCCCGTAAAGCAACAGGGAGGGTCGTTACGCTATCCCGATAACCGCATGATTTGATAACACCACCCGGAAAATCATTAAGGGGGGAAGTCTTTGAGCTTAAACAGAGTGGTCCAGACGATCCAGGCCTTTAGTGGCCGGCGCGTTCAACAAACGGCCATTGATATTAAACCTGGAACCATGACAGGGACAATCCCAGGATAATTCTGCATTGTTCCAACGTACTTCGCACCTGGCATGAGGACATGTACTTCTCAGGAGGTGTATTTCTCCTCCCTGCTCTTTATAGACAGCATAAGACACCCCTTCGTACTTTACAACCCGGGCTTCGCCCTCCTTAATTTCTCCCAGGGATCTGACTTTATCTATGGTAACCTTATCCTTTATAAAATCATGGACAACGCTTGCATTTTCCCTTATAAAAGAAGTAAATCCTGCACCGGGTTTGAACCGGGAAGGGTTGAAGAGTTTTTCATAGATATTTGTACCCCGGATAATCAGATCGGATAGGATTTTAGAGCTCAGGCTGCCCAGTACCATACCATTGCCCCGGAAACCTGTGGATACGTAAACCCGGCCTGAACTCCCCGGCAACTTACCTATTGACGGTAATCCGTCTGCCGGTTCGTAGTATTGGCTTGACCAGCTGTACGCTACCCTGTCTATATCAAAATATTGCCTGCAATAGTTTTCCAGATTAGAAAAACACACTCCGGTATCATCCGCATGCCCAGTTTTGTGATCTTCTCCTCCTGCGATCAGAAGTTCCTTTCCGTCGATCACATGGCTGCGGTAATAATGGTAGGGATCTTCAAGATCATAACCCAGCTCCCGGGGATAACTATTATTCTTTAATGAAAATGCGATCGCATAACTCCGGTAGGGAGCTGTAGTAAAATGTAATAAATTCATACCGGGCGGGATATGGGTTGCATAGATGGCGTGCTCAGCTTCGATAGTCCCTTTAGCCGTGCTGAGGTACACCCGGCCCTCCTTTTCTTCATGACTTTCACAAAGGCAGTCTTCCATGATGATCCCACCGGCACTGATGAATACATCACACAACGCCTTGATGTATTTAACAGGATGGAACTGCGCCTGATTCCTGATCGCCACAGCTCTTTTGAACGGGATCGGGTAGGATATCCCCTGTATGTATTCCATTTCATGTCCTACCCTCAGCGCGCCATCGACAATATCTGCAAGTTTTTGTTCCTGCACCTCATCCAAAGCAAAAAGTTGCGCTGTCTTTTTCATATAATCACAAGCTATATTGTACTCAAGGACATTACGCTCTATTATCAGCATAGCCTCTTTACCTGCCTTAGCCAGGAGCTGGGCATTTTCTAATCCAAATTTTGAAATAGCTTCTTTGAAAGTCGTATCAAAAAAGCTGTTAATATGCGCTGTTGTACCCCCGGAAGTACCAAAACCGATATTGTTTGCTTCCAGGATAATGCATTTCTTTCCGCTATGCTGAAGTGCACAGGCTGTGGTCACTCCTGTAATCCCACCGCCTATGACAGCGACATCATACACTTCTTCAGTGGCTACAGCGGAAAAGCGTCTGATCTCCTGTTGCCAGATACTTTTCCTGGCCCCGTCTCTGAACATGATTGTTATGTTTAAAATGGTTTGTAAAATTTAACGGATACCCTGAGGATGTCCGTAGTATGCATAGCTGCGGGCTTAGAACGGGGATTCCTGCGTCTCTGAATCTTAAGATTACAGATCACGATTGTCAAAATGCAAAGAAGCCCCGCCCTTATCATATCAAACAATAGATATGCCATAACAGCAGTATGACAGGCCATACCCTTTTCCTGCCGGCATGCATTAAAAACTTATTGATTTTTCCCCGGAGAGACCGCGCACCTACAGTTTCGGTTTTTCCTCTAAGTGGGGAATTTTTTACTCTTTTAAGGGACAATATCAAAAAAGAAGATCTGCAGGGTAATTAAAAAACCTCTCAGTATTTTCTTTTCAGAAAAGAAATTTCAAGAATGATTTCAGGACAATGTACAATAATTAAGCTACTGCGAAATCATTATCCCGCATATTCGCACTTCGAAAAAGTTGTTTATCGTATTGCTGAAATAATATTTGTACTTATCCATATATACAGCAGAGAAGTTCCCGCTAACTGAATTTTGCATGTTCTTTTTATCAGGTGGCAATGTATTTGCATAGGTAATCAGAACAGGTCACATTTTGAATATTTAGCCTGTTGTAAGACTTCTTTATTCACATTTATTTACTTATTAAACCCAAGGTTATGCCAACAAAAAAAACAGCTGTTAAGCCAAGCAGCACAGCACGTCCGAAAAATACTGCTAAAAAACCCGGAACAAATACAGAGCCGGCATTAAGAGAATTATTCCTGGATGAATTAAAAGATATCTACTGGGCAGAGAAGCACCTTACCAAAGCATTGCCTAAAATGAAAAAAGGAGCCAGCTCTGATACTTTATCAAATGCCATCAGCGAGCACCTGGAAATAACCAAAGTACATGTCGGGCGCCTGGAGGAAGTATTCAGCCTTTTAGGTGAAAAAGCAGTGGCAAAGAAATGTGACGGGATGGAAGGTCTAACCAAAGAAGGGGAAAGCATTATAGAAGAGACAGAAGACGGAAGCGCTACCCGGGATGCCGGTATTATCATTTCGGCTCAGAAGGTGGAACATTATGAAATATCCGCTTATGGCAGTCTGAGACAATTAGCTTTGACTTTGGGTGAACATGAAGTAGCAGACATATTGGAGCAGACACTCAATGAAGAAAAGGAAGCAGATCAATTGCTCACCCATATTGCAGAAAATGACATCAATTACGAAGCCGCAGCGGAGTACGAAGAAGAGTAACCTGAGATGATCTAATAACTTTAAAAAAGAAGAGGAACAATCCATGGAAGACATCATAGTATTTTCTCACCTGCGTTGGCATTTTGTTTTTCAAAGGCCACAGCATATTATGTCAAGATTGGCAAAGCATTACCGGATTATATTTATTGAAGAAGCGCTATTCTCCGGAGAAAATGACGGATATGACATTTCATATGCAGCTCAGAATATATGGGTAATACAACCGCACCTGAAAACAGGTGACAATAGTGATATAACGGAAAGAAAACGTGCAATAACAGATCTTATAATAGATGAGTTAGACATTGTAGACTATGTAGCATGGTATTATACTCCTATGTCTTACGCTTTTTCCAATCACCTGCACCCTCACGCAATCATTTATGACTGCATGGATGAATTATCTGCGTTCTTATTCGCTCCGCCTGAGTTGATAAGTAATGAAGCAGATTTACTGGAAGCAGCAGACATCGTATTTACAGGTGGGTTCAGTCTTTATGAAGCCAAAAAAGGTCTTCATCCTGTCGTGTATTGTATGCCCAGCAGCATTGACAAGGTGCATTTTCTAAAAGCCAGGGAACCACTCGAAGATCCTGATGATCAGGCAGAGATAGGCTTTCCTCGTTTTGGTTTCTTCGGTGTTATTGATGAGCGAATGGATACAACACTCCTGCAGGAAGTGGCGAAAGAAAAACCGGAATGGCAGTTTATAATCATAGGTCCGGTAGTAAAAATAGACGAAAAGCATTTACCTCGCCTGTCCAACATTCATTATCTCGGCATGAAGCGCTATCAGGAGCTGCCTTCCTATATCAGCCACTGGCAGATTGCATTCCTGCCCTTTGCCATGAATGAGTCTACCAGGTATATAAGCCCTACCAAAACGCCGGAATACCTGGCTGCCGGCAAGCCCGTTATTTCCACGCCTATAAGAGATATTGTACGCATGTATGGAAAGAATAATTTAGTATCTATTGCTAAAAATGCCAACGAATTTATAGCTGCCGGGGAAGATTTGCTGATGCAGGCTGACGATGTATGGCTGGCTGAAGTTGACGAGTTCCTGAGTACGATGTCCTGGGACAATACAGTTGCAGAAATGAATGAATGTTTACAAAATGTCATAATGGCTAAAAAAGAAAAGGTTTAATCACATGTACGATTTTCTGATTGTAGGTTGCGGCTTTGCAGGTGCTGTGCTGGCCGAACGTTTAGCCTCCGGCAGTAATAAAAAAGTGCTGATCATTGATAAGCGAAATCATATTGCCGGGAACGCATCTGACTACTATAATGAGCACGGTGTGCTGGTCCATAAATATGGTCCGCATATATTTCATACCAATTCCAGAGAAGTATTCACTTACCTCAGCAGGTTTACCCAATGGAGACCTTACGAACATCATGTGATGGCAAGTGTAGATGGCCAGCTGGTCCCTGTTCCTATTAACTTAAACACCATCAATTCCCTGTATGGCCTCAATTTATCTTCAGCAGGGTTTGAAGAATACCTGGCTTCAAAGGCAGAGAAAATGACACAGATACGGACATCGGAAGATGTGGTGTTAAGTACCGTGGGAAAAGACCTTTATGAAAAGTTCTTCAAGGGCTATACCATGAAGCAGTGGGGACTGGACGCTTCAGAGCTGGATGCTTCTGTAACTGCCCGTGTGCCTACAAGAATCAATAAAGACAACCGGTACTTCACCGATACATACCAGGCCATGCCCCTGCAAGGATATACTAAAATGTTTGAGCAGATGCTGGCGCATCCCAATATCCATATCATGCTGAATACTGATTTTGAAGATATCAAAAATGACATTCCGTTTAAAAATGTTATTTACACGGGACCTATTGATGCCTTTTTCAATCATCGTTTTGGAAAACTGCCTTACCGCTCCATTGATTTCAGGTTCCAGACCCTTGACCAGGAAGCCTACCAGTCCTGTGGTACGGTTAATTTCCCTATGAGCAATCTTTATACACGCATTACTGAATTTAAGAAACTCACAGGGCAAACCCATCATAAAACGACTATTGTTTTTGAATACCCGGTTGCTGATGGCGATCCTTATTACCCGATACCCCGGAAAGAAAACCAAACAGTCTACAATCAGTATAAGGCATTGGCAGGACATCTCCCAAATGTATATTTTACAGGAAGATTGGGAACCTATAAGTATTATAATATGGACCAGGTCGTAGCACAGTCACTGGCGCTTTATAAGAAAATCACCCAGGTAAAAAAATCTTTAAATACTGCCCCGGACACAGGCATCCATTCAAAAAGCTGATAATGAAAAGTCCATTTACATCATTCTGGATGGCAGGTTTTGAATGCAGTGACCAGTTGAATTGTTTTGGCGACCGGGTGGATCTACTGGCGGCTACAGGACATATAGACCATATTGAAAAGGATTACCAGCTGCTTGAAGATTTTAAGATCACTACAGTACGCGAGGGAGTCCAATGGAGCCGTGTAGAACGTCAACCTTATTGTTATGACTGGTCCCGGGTCAAAAAGACGATACAGGCTGCCGGTAAAAAAAACATACAGGTCCTTTGGGACCTTTGCCATTTTGGATATCCTGATGATCTCAGCCCTTTGCATCCGCATTTTTGCAAACGTTTTATTGCGTTTGCACAGGCTTTCGTACACATGTACCGCAGCATATGCCCGTACGGCAACCTGATCCTGACACCTGTCAACGAGGTCAACTTCATTTCCTGGCTGGGAGGTGAAGCAGGAGCTACTTCTCCATATACTCAAAAGTACGGGTGGCAGGTAAAGTATAACCTGATGCAGGCATATATTGAAGCTGTGAAGGCTATGAAAGACCTGGACAATAATATTATCATTCTGACCACCGAACCATTAATCAATATTATTCCTGAAGATGTCAATGACACAACCATTGCAGCAGCCCGGCGAAAAAACGAGGAGCAATTCCAGATGTTAGATATATTATGTGGGTATATCTGCCCGGAGCTGGGCGGGAGCCCCGACCTTGTAGATATAGTAGGCTGTAATTATTATCACAATAATCAATGGCTTTTCCCTTCGGAAAAGCATTTGGATTGGCGTTATGCTTCAGGTATCAAAGGATACAAAAATTTGTCTGAATTATGCCGGGAAGTAGCAGAAAGATACGGACGGCCAATAGTGATCGCAGAAACAAGCTACGAAGGAGCGGATAAAAACCTGTGGATGCACATGATCACAGAGGAATGTAAAAAAAATAATGAGGCTGGACATAGAATTATGGGGTGTTTGCATTTATCCTGTGCTCAATCGCCCGGACTGGGATTTCCCTGACCGGTGGCATAATTCAGGAATTTGGGAAATCAGTATTCCAGGTTATGAACGTAAAATCCAGTATGACTATGCCACTGAAATAAAAAAACTGCATGAGGAAATTAGCTGAATCCAAAGTATGGATGTCCACAGGTTAATTTAATGCTGAGCAGAAATTTTATGCAGAGCGTATCATTCAAAAGCGCCTTCGGACCAGGGTACCCATAAACTGGTACCATATTCCCTTTCTTCATTCTCCGGCAATACAAGATAAACCCCGGAGGGAAGCGGCTGCACATCCATAATATAACAGTTACCGTTAGCGCCTGCTAATGACTGATGGAACATTGTCTTACCCAAAAAATCATATAGGAACAATTCGTGCGGGTGATTCCCGCTCTGCAGGTCCCATTCTATCGTCACCTTACCAGAGGAGGGATCAGGATAGACCTTAACTTCGGCGCACATACTTACTTCCCTGAGCCAAGACCGTCTGATCATCATTCCGCTCTCAATGGGGAAATCACCTGGATCTAAATTTAAACTTACCCTATACCCAACAGGATAGAGCTAAAGAATTAATATAAAAATACAAAAAATACAATTTCCTGATCGCTTTTATAAACCAAGGGATCATATGGAGATAATTAGCGAGGATTCCCCTCCCTGCCCGGGAGGAGAAACCTTATTATATAGTTGAATTTGTATTTATTGTAAGAAATTTTATATTTGCGTATTATCCTCTATAACTGCACTAGTTGACCAATCCACCTTTCCGGGTGGATTGGTTTTATATAAAAATTGCAATCTTATCATCTTGGTGATTATTGGTTTGCAGCCCCTGGCAAAAAGTTTTGCCAGGGGCTGCAATTTTTTGTAAATTTGAATGGTTAGGTTTTTAGTTTGCAAGACAAATCCTCAGCTGTTATTTGCTGAGGATTTGTATATTATTGATATTGCTTCAAAATACATTATCTTTAGAGTCAATTCTATGTAGAAGCAATAATTTTATAGCAATATTCTTTTAAGGCTTTTGACTACTTTTTTTACTTTTAAAAGTCCTTTTATGAAAATTACAAAATGCTTACATGAAATTCTCTCTGCCGGCTATAGGGTAGAATTAGCAAAAGCGGATGGTTCTATTTACTTCCTGCTCCTAAACCCTAAAAGAATTCCGGAACCATCCGGCAAGCTTCATTTTTCAATAGCTGATGAACTGTTTACACAAGGTCCTGAAGTTGAAATTTGTAAAGTACTGATGACAAACTTCAAAAAATTGAAGGAAATTTCTGAGGGCTAGGGATCACCTCCTTTATTAAACAGACAGTGATATTTTATTCACGGGCTCAAAATTGTGCCCGTGAATAACTATATAATTTCCCGGATAACTGCACATAATTTTTCAAGATTAATTGTATGTGATTTACCGGCTCCCAAGACTGGGGCGGTAACCCTATTCTTTTATGAGGCATCTCATACCCTCTATCGGTACAGCTTCATTTTGTAAAGGTGACGTCCGGGTACCGGATATTTATGGGGCATCAGAACTACATAAGCTAAATCACTATAAAGGAAACGCCTTTGCTTATTTGGAGCAATATTCATTTGAATGGAAAAATCAGGCTGTAAACAGAAAGACCGACGTTCAGCAAATCAATGATTGATGGTAATGGTTTTCCGGTTTTATCAATATAAATATTACCACCTATTTTACCTGCAAACAACCTTATGTTTCCAACATTCCTTGATAAAGAAGAATTGCTAAACTACTTATGCTAACCAATTGACTGACCTCTTAAATGGATTTAATTTTTAATGAATTTATCTTTATAGAGTTCCTGCCGATTGCTCATAATCCTGATCAGGTAGGTTCCTGAGGCAATGCCGTACATTGGAATTTTATCTTCGACAGCATTGCTTTTCAATGAGTGGGCATATACTAATTTACCTTCTATATTATATAGTTGCATAACTGTATTTTCAGGAATCTGGCTATTGAATTTTATATGAACGATATCAGAGAAAGGATTTGGATATACATCAATTTTCAAATCGCTTATTTCAACCGGCTGAACGGGTTGACCAGATAGGGTATCGTCGATACTTCCATCCTGATCGGTATCTACTAAAATGATCACTTCGTATCCTTCCACATTGGGTTGGATCACAATGATGTGATCGGTCTCAGAATCGATTTGAATATCAGATAATTCTTTTACAAAGTAGCTTTCTTCACTAATGTAACGGACATTTAAATCGTATTTATTATGATGATCCAATCCATTGGATAATTTAAAATTGTTGGCATCCAGCGCTTCCAGACGCAATGTGTCGCCACTTTCCAATATAAAGCTGTCAACACTTACGGTTGCTTCTTCATCATCTGTGAAATTAGCAATTGTGGTTACGGTATAATACTTACTTTTCGCATCGGGGTTCTCTACTTTCATTATATTGCCATGATTATAAACTATATCAGTTTCTGAACCAGATACACTACTTCGGCTCATAAGCATTTCTCCTTCCGGATGTGAATAATGCCAATTCATTACATCACTACAATTGCTAAATTCCGAACGCAATGGGATTACCCGCTCCGATGAGCGTAGCAAAAATGGAGCATTATTTGCATCGTTGAAGTGAAACAAAGGTGTTATACCTTCAAATTCATATACCATTTCACTGCCCGAGATGCGTTCTACATACTTATCGTGATTACTTCCATCAGAAATCCTATAATCACAAATTCCCCAAGTATAAATATCAAAACCATCATGTTCCGTTCTTTCCTTTGTGCGGTCAGAATTTTTTCCGGGCTTCAATGCAGCCGAATGCTGAATGTCATACCACTGAAAACTATTAATATCTGCATAAGCGAGATTAAGTCCTTCGTATATTTCTTCCCATACGGCCGCATTTTTCTTATGTACTGTTACTGACATAGCCTTGTAATCTATGGTAACCCTCACACTATCCTGAGGAAAATTAGGATCGCTGCAATAAATGTAATCAATACTGTCTGTTAAGCTTATTGCCCTTTCTGCTGCATAGGGAAGCAAACTGTGTGCCCATACCTCACTTAACGGAGCCTGATTGAAAAAATTCATTAAATAATAATTGGGAGGTTCGGTATTAAAGTTTGAATTATCCGTGTAGAAACTATCTATCATTTTAGAATTCCGCTTATGAATAAGCTCAAACATTTGCTTCTTTAATGCAACGGGTGATGAACCATATAATACAAAGTTGATATAATGAACATCATTCCAATATCCTCCCGGTTTAAAAGTATAAAATTGTGCAGCTCCCATCGCTTCAATTGCTTTCTTCCGTGCCATGCTGGCCATAATATCATTGTTCATGTCTTCCGGGGCCTTTCCTCCTGCATTCAGTGTCGACGGGCCGAAACCTATATCAAATGCATGCAATGCAAAAAGATTCATACCAAAACAATACCCTTGAAAGGTCCACTTACTCTTACTGTGCCATTTTAACAATTCGGCGCCTTTTGGAATTTTACTGCCATATACGGTGGTAATGTGTGTTACATCATCTGATAAGATTGTACCGTTTCTAGCTAATCCATAAGCATACCACGAAGGATATCTCTGACCGTTTTCAATAGCTTCAATTTGGGATGGAGTTAAATGTAAATACGGTGTAATCGTATGTAAGAATGGAAAGTCAGATTCTGTAACGGGGTCTTTATTAATATAATCAAACTTATAATAATAATCTGTACCCGGTGCCGCATCACCTTCATATTTGAAATTATCCTCTGTGTTATCAAAGTTAGCCGGATAATAATTCTTAACAATATCGTAATTGGGAATAGCTCTTCTTCTGCCATAAACCACATAAGCATAACGGATTCCATCCTTCTCAAAGTAGCCTACATAATCTTTATTATTGTTAATGCCCATAGCCATTGATTCCACGCCTGAGTGAAAAGGTATAGTATCATAGACTATCGAGCTGCTTCCTTCTGTATAAATACCTATGGCACCTTTAGTTACTCCGCCAGTACTGGCATATTCGGCCGTAAAAGCACATTTGCCATCCTCGTCAGGGTCACTTAAATCGGTGATTTTTGTTCTTTTAAGTGGCACTCCGTCAGGGTTGATATGGTTTAAAATATCAAAATCCGGATCATCGCCAACATTGGTTATGTTTCGGCAAACATATGGTACATGTTCAGAGCCATCAAGATAATATCCTGTTACCCAATTGGAATTATTAACACCTATTCCATAGGTATTGTAATAAACAGGAGGATCAAATATACTGCCATAGGTAGCATACCTTTTCGAATAACCTCCCCATGGACTTACTTGCAACTCCAAATGCAACCAACGATAAATTGTGGAATTGGCTTTGATGGAACCAGCAGAATAATTATTATTATTAATCTTTCTCTGATCCCGATATCCTGCACCCGGCCCGTAAGCAGCCTCAGAAAATGATTCGAATGTTCCTCCGCTTACCGGATCATATACAAATGTCCCTCTTATAGGTAAAATGTCCTCGGTTATACCGCCCGAATTAGAAGCTGTACCTACAATACGCCCTTCATCATTTATTCCGGTAAACATAGTATGGGTATAAGATCCATGCTGGTAAGTAAATGTGCTTCCATTAGGCAATTGAACCAAAGCAGTAGTTCCACCACTTTCGTTGGTAAAATAGCCCACTATTATTTCATCGTTGTTAATATCCATAAAACGGGTAGCTGTCGCTTCATATCCTGCTGATGTTTTATGCTGGTAGATTTTGAAATAAGCAGAATGAAAATAGTCCTCTACGGATTGGCCGGTACTCCTGTTTGCAAAAGATAATATAAGTGTAATGCAGATAAAGAAGTTTAACCTCTTGCTCAGAAGTATTTTTGAATGAATAACTCTTGTAATCATAATATAGTAGCGTTTAAGATATCAATCTGGGTAAAACCCGTATTTAGGCAAAAATTCCAGTTCAACCCTTTAGTTTGTGGTCTCTTTATGTGTTTTTAGTTCGCCATATTTTCGCTTTTTCCTTTCTTTATCTGCTTTATATAATCGGGATCTGCCCCTTCAGCTTTGGGCGGGGGTTATTTAATAAAAACAATCTGGTCTCTATTGCATTAATTTTATTCAAAAGTATATATAATATACTATCAACAAAATACTCCTAATGGAGTAGTGCTGGTGATACCTGCTTTTCATACATTTGATTTTGCATTGCATCTTGCATAAAGAGTAAGTATACAATTACGATGAATAAAATCAGAACATATACTGTTACCGCCCTGCTGTTAATCTGTTCTTTTTACGGAAATGTTATAAAAGGCAGGACACAAACTTATCCTTTTCTACGATATCCTACCCAATCGTTAACCATTGAAGACGGTATGAGACAAAGCGTGGCTCTGGACATTGCTTTTGATAAATATAATTTCTGTTGGATGTCTTTTATGAATGGCATTCAGCGATACGACGGCACCAGGATTGTCGATATTCCTGTTCAATCAGGACTACCTACCGATGTAAATATTAAGTTTTGGGTCAGAGAGAATAAGGATTTATACTTATTGCACAGCTCAGGCATAAGCCACTATAATGCAGATAAAGCCATATTTAATCAGGTTTTTAAATTTGAGGACACATCGGTTCAGCACATAACGTTGCTACACAGCAATATGGACTATCTCTACATCATAACTGATTATACGACCATATATATTATTGACACTAAAGAATTCCGTGTCTTTTCCAAAAAAGAGATTGGCCAGATTAAGCAAGTCGCAAACAACAATCCATCTTTTTTTTCCCAATGCCATCTGGAATTATAAATATTACACCGCTAACGACACGAATAACTACCTTTTACAAATTAAAGATACCAATATTACCAAACAAAAATGGGGTTTACAAAACGCTTTCAGTTATTTCACCCATTTCATCAATAATCACCATATTTTCTACGCCATATCTAATACCAGTAGTATTGACATCCATATCTACAATATTGAAAAGAAAAAGTCTACTTCCAAAATAAATTTACCTGTTAACGGGAATATCGTAGGAAGATACTCTACTATAAGATGGGATGAGAAGCAATTACTAATTGCAGGAAACAGGTTATTCATCACCACAGATAATTTAGATTCTATCAAATACGAAGTGCTGACCTTAGACAACTATTCCCCGGCTAATAATCATTCCCTGCAAAAAATGTATGTGGATAATTATGGCAATCTTTTTATAGCTACTATAACAGACGGGTTACGTATCATAAAAAAACAAAATCTGCCTATTTCTTATCTCGGCACTCAAAAGCCCAATGCCAACTATACCTTATCGGTTCTTGCTGATATTGAAAACAACAGGATTTTGACCGGTATTTCTAATCAAGGCGTGATAGTGTATGATACACTCTACCGGCAAGTGCACACCTCAGAAAATATGGCCTCTCTAGGTTCAGTCAATAGAATAATCAAAGTCAAAAACGGATATTTATTTTTCTCCAACAACTCAACATCGGTCTACCATTATGATCAATACCTGAATCAAAAAACACCTGTAGAACTGCCTAATCATTTTACGTATTTTAATACTATGTTAAAAGACGAAAAGGACACAGCAATAGTCGCTACGTATTTTGGGTTGTACATTATTGACAAAAACTCTTGTACTGTCAGTTTTAAACCCATGACTTTAAACGAATATGCAGCCTGTACCTTCCATAATGAAAAAAGCAGTTTTTGCGCTCAGGGATAAAATAAACTTTACAGATCTTCACTCAGGGTTAATATCAAAATCTCTTAGTATTGAAGACTATAATGGTATTCGATGTATTAGTATCAGCCGGTTTACCAATGAAATTATATTAGGAACCAATATAGGAATTGTGCGCTTAGATACTTCAGGAAATGTAGTTAATCATTTTTCCCGCAAAACACACCTGCCCGATGATTGTATATATTCAATTATTGAAGACGAGAAAGGAAATTTATGGTGCAGCAGCAACAGGGGAATTTTTAAAATAAACAAAAAAGGCGATGTACTCTTGCACTTATCAGAAACATAAGGGCTGCAGGGCAAAGAATTTAACTCACAAGTATTTGCCATAGACACAAAGGGGAAATATTATTTTGGCGGGACCAATGGAGTTAGCGCGTTTTATCCATCTGCTATCAATCCGGAAATCTGTAAAACTGACTTATTAATCACCTCCATCAAAGTAAACAATAACCCTTGGGTAGCAGATAAGGCCTATTGGCTGACTGATAAAATAGAACTACCATACTCCAGCAACAACCTGTCATTTGAAATCGCCCTTATAGGTGATGCACCTACTTCCAACATGAGCTTTTTGTATAAAATAGAAGGACTTGACAAAGAATGGCAGACCAGCTTTCAATATAATAAACTCCAGTTTTCTTTAGAACCAGGCAAATACAATTTGCAATTGGCATTAGCTAATAATACACCAAACGAACCATCTGTTTTAAAAACTATTGAGATTATCATTCTGCCTCCTTTTTACCGAAACTGGTTATTCATATCCTTAATATCATTAACAGGAATAGCCTTCGTATCATTTTATATTTACTATTTTCAGAAAAGAAAGTACGAACAGCAACTCCACAAACTGGAAGCTGAGCAAAAAGTACGTGATGAAAAGAGCAGGATATCCCGGGATTTGCATGACAGTGTTGGTGTCTATGCACATACGGTGATGTACCACACAGATCTACTGGCAAAAGAAAAAAGCAGCAATGAAAAAATTATAAATGATATTCATTTTGCCAGTAAGGAAATGATCACTTCACTGAGAGAAACAGTTTGGGCGATGAAAAAAGATAGCTATACCGCGGAAGAATGCTGGCTTCGCATCAAAAATTTTGCACAAAGCTTAAAAAGGCATTATACTTCCATACAATTCGAGATAAAAGGAAATACTCCGGGAAACTGGACAGGAAATCACCGGCAATCATTACACGTGGTACGCATTATACAGGAAGCCGTATCTAATGCCATAAAACATGCGGATAGCAAAGAACTAAAAATCTTTTCTGAATACAATATGGTATTTTGGACAATACGGGTAAGTGATAGCGGAAAAGGATTCGATATACACACACACAAAGATTCAGGGAATGGATTAGGCAATATGCTGAAACGTGCAGAGGAAGCGGGTTATCAATTACAAATCGATACAGACATTCAAAACGGATGTCACATTATTTTGAAAATACCTATCCATTTGGATTAGAAAAACACAAAGGGGAAGTAATAATTTTGTTCATGTGTAATCTTCCCCTAAAATAGCTACGATTTTTAATGTAGTTTATTAATTTAGGGACAATGAAAAAAAGTAAGTTTAGCGAGACACAGATTATCAAGATTTTAAAGCAACAGGAATCTGGTGAATCCGTTACGGACATCTGCCGTGAACATGGCATCAGCCAGGGTACCTTTTACGTCTGGAAGAGTAAATATTCGGGCATGGAAGCTTCCCAGCTCAAACAGATGAAAGATATGGAGCGGGAGCTGGCACAGTATAAGCGAATAGTTGCTGAACAGACGCTGCAGATCACCGTACTAAAAGATGTTATTGAAAAAAAGCTCTAGGGCCTGTCGAGAAGCGTGAGCTTGTAGGTTATGCCCGGGAAGATTTCGGGATGAGTCTACGGCAGGCCTGTTCACTATTCAATATCAGTACGTCTGTTTTTTATTACCAAGCCAAGCGTAAAGATGATTCAGAAGTCATCGAAGAACTTTCCAAGCTGGCAGAACTTCACCGTACATGGGGTTTCTGGATGATGTATCACCGGCTGAGAAAGCTACAGTATATGTGGAACCATAAACGAGTGTATAGAATATACACTGCTATGCGTCTGAACCTTAGGAACAAGCGCAAGAAGCGTCTTCCGGCTCGGGTAAAAGCACCTCTACTGTGTCCTGTAGGTCCTAATATCACCTGGAGCCTTGACTTCATGCACGACACATTGAGTAGTGGGAAGACGATACGCACACTCAACGTCATTGATGACTTCAGCCGTGAGGCTCTTTCGATTGCAGTAGACACAAGCCTGCCTGCACGGCGGGTGATACGAGAACTGGAAAAATTGTTAGAATGGCGCGGCAAGCCTGAGAAGATCCGATCAGATAACGGACCGGAGTTTGTAGCGGAAGCTATGCAGAGTTGGTGTAAGAAAAACGGTATAGAGTGGGAATTTATCCAGCCGGGAAAGCCTACACAGAACAGTTTGATTGAACGCTTCAACAGAACCTTTAGACAGGACGTACTGGACAGCTATATGTTTGACAACCTCCCACAGATAAGAAAATATGCAAATGCATGGGCATGGATGTACAACAACGAAAGACCGCATTCTTCATTGGGGCAGCTAACGCCAACTGAGTTCCTGTTGAAATATGGAAAACTCTCCGAGTTTCCCACATTCCAACAGGATAATAATAGAAACTCTGATTGGAATTATTTAGTTTTGAATGTAGCTAGCTAAGGGAAGATTACATATTCGGTATTTGCTAAAATTCTTGTCCTAGCTTCCCAATACTCTACTATCAATTGAATTGAACAATTTATTTACCACAAAATGAAGATACTAATTCAATAGTTCCAAATATATAAATAATTAATTGCTTCATTTTTTAATTTAGAATATAGTGTCTTATCTAAATATAAAGAATCACACCTTTTGTAAAATCAATAGAGTAACATAATGAATATCAAAACCCAGTCCCCACAAACTCCCCCCTAAGAATATTCAGGATTGCTGTACCCCCGTAATTCTTATTACCATTCCTGAAATCGGGGCAATATTCAACCCTGACAATGGTTTAAATTGGAGTTTTCAAACAAGAATCTTAAATCAACTCCAATTTTGATTTGATTGAAATAGCAAAAAAATTTGTAAATTTAATTTTTCAATCAATATGTAATAGTAGTTGTGATTGGATAAAATGAATAGGTTAGTATTCTGGAAGAAAACCACTTAACCGTTCCCCATACCGTACCCCAAGAAGATTTGTAAAATAAAAAAGCCTGAAAACATTAGTAGTTTCAGGCTTTGGAAGCTCTCCCTGCTGGACTTGAACCAGCGACCCTCTGATTAACAGTCAGATGCTCTAACCAACTGAGCTAAGGAAGAATACCTATTCCCTTTCGGGATGGCAAAGGTAAAACGATTTTCTATTTTCAACAAATATTTTTTGAAAAATTACAGATCATCTTTCATAGCCATGATTTTCTCTACAAATGCGGACCATTCATACTTTTTCTTCTCTTCTGCTATTCCTGCCCTGAAACTGTCCGCCCTGCCTTCCTGCATGATATCCCATATCGCGGCAGCAATCTCACCGGGCTCAGGTGCTACGACATACCCCACCTTGCCGTCCGGTACGATCTCCGGGAGCCCGCCTACATTCGTCACGATCATAGGCTTGCCAAAATGATATGCTATCTGCGAGATGCCACTCTGCGTAGCTGTCCGGTAAGGCTGTACCACGACATCACAGGCTGAGAAGTAATACCGGACCTCGTCATTGGGAATAAAATCCGTAAACAGCAGCAGCTGATCCCGGATCCCCAGCTTCCCGATCAGCTCTTTATAATATGACTCATCGGTATAGTATTCTCCCGCTACGACCAGGCGGATATCGGTATCCCTGATCCTGGGGTCTGCCATCGCTTCCAGCAGCAGGTCAAGGCCTTTATATTTCCGGATGAAGCCAAAGAAAAGGAGGTATTTCTTTTCCGGGTCCAGTCCCAGCCGTTCCAATGCGTCGGCACGGGATACCGGTTCACCGAAATTGTCATACACCGGGTGCGGGGCAAATACGCAGGGTAATGTCTCATGAAGCGCGCGCAGGTCATCTGTTACACTTTTGCTCATCGATACGGCTCCATCCAGGCTGTGCAGGAAATACCTGCTCAGCATATGATCGCCCGGCCTTTGCTCATGAGGCAGTACATTGTCCAGGATAGCGATGATCCTGGTATGCTTGTTTTTCCTCACCTTCCGGAAGATAGTTCCCAGGGCCGGAGCAAAGAAAGGCATCCAGTATTTCACCAGTATCAGGTCCGGTTTCAGCGCTTTGAGTTCCTTCCCCACCCGAAGCCAGTTGAAAGGATTGATGCTGTTGATCTTTGTCTCAATATGCAGCTGATCATTCCCGGGTTCTTCGGAATACTGGGTCTTGCCGGGAAACAGAAAACCGGGATACTGCAATGCATACGAATAGATCGTAACCCGGTGCCCGATCTCCATCAGGTATTCCGCCAACCGTTCTACAAAGGTAGCGATGCCTCCCCTGAGCGGGTATGCTGAACCAACGATAACGATATGCATATTTTCCTGTAGTTTCTGCAAAAAAAAGAAAAATAAAGGGAATGTACCCTACCTCTTCTCCCTCTTTTTCAGCAGAAAGTTCTGAAGAGGACTCATATCACCGTTTTCCACGCCAGGCTTAGCTTTCGCCATATAAGCCAATACAGTGCTCTCCCTGGCAATACAGGAAAAACGTCCGGCTTATGTAACGGATATATACGTTTTGCCTTTTAAGAAAATAAAAATCAAAGATTCCGGAATGGTTCTTGGGGTATATCAAACTCTTCCTTAATTTTAGACCGTCCTTATACCCAAACAGAAAAGAATACAACATGCTGATCAGAAGTAAAGCACCCCTGAGGCTTGGACTGGCCGGAGGCGGAACTGACGTGAGTCCTTACTCAGACCTCTATGGTGGTAACATCCTGAACATCACCATCTCTCTCTATGCCCATGCGACCATTGAAGTATTGGGGCATGATGAGATAGAGCTCATCGCTTACGACAGGAATGAAGAAGCCCGGTATGCGCTCCAGGATTCCCTGCCCCTGGATGGCAGACTGGACCTGGCCAAAGGTGTGTACAACAGGGTCTGCAGGGATTACGGCAAACCTGCATGCGGGTTCAGGTTGTCCACTTTCGTGGACGCACCGGCAGGATCCGGGTTGGGCTCTTCCTCCACGCTGGTGGTAGCCATCATCGGCGCATTCTGCGAATGGCTCAACATTCCCCTGGGGGAATACGATATCGCACAATATGCCTATGACATTGAAAGGGGGGACCTGAAGATGGAAGGAGGCAAACAGGACCAGTATGCAGCTACATTCGGCGGTGTTAACTTTATGGAATTCTATGCTGATAACAAAGTCATTGTCAACCCGCTTAAAGTCAAAGATTACCGGCTGGCAGAATTGGAGAATAACCTCCTGCTCTTTTATACCAAGACCTCCCGTGTCTCTTCTGAGATCATCAGGGCACAAAGCCGGAATGTCATCAATAAGAATGAAGATTCCATCACTGCCATGCACCACCTGAAGGAGCAGGCACAATCCATGAAAGAAGCATTGCTGAAGGGAGACATTGATACGATTGGCGAGATACTGGATTACGGTTTCCAGCAGAAGAAAAGAATGGCCCAGGGCATCTCCAATCCGATGATAGAAGATATCTATACTCTCGCCCGGGAAGCCGGAGCCACAGGCGGAAAGATCAGCGGGGCCGGAGGAGGAGGTTTTATGATGTTCTACTGCCCGGGCACTACTAAATATGCCGTGAGCAAGGCCTTAGAGTCTTACGGCTTCATTCAGAAATTCCATTTCGAACAGGATGGGCTGAAGACCTGGGTGATGTAACCCTAAAGGGTCAGTCAGTCCCAGAAGACCTGGGAATCCCACAGCTCCGGTCAACATGCAAAAGGCCCCGGGATACAGTCAGATGTGTCCGGGGCCTGGAGTTATATTACACTATTTTCTTTAGATCTTGATGACCTCATCTGTTTTCTTATCGATGAAGTAATACTCCACCAGGTGGTAATCATTCTCGGGAATGATGTCCAGCCAATGATTGTATTTCCGGTACCATTTCCACTGGATGGACCTCCAGAACCCTTTTGCTTTCAGGTAGGAAACAACCATAGGATGCGCTTTGAACTGAAGGTTTTTATGTCCCTGGTTGAGCAGGTACCTGAATTCCTTTTCGAGTTCTTCGGTCAGCAATAAGGATGGCCCGATCTTACCTGTACCCTGGCAGGATGGACAGGTCTCGGCGGTAGTGATGTTGATCTCCGGCTTCAGCCTTTGACGGGTGATCTGCATCAGGCCGAATTTGGAGACAGGCAGGATGGTGTGTTTTGCGCGGTCCTCTCTCATCAGTTCATACATCCTGTCCTGGACCCGCTTACGGTTATCCGGGGATTTCATATCGATAAAATCGATGATGACAATACCCCCGAGGTCGCGCAGCCTTAATTGCCTGGCGATCTCTTCTGCCGATTCTAAATTGGTCTGCAGTGCTGTTTCCTCCTGGCTGGATTCCGGCGCCCTTGTGCCACTGTTGACGTCGATGACGTGCATCGCCTCCGTATGCTCTATAATCAGGTAAGCACCGCTTTCCATATTGACTGTCTTGCCAAAGGCACTTTTAACCTGCTTGGTAATGCCATAATGGTCGAATATCGACCTGCTATGACTATACAAGTGAACGATTTTCTCTTTCTCCGGAGCTATCTTGCTTACATAATCCTTTGTCTCTGTAAGCAGGGTCTGGTCATTGACCATGATATTCTGAAAGCTGTTATTGAGCAGGTCCCTGAGTATGGAATTGGTCTTTCCCTTCTCGCTAAGGATCCGTTTCGGCGGAGCAGCCTTCCGTAGCTTCGACTGAATGGTTTTCCATTGAGTCACCAGGTCCATCAGGTCTTTATGCATCTCGGCGGTATTCTTTCCTTCTGCCACTGTGCGGACAATAACGCCGAAATTTTTGGGCTTGATGCTTTCTACGATTTTCTGCAGGCGTTTCCGCTCATCATTTGAATGGATCTTGCGGGATACAGAAACAAAATCATTAAAAGGAGTAATAACCACATATCTGCCAGCCAGTGAAAGCTCACAGCTCAGGCGTGGTCCTTTGTTGGAAATGGGTTCTTTCAGGATTTGTACCAATATCTCAGGCTTGCCCTGAAAGACTTCTGTTATTTTGCCGTTTTTATTGATTTCGGGTTCATTCTGAAAGGTTTCGAAGTCGAACCCGTTCTCTGAATTGTCCTGGATCGACAATTTAGTAAACTTAAGCAATGAACGGATATAAGGGCTGAGGTCGGTATAATGGAGAAAGGCGTCTTTTTCAAAACCCACATCTACAAATACGGCATTAAGTCCCGGCATCAATTTCTTGATCTTACCCAGGTACAAATCACCTACACCATAACCTGCATTGTTTTTATCATAATGAAGCTCGACCAGCTTCTTGTCTTCTAACAGTGCTATTTCTACCCCCTCATCCGATGCATTGATGATCATTTCTTTATTCATGATATCATTTACATCTCTGCCATTATTCCCTGATTGGGCTACATACCATATCCGCGGGCAATAATTGCAATTTTTCTGTTTAAAAAGATGGGTAATTATAATGCATAAAAACCTGCCTCCATGAATTGGAACAGGTTAAGCCGTTGATGCAACTTCAACATCCTATGGCGGATGCTGTCAGTCTGCAGCTTATTATTTTTTCTTATGACGATTCTTTCTCAAACGTTTTTTACGTTTGTGCGTAGAAATCTTATGACGTTTTCTTTTTTTACCGCAAGGCATAATTTACAAATTTAAAAATGTTATTAAATAATATTACTGTATCTTTTCTATATACTCATCTACATCTTTGCCGAACCCGGGATCTTTATTGAACTTTTTAGCCTCACTCAGGTATTTGACCGCCTGCTCCCTGTCCCCCTTCCTGGCATATGCCCTCCGCCATTAAGATCCTTGCTTCCCAGCTATCCGGATGAAACCTGATCAATAAGTCCGCTCTTTCGATAGCCCGGTCCAGCTGATTGGATTCGATGGCCATTTTTTCCGAGAACTAAGTTAGCTTGAAAATTCGACGAGTCATTTCTGACAATGTCCTGAAGCTGGGCTACGCCCTGCATCGGCTGTGCTTTCCCTTCAATATACAATGTAGCCAGCTCCATTTTTGCTTCCACATTGGTAGGATCCTTTTCCAGAATCTTATTCAAAGACCGCTCCGCCACATCTGCCATCCACTGTCTCATAGCCGGATTCTGCTCTTCATGCAGACCTTCATTCATCAAATGGGATGCAAAGGTCAGCTTTTTTTCTGAATTATCCAAAAATCCTGATTGGGAGAAATAAAATGCAGCCACAACAGGGCGCTGGATATCCAGCCATTTCTTAGCTACAGCCTCATATGCGGCAGACCGGAGACTATCATTTCCGGCCGATTGTACACTCAGCTCCATTGCTTCGATCTCTCCAAGCACCTGAGGGTGCAGCTTTTTCTTTTCAGCAGTCAGCAGGCTGTCAAAATCTGCAGGATGCACGGAAGGGGCCGTCACGGGGCCTGACGTTTCCTGCCTGGGTTCTTTTTCGGGAGGTACGGACAAGCCGTTAACAGCCAGGAAAAATAATGCCAGGAGGGCAATCACACTTACGATTACCGGGATAAGAATTTTTTTGTTCAAAGTACAATGTGTTATGATCCTAATAATAGGCCGGAATCAAATATTGAATTCCATAAAAAAGCCCTGAATTTCAGGGCACAAAGGTAATTCTTTTCTTTTATAATTGGCTGACCGGGAGTTTTAGTACAACTCACACTCTTCCCTGGTTGTTACACCATCCTCCGCATAACTCCTGCTCCTGTTGCTGCATTCCTGTTCCGCTTCTTTTAGCGTATTGGTCACACTGTACTCCCTGATTGTACGGCTCAGGAAGACCTGGCTTCCCGGAAAAACTGATTTTACATTGACAGGTATATGCTTTGACACAGGAGGTCATTGTCCCAACTCCAAACAACAAGACAGCAATGTAGATCAATTTTTTCATGTGGGTTTAAATTTGTGCATCCAAAGGTAATCATTGAATTTTTTAAATCAAAATAAATGTTGGGGATATGTGAAAGAAATCCGGGAACAATAAAATGCCGGCCGGTGATAACGAATTTCTTTCGATTCAGCATACGGTTTTATATAAATTTATTGTATGTTTGTTCTATGAAAAAGCAGAAATTCATTTTTATCATTAGCGTAATGATATCCATTATAAGTCTATACTCCTGTTCTAAACCTATAGACCAAATGAGAAAACGAAGCGGTACCTGGCAGATGGTCCTGTACCAGGAATGGGAAGCTTGTGACAGCAGATATACGGACACTACCTACACAGATACATTTACCATTACTTTTAATGATGATCATTCAGGTGTGGCGACAGGCCGGCAAGATACCAGCTCTTTCAGCTGGAATGTACGGGAAACCAATAAGCAGACCAATCCTTCCGGCTATGTCATCGAATTAAATAACCTCACACTCCATGCACCTACCGTCACATCATTTGAAATTTTCTATATCCTTGAATCCGAAGATAATTACGAAAAATGGTATTGGCCGGGAGATTGTTTGTTTAGCTCCCATAAGAGGAACAAATATGTGTATCTGACCAGAATAGTCGATTAGACACACATTTACCCCTGAGCCGGTGTGCTTTACCAAAGTCGTTTTGCATAATGGAAAAAACGGAAATGCTCTGAAGCATTTTTGATGGACCAAATTTGTTGATGCAAACCATTTGCGATCACCGGATCAACACTTCAGCTATTTCCTTTTCACCATTGTCAGAATAGTCGCTACGCCCACCAATGGTTCTTCCGTATCATCCAGCATTTTCGACAAGCCATTTTACAATACCCCGCTTGATGAAGGTTTTGGGATCCTCCGGGTTTTCTGTGACATCATTGGGTAGCTTCTGCTTGCAGGTAAAGCGGATATGGATCTTTGCGCCGGGATAGACCGGCTTGGTAAACCGGAGTTCATCAATGCCATAATTCAGCAGTACAGGGTTCTTTTCATAGGAATCAACGAACAGGCCTGCAGCCACGCTCATGATAAAATACCCATGGGCCACCTGCCGGTCAAACATGGTTCCGGCAAAATCCGTATCTACTTTATGTGCATAGAAATTATCACCGCTCAATGCTGCAAACCGGTCGATATCTTCAGATGTGATTGCTCTGGTCCCGGTGATCAGCTGATCGCCCACTTCCAGGTCATCAAAGTATTTTTTAAAAGGGTGCACATCGCTGGGCTTACCCTCAGCGCCCTGCTGGTATACATTTGTAATAGCCGTAATGGTGGTAGGCGATCCCTGGATGGCCGTCCTGCTCATATAATGCAGTACACCGCGCTTGCCGCCCATTTCTTCACCGTCTCCGGCACGTCCCAGGGCCGCCATGGATCAGCATCGGCATCGGCGAGCCATGCCCGGTGCTTTCTTTGGCGCAATCCCGGTTCAAAATCAAAATACGCCCATGCATATTCGCTGCTGCCAGTACATATTGCCTGGCCAGCTCATCATCATAAGTAACCATAGAGCTCACCAAAGAGCCTTTACCCAGGTTAGCCAAAGCAACGGCTTCTTCAATATCCTGGTAGGGCATGATCGTGCTTACCGGGCCAAAAGCCTCGATATTATGGCAGTCCTGGTTTCCCAAAAGGCTTGTCGTTATAAAATACAACCGCGGCAGGAAAGCGCCCTTCTCCTTATCCGCACCCATTACATCAAACCGGTCCGGGTCACCGATGATGATTTTCTGAGATTTGGAAAGCTCCCGGATCTTCTCCAGGACTTCTTCTT
>JAHHDV010000015.1 GCA_019739295.1 Taibaiella sp.
AAGCTCGAAGGCCTTAACGAAAGGCTGATCACCAGGTTCCGGTGGGGGCTGACTGCAGAGATCGATGCTCCTGACTACCAGACCCGGAAAGAGATCCTGATGATGATGATGAAAAACGAAGGCCTGGAGGTCGCTGATGAAGTGGTGGAATACATCGCTTTCAACATTCAGGAGAACCTGAGGGACCTGGAAGGAGCGATTATCTCCCTGTTTGCCCAGGCCACGCTCAATCAGAAAGATATAGACCTGGAGCTGGCTAAGCAGGTAGTGAAGAATTATGTGAAGACCAGTTCGAAAGAATTGAGCATAGAAGATATACAGAAGATGGTATGCCAGTTCTACAATATCGGGTATGAGGAGCTGCTGACCACTTCGAGAAAGCAGAAGATCGTAGAAGCCAGGCAGATCACGATGTACCTGGCCAAGACCTATACCAACTCTACGCTCAAAGCCATCGGGAATCATTTCTCCGGAAAGGATCATACTACCGTCATCCATTCCTGCCAGAAAGTAGAAAGCCTGCTGGATGTAGACGAGGATTACAAAGAGAAGTTCCTGGAGATCCAGCACAAGGTGAAGCTGGCATCTATTTAAGCCGGGTCCGGGCTTCGTAAAGTAAGAAATTTATTTTTTGCAAATTGATTTAATTCATTACATTTGCAGTCCTTTGGAAATTAAGCCAGACCAGAGGTTAAGTGCAAAATAGTGCCGGTGAGGTGGGTGAGCGGCTGAAACCACTAGTTTGCTAAACTGGCGTACGGGTCAAACTGTACCGCGGGTTCGAATCCCGCCCTCACCGCAGCGAAAGCGCGAAAAATGTAAAAACCTGCAATGAATCCATTTGCAGGTTTTTCTTTTTTACATCTGTATCTCCTTCTCAAAAACAACACTTGCGCTTCGTGGAAAACCATGCTAATTTTAGCTATTGAACAATGTAACGCGAGCCAGCAGCATATCACTTACCAAAGTCCTGTGGTCAATACCCCGGAATGAAGTGATCGGAAGGATGCTTTCTTCTTTTTGATGCATTGCCGGCTTACTTTAAATCCTTATCTTTATGGATCATACAATTGCTGTATCTATGAATAAAGAATACTTTTTCGTGAAGGGCGAAGAGCTGCTGGAAAAAATCCGGGAGATCATTGCCGAAGGTAATGTACGGAAGATCATCATTTCAGACAGGACCGGATCAGAAATCATGAGTTTTTCCTGTAAGCATTGGTGTGGTGGGCGTATTGCTGGCACCTGTATTCGCAGCGGTCGGTGCAGCTGCAGCGCTGCTTACGGACTGCAAAATCACCGTGGAGCGTACGGAGCAGGCAGGTAACCCAAACTAGGGCAGATGACCTATTATACAGGGTGCTCCGGATATTATTATAAAGAGTGGAAAGAAATTTTCTATCCTGCAGGTCTGGCCGCAAAAGACTGGTTTCAATTCTATTGCAGGCACTTCAATACCATTGAAATCAATTCAAGCTTCTACCGCCTGCCTTCCCCGGCTTCCCTGCGCAGATGGTATGAAGAAAGTCCTGAAGGGTTCCTTTTTTCTCTGAAAGCCCCGCGTACCTTTAGCCATTTAAAACAGTTCAATGTAGACAGGAACGAGATCAGGGCTTTTCTTGACATGGTATCCACCGGACTGAAGGAGAAGCTGGGCTGTATACTCTTCCAGATGCCACCCTCGTATTCCTTTACACCCGAACGGCTACAGGCTATCTGTGATCATCTGGGTCATAGCATGCTGCATCCTGTTGTAGAATTCCGACACGAAAGCTGGTGGCGCCGGGAGATCTTTGATATACTGCAGCAGCACGAGATCATCTTTTGCGGGCAGAGCTATCCCGGAGATTTACCGGACACCGCTGTTGTCAATAACAAAATCATCTATTACCGCTTTCATGGCAAACCGGTTCTGTACAAATCGGCATACAGGGAAGAAACATTAGAGCTTATGCTCCAGGAAATAGGGGAAGGGCACCATAAAGCGTTTATTTATTTCAACAATACATGGGGAGGTGCGGCGATCAAGAATGGCAGGCAAATGCAGGAGCTTATCCGGGCAAAAAAGTAAGGCTATACATGGAAACCATGAAGAGCGCACATAACCTGTATTTTAAGATAAAGACCTGTCATGATCCTGTTTCATGATAGGGTGCATCTACGGGCTTTGATTCAGGTGACCCTTTTTGCCGTAACCATATGGATAGGATGACAATGGATGCCACTGCAAGGAATTCACTTTGCCAGTTCTGGAAGGATTCGAACCAAAAACGGGATGAGCCGATGTATACCTCCCATGATTCAGGTGGTAAGCCCTTGGATACCAGTTCTTCATTGTTATTCTTCAGGCTTCCGGCAAAATGAAGGATAAAGGACAGCAGGAACAGGGCAACAAATGCAAGGGTCAGGGAACAGCTATATAATTTTAACCAGATGCCGCCTCTGCGTACCGGCCACGGGGCATCCGCCCGCGGTTTCGGGTCCCGGTCCACTTCTTCCGTTTTGCCCGGATCTTTTGATTCCGAAGAGCCTACCTGGAAAAGCTTAACAGTGAGCAGCACATACAAGGCCATCTGTAAAAACTCGCTTTCCCAGTTTTCAAAAGTAGCCTGCAGGAAATGCCCGCTGGTCAGGTATTGTGCCATTGTAAGCGCAGCCATGCCTTCTTCCGCCAGCTCGTTGTTCTTTTCATGATAGCCTGTCAGGATCTGCCCGGCCAGGCAAACCACCATGAGCAGGAGCAAAACGATACTCAACCCGTTCCTTTGAATAAATGAATATTTCCGTTTCATCCTTGTATACCGTTAAGAAAGCAATTTCCCAAGCCGCTGAACCGTTCTTTCTGCATAGTCCCATTGAGCAGCCATCCCTTCATATGTCGTTTGTAGTTTTTCTTCATGCAGCAGCCTGCCGTTCCCGACAATCGCCATATATGCGTATAAGTCGTTGATGCCTTCCTCGGGCATCCTGGTGGCGTAACCTGTAATGCCTACTCCTACCTGTGATCGGAATAGTGTACAGACGGCGGATGCCATTTGCCTGGCAATGGAAGGGTCCACCCCATTACAGCTGTCGGCAAATACCGGGTCCACACCCAGGTGAATGGCTTTCTGGCTACAGTTATAGACCGTGATACCACCCTGGAAGAATTGCTGTGCGGCCTCCGCGGTACTTAAAAGATGTTGTATACAGCCGGCCGTTACGCTTTCTGCCACTGCTATTGTTTCATTGCGGGTCTCACACATCCTCCTTATGCTATCCAGGTGCTCCTGCAGGCCCTGTTGAAATGTTGTCCTGTTCATATTCGTAAAAATAATTCAAAATGTGCGCAATGTAAAAGCATTTTTTTAAGTTTAACTTTGATCATATCTTATAGGTATCCGGGCTTATTTAACCAGGTATCGGGATATCATAGTAAGATGTAAACATTGATTTTTTCAAATTACGGGATATGCCAGAAGGTCCATCCATAGTTATCCTCAAAGAAGAGGCACAGCAGTTTGCGGGAAAAACAGTCCGCTCCGTATCCGGGAAACAGCAAAGAAGACATACAACGGGCTGCCGGCAAAAAAGTGCTGGCCTTCAGGACATGGGGCAAGCATTTCCTGATTTGCTTTGAAGGTTTTACAATAAGGATCCATTTAATGTTATTCGGTACTTACCGGATTAATGAAGATAAGGATACCATACCCAGAATCCGTATGGAATTCGATAACGGATACATGAATTTCTACACCTGTTCCCTTAACATCATTGAAGGAGACCTGGACGAAGTATACGAATGGTCTTCTGATATTATGAGCGATTCCTGGGATGCAAAAGCAGCTTTCAAAAAGCTGAAAGCATCCCCCGGCACTTTATTGTGTGATGCCCTCTTAGACCAGCATATTTTTGCAGGCTCCGGTAATATCATTAAAAACGAGGTATTGTACCGTATAAAATTACACCCGCTGAATACGATCGCCTCAACCCCTACCGGAAAGCTTTCGGAACTTGTGAAGGAGACAAGAATTTATGCCTTCGATTTCCTGCGCTGGAAGAAACAGGATACACTCAGCCGGCATTGGCTGGCACATACCCGCAAAGTCTGTACCCGTTGCGATCTTCCTTTGCTAAAGAACTACCTGGGTAAGACAAAGCGAAGGACTTATTACTGCGAATGCTGTCAGAGATTATACTCAATAAATAGGCTCCCGAACAGGATAAGCTATCCCTGAGGTCATCAACCAGTATTTCCCTCTACCTAAACTGAATTTTTTGTTATTCCCGGAATCCGTTCATCATTAAAAGAGAACATGAAGACGCTATTTACTGAAGCCGAATTTGACCACGAGCGGGGACAGGTTTCCCTGCTGTCTCCACAGGAAATCATATCCTATGAAGAGGGTACCGTTGTAGGAGCTGCTGACCCGGTACCGTTTGAAGCATCCTGCATATAAGGCATGACTGCCTGACCGGAAATATTCAGCAATATGGTTTTCTCCTATGCCCGTTCCGCTTTGTTCACCCATCACGCCGAACCTGCGCTCATATACAGCCTGGAAGCTGAACCCATATCCCAGTTTATAGTCAGTAATGCCCTGCAGGGCCAGGCCCTGGTAGGAGATCCGGATATCCCGCCAGCCTGTACCCAGGCCGATATCCAGGGCAAGCCCTGCGCCCAGGCTGAACCTTTCGGTCTGCCGGAACAGCAGAGCCGCCGATCCGCTCAGCAGAGCGGGCTTACCGTCCGGGCCCGGCCGCGATGTCCGCAGGCTGTAGAGTGGCTCCAGGCGGAACCGGAAAGGAATACCCCTCATTTTATTTTTAAAAAGCGAAGATGGACGACGCAGGCTTTCCGTAACCGATCCCAGCGCTTCCCTGCCCGAAGACAGGTCGTGCTGAAGCGCATCCTTCGAAGCTTTCAGTTGCTCATACTGGGTCTTGAAACCTTCTACAGGTTTTGTAAATTCCGTAAGCTGCTGCATCATCGCTTCTTCCATCTGGCCCATTTGTTCCGTCCCGAAGCGGGACTCCAGCTCCTGCCGGACCATCCGCTTGGTCTGGAAGCCCATCCTCTCCAGTTCCTCTATGCTCATCCCCTGCATATCGCCGGAAGAACGTAGCCCTTCCTGCCGTTCTTTTTTAAACAGGCTGTTCCAGGAAGCATCTCCCTGCAGGTAAGCCAGCAATTCCTGCTCGGCCTCATCCGGTTCCCGGATCTTCTGCTTCCAGAAATCCATGCGGCTGTTGAGGATGGCATACTGCTTCAGCAGGTGATGGTAAGCGCCGATGTCCCCTGATGAGCGGAGCTTCTCCAGTCGGGATTCAATACCGCCCCGGAGGGAGGCGTTCTGTCCGGCGAGCTTTTCCAGGCGCTCTATCCTGTCCCTGTAAGCCGAAAGCCCCGCCGGGAGCTCATTGGTGGCAGAATCCAACCTGCTCAGGTATGCCCTGATCTTCTTCAGGCTGTCTACCTTACCGCTCTCGGCAACGGATTCCCTGTGCTGCAAAGAATCGGCGGAGGCCGAATCCTCCTGCTGTTTCTTCAGAAAGCGCTTCAGGTATTTTGCTTCCTTTTCGTACAGCCGCTCCAGCTCCGTGACCTCCTGCTCCAGGTAGGCGGCATACTGCTCCCGGTCATAGTCCTGCTGTGCAGCCGAACTTATACTCCAGGCGATCGGTAAAAGCCAGAAAACAAGTTTCAGAAGTCCTTTCATAAAGCGGGATAAGGTTGACGTCGGGGAAAGAAAATAATGTCCAAATATAAAGGATGTTATCGAAATGTCAAGGGATATTGCTTTTCCTGGTGGAGATTCAGTGGCATTTATGGCTTTTCTTCCGAACCCCCAGGGGACAGAAACAGCCTTAGCTGGTATTACGAACCTTTACACATATCTCTTTCAACTTATATCATTATTAACGCTGCACTTTTGCATTTAATCTCGATTAAATCATCGGACTCCCACTGAAGAAAGAAATAGCCGGTTTCTGAATTAAGGGGTACTTACATAGCTATTACAGTAGGACTCATCAGTTCCAAAGCACTTTCAGGAGAAGTTATTTCGTTCCCCAACAAGCTCTCTCCAGAAAGAGAACCTACCAATATATTTGCCGCCCCAATAATGGGAGCCATATAAAAAGCGTCTCTTGAAGACTTAGGGCTTCAGGAGAATCCTCAAAGTACACTTGTCCATCCTTTAGAGTATGAGTGGGTTTACTTGTTGGATAGACGACCATGTCCTTGGTCTGATCCGAATAAGTATTTTCCGAATTAAAATTAAATGTGTCTCTTCCATCTTTATCAATAATATTAATAGGATTGTTTGTACAATACACATAAGGACTTATTGAATAAAATTTTTCACTAAGCTCATCGATACCATTCCAACGACCTGTTTGTGGATCATGACGTCTCGCTCCGAAATCGTAACTCTCTATGCCGAAAGACTTTTCCAATTCTTTCCCACTGTATTTATAAGGATTCTCCTTCGCGCCGGCCCCTGGCTCGGTCAGCGTCAGCCCGAAAGGATAGTAGTGGTTCTCCTCCGGCATCTGACTACCAAACTATACTCCAATAAATAACTATTTTATTCTCCTTACTTATTGCAATTCCCCGGGAATAGCCGTTAGACCATTTTGAAGGCATTTGATTAAAAGGCTTTAAATCATATTGGGGAAATGGTTTCTCCTGTTTTGCCTCTAAAACATAAATGGTAAATGAACTATCCAAACCACAATTTGTTTCATTTTTTCCTCCTCCATCGATAAAATTAGGTACCGGCAGAAAACCCTGAATAACACTCCCTGTTTATTAAGGAACTATCTGTAATTTTCAGGAGCAACATCATGTTCATACATCTCTTTAGTCTCAAATCGATTAACTATTAACAAGCATGTATCAAAAGATTTATATTCTGCAATTGGGTTATAATTACTAATAGAGGTCGATATAGAATCGACTTGGCTATCAGAAAGATAATATTGGTATAGGAATATACTAATATCGTTGAACTCTACCCTTTCTCTTCTTATTAATTCCGTTGAGTCTAAAGGCAATAAAATTTATCGGGAAATGTGACGTAAGAACAGAATCGAAACCTATTTTTGCTTCTTCATATTCAATTTGCATTTGTCTTTTTTGGGGGTCTTGGGCATTACAACTGCTAAAACACAATAATAAATAATACAACTGTCGAACATAGTATTTTTCTCATTTCAATTACTTTCTTTTAAATACTTGTTTAAAAAAAATCAATAGCCTCTTTTACTAATCCTGCATCTTGCTGAGATACATTATTTTTCTTATTTTTCATGGAAGTGCGCTGTTTTTCGATTATCCTGCCCTTTAGGTTTGGTAAGGTTATATTTCGCTGTTTTCACACTTACTATAACGTCCTTCTGTCGTTTTTTGTTCTAAATTACTTTTTTTTATTCATGTCTTGTGGCTTGGCATAAGTTATTTTTGCTTTGCCTATTTGTATTAAGTCACCATGGGTTTGCGTTATATTTTCTCCATGGCCCCATGGAGCCTCCGGAAGTGTATACTTTTTCTTCAATTTTTACTTTTTTCCGCCGACCCATATCCTCGGCTTTTCATAAAGTTTACAGGATCTTCTATCACCACAAAATCGGCTTTTAATACATCATCTCCATAATTATTGACTATTACCTTATCTCCAAACATATTATCCGGCCCAAACCTTTCATATTCATTAACATCGTGTCCGCCATAATTGAATTTGTCAAGTGTATTTTGATCTATTTTTGAATATCCCCTTACAAATATCACATCTCCGTTAGTAGAGTTTACAAACCAATCATCTCCTAAAGGATCAATATTAATCACGGGATTGTTATCCATACTCGAATAAGGAGTTACAGAATAATGTTTCTCTGCCTTTGGATCTATGCTGTTGAAGCGCCCCAACTGGGGATCCAGTCCCCGGTAAAAAGTCTCATAGGTCTCCAGACCAAAATGTCTTTCCAGCTCTATGCCCTGGTATTTATAAGGATTCTGCTTGGCACCCGCCCCGGTCTCGGTCAGCGTCAGCCCGAAAGGATAGTAATGGTTCTCCTCCAGCACCTGCCCGTAATAGTGGCCCACATGCAGGTCATCGAACCAAACGTCCCGCCCGGGGCTGCCCGTATTGACGAATACCAGCAGGTAACCCGGGAACGGGATCAGGATATCCCCGGGGGATAAATCAGTGCCATGTACCCAGTGTACCCAGCGGCACTGCACCGCTCACATTCGGGTCCAGCTGCAGCTGCTGGTTGAAGAACAGGTAGGTCAGGTAAGCTTTCGGGGCGCCGGAAGGTACGGTCCACACCGTCATACAAGCTCTGGAGGGCACTGGCCAATCCCGGCCGGCTCAGTACGTTCTGCACCAGCTGCAGGTTCTGCGGCAGCTCGGAGAGCGGCACCCCTGCATAGGTGCTGCCGCCCATCAGGGTAGTCAGCAGCGACTGCAGCATATCGGATGCGGGGAGAACTCCCTGGTTGGGAATGCTGTCCTCGCTGAGCGCTTTCAACGCTGATATCGAAGCGGTCGCCCGGCATCACCCGGAGCATGATGGAGGTACCCGTACGGCGGGCCGTGTCCGAAGCATTGAGCCGGACCGCGTACTCATCCCCGGTGCCGCCGGGTATGGGCGCCCGTACCGGGGGGATGTTGTCAAAGAACAGGTTCTCGATATAGGCTGCCGCGATCTCGTGGCTGGCCAGGTACTCCAGGCTCATCGGCTCCGCCGTGATCGTGGAGCGGATATTGCCCAGGTGGTCCTTCGTATAGAAGTCATATACGAAGCCTGTATTCCCGGCCTCGTTCACCCTCGGCTGCATCCTCCCGTCCGGGGTATGGATATATTCCAGCCGCTTGTCCTTGTATACGAAGTCGGACATATAGTCATAGGTCCACCACCGGGCCGGATGCCGGGCTGACCGTCTTGCGCAGCCTGGTACCCAGGGCATCATAGATATAGCTGATGCTGCCCTCGCCCGTCACTTCCACCAGGGTGGGCTTGTTGTGCAGGCTGTAGCTGATATTGCTGATGCCTTTATTGGCATCGGTCTTGAGGTTGCCATTGGCATCATAGGTATACTCCGTCGTCAGTGATGCATTGTTCTTGAAATCGGGAAGCATCGGGGTCGCCGAAGGGGCTACCGCGTCTTCTACCTTCACCAGCTTATTGCTCTTGGCCGTATAGGTATAGCTGAGCTGGTCCATATCGATGGTGCCGCCGGGGGTCACGCCCCGCTGCTTCATGGTCAGGAGGTTGCCGTTGGCATCATAGCTGATGTCGGATACGGTATAGTCCAGGGCGGTCTTGACCCAGGAAGGGGTGCCGCCGGTCACGGTATTGTAGCGGTACTCCGCATGGGTCAGCCGGTTGAAGTTATCATAGGTATAGCCATAGGCATGATCCTTGTAATACAAGGCCGTGCCGTCATGGTAGTTCGTCCAGGTGATGCCTGCGATATTGCCGTTGTAATACTGGGTATTAAAGCCCCGGTCATAATACAGGCGCTCGCTGAAGAAATGCTCGCTGGGGCCTGCGTAAGTAGGCTCCTGGTAGGTGATAGAGGTCAGCCAGCCCCGCCGGTTGTAGCTGTAGCTGGCATTGAAAGGCGGGAATACGCTGAGGACCGGCTGCCCGAACTGGTTGTACGAATGCCGGGCATAATCGTATTCCATCCCCCCGTTGAACCTGCGGGTATGCTGGCTCACTGCCCCGTCCCCGCCGGTAAGGGCTATATCCCGGGTGTACTTGTCCTCGATGGTGATCTCGGTCAGCACATCCGTAGCGCCGTCCTGGGCCAGCGCGCCGGGATGGGTATGCTGGTTGATGGTCTTCCATGGCATACCGTTAAAATAATAGATAGTTGAGGAGGTTTCCTTGCCACCGGCTATGTTGGTGGACCGGCTCTGGAGGATCCGCCCCTTGGTATCATAGTAGGTGGTCGTATACAGCCAGTCGGGAACACCGGTAGTGCCCGATGGCTTGAAGACCGCTATCTTGGAGCCGGTAGGGCGGAAGCGGTTGTTGAAACCTCTCGGCCGCAGCTGGACCGTGACCGGCAGGGTTCCCGTACCGAAAGGGTCCGCATCAAAGCCGAGCGAAGACTCCGTACGGGTATAATCGTCATAATAATGGTAGATGAAAGGTACCGTATTGGTCACCGTCGATACCGGGTACGGATTGTCCAGGCTGTAATTGCGGACATAGTGCAGCCACTGCGTGGCGGTAGTGCTGCCCGTCGCGTTCACCGAGGTCTGGATGGTCGTACGCGACGAGGATTCCCCCGTCAGCTTTCCCTGCCAGGACGGCCGATTCAGCCCGTCATAGAAGGTATACAGCCACTCCCCGGAAGCCAGGTTCCCGTCCTTGCTGAGTACCATCCGGTCCCGCTTATCGTACACCATCAGCTCCCGGGCCTTGCCGGGAACCTTCTTCTCCACCATCCTCCCGCGTTCATCATAAAAGTACTGGTAGCAGAGGTTGTCCGCCGCCGTGGCATCCACCGACCAGGTATAGGTGATCACGGTAGTGGTGGAAGACTGTAAACGTGGGAACGGCAGCCTTGGGCGGGATCACGAAGCGGAGCCTGCCCAGCTCGTCATAGATATAGATCGTGTATTCATATACCAGGGGGCTGGCCCAGTTGATCACCCCCGGTGGTCGACTTCGCCACCCGGCTGAATACAACCCTTCCGGCTTTGTCCGCGAACTCCTCGGTCCACTTGTTGTCCTCGTCTACCGTGAGGGTCCTGAAGAGCTCGCCGTAGGCATAATCTCCCTTGTATACCGGCAGCGCAGTAGCTGTGGACGCGATCTCGAAGCGGGGATAGATGCCTTTGTACTCCTTCCCGCTGTTGATCATTTTCTTATTGACACTATAGGTATAGCTTACGCCCCCGGTTGCTCCCCGCCCAGCTGAACCCTGCGCCCATATCCTTCGTGACCCTGTTCAGGGGTGACCTTTCGATATCCTGTCTGGAGTAAGGGTGGTCTCCCCGATGACAGCGGGTAGGCTTCCGTATAAGCGGTCCTCAGGTCGCGGACCATTCTTCCCGCCTGGGATCCGGTCACAACCTCCCTTGCGAAGGGCAGGTACTGCTTGCTCCGCTTCCCGTAGGCATCATACGTTATGGGCGTGACCACATCATACCGGTCATCGTCGTTGATACCGCTGTGTTTCCGGACCTGCTGGACCGGCCTGCTGATCCCGTCGTAATATTCGGTCGAGACATCATTATATGCAGGCGTAAAGGTGGTGGAGGGCTTATTGTACCGGCTCGACCTGACGTAATTCACCTTGGTGGTCGAGGGCAATTCGAACAGGTCCGTATAAGGAGACAGGGGTGGGAAAGATGTAGTTATGACGGGAATATTGCCGGAAGCGCCCTGACTGAACCCTTCCGTGCTGAACCAGAACATCCCGATCAGACTAAAAAGACAATACCTGCTTTGGAACTTTGATCTCATCATCATTTTTTTTTAATTGGTTGCCTGGAATTTGTATTCAATGACTTCTTCTATATAATCCAGCTCATCCCTTACGGTGATGAGCCTCCTGAACCCGTCCGCTTCGTACCTGCGGATATTGCTGCTTTCGTCGCAGACCATCCTGACCATGCCGGTAAGCGGGTCCCTGACAAAGCTGCTCATGGCGCCGGTGACCGGGTATAGCCTTACCTCATCAATGAAGTTCTGGCGGGACATCGGGCTGCCGGTCGTGCTGTAAGGTATGGATATGGTCAGCTGCTGGCCGTTCCCCGTCAGGGTACCTTCATAATAGCTCCATCCGTTCACGGTCTTGATCAGCTCAGGCGCCGCAAAGGATGCGCTCGGGGTCGTCAGTATCGGCAGCGGGGACGCGGATGTGGGCTCTTTGACCCAGAAGGAGATAAAATACTTTTTGCCGCTGGCCAGGGTATTCACCGTCCTCATGGAGCTGACGATGCCTCCTCCCGTACCCGTAGTGCTCCGGAGTATATAGCATTTTGGGGCCCATCGGTGCAAGGGGGGTCCGTGGACAGCATAGACAGGTCAAACATCCAGTTGCCTTTGTTCTCATCAGCGGGATCACTGAGGTAAGCGCCTTCGAAGTTGGCATAGGCGACTTCCGTATGGGCTGCATTTTTGGTTACCGACACCGCATGGCGGCCTTTGTTGTCCAGTGTGATGGTGGTATTTTCATTCCCGTTCCTGATGGTCCTCGGCATCCCCAGCTTTGAATAGTCGACGTATTCGCTCTGGACTTTAAAACTGGCGTGGTAGCTCAATGCACCGGACAGGAACCTGGACATCGGGTATATGGTGATGCCTGCCCCCAGGCTCATCGGCGAGGCCAGTTCGAAAGCCCTGACCTTATCCAGCCTGGGAGGATTGGTGTTGGAATAGGTATATAGCTTCGCACCCAGGACCTTATAAACGGAAAGGCCAAAATCCCGGAGGATCAGGTTCTGCTCGATCAGCTGGTTCTTGATCTTATAAGTGCTGAACAGCTTTTTGATCCCCTGGGCTTCCGGAGTAGTTGCAGTACCGGAATAATCAGGATGGATATTGTATTTATAGTTATTGATGTATTCCTTGCCATCGCTGCCCATCGAAGTTTCCTTCACCAGGTTCCCATAAGCATCGAACGTGAAGTTCCTGACGGTAACCAGGCTGTCCCCGTCCAGGTAATTGGCCTCCCGGATGGAGGATAACGGGTTCTGGTAGGTATAGATCTTATATGCCCAGGCCCTGGGGCCGCCCATAGTTCCCCAGGTCGATCCACAGGAGTAAGAAGGCAGGGTGAACAACCTCTTAATCGCTGCTGCTTTCACAAAATTATTCTTTCGGGAAAGATCGTTGAGGTACTGGTACCTTGTCTCCTTTACCTTCTGGTTGGCGGAATTGTACAGCGTCTCGCGGAGTACATTACCCCGCTCCAGGTCATTGGAGGTAATCCGGAAATTATTATTTACAGATACATAAGCTATAGCGGTTGCGGGAAAGGCTGCGTAATTGGTGTGCATCTCATCTCTGTATTCCGCCTGGTCGTGGTTGCTGAAATAGGTTACCGTTGTACTCCCGTCAGGGTGCTGTACCGCTACTTCTGAATAATTGACAATGCCTCCTTTGTACTGCTGCAGCCATTCTCCTGCTTCATTGTAGGTATTAGAGGCTGCAAAAACGCCCCCGCACACGCCCGAACTATCATCGACATTCACATATGTAACCAGGTCTGCATAATTGGGCAGCATCCCCAGCACACCGCTGCTGTAGGTCCCTCCGGTGATGTGGTTCTTTCTGTAAAAGTAGGAAGTCGTCAGCGGGTCACTGCCGTATAAGGGGTAATCTTTGACCGACTTGATGCGGACCCCGGCATATTTTTCCGAGCCGTAGGATTGCAGGGAGACCGGAGTGGATGCATTCGGATCTATTTTGATATAATCCCGGTAGAATGCCGGTTCAAATTCGAATGCCGAATAACCACCGGAAGGGTAGTGGATCTTACTTAACAGGCCTGCAGTAACAATAAGTGAAATGCGGCTCTTTCGTTGAAGCGGCGAACTGGGTCACGATATTGGTCAGCGAAGGATCGTTCAGGAAGCCCCAATGGTCCTTACCCCGGCGATTCGTAGGGAGGGAAAAGACTGATGTTATTGTACTCGAACTTGTACAGTTCCCCTTTGACCGCATGTTCAAAATCATAGAACAGGACCGAATCCAGCGTCTTCCTCTGCGTGGTGTTCTGTTTGTAATAAAGCTTTATGCCATTGGTATACTTACCTGTCTGCTTCTCATATACCTTGATGGAATCCAGCTTCCGCATATTGTTCGGGAACTCGATATAATCCTCCTCGTACCTCAGGTCATTCCAGTGCAGGCATAGCTGGTCCTTTAAATACCTGTCCGGAGACGAATAGACAGGCGGAGGATCAACCCAGGTCGCCGCGGATAAAGGAAGCTCCGTGGAATTATTGACATAGAAGTCGATCCTTGTCGTCGGTGTATGTATGGCTCTAAGAAAAACCTGGTTGATCGTTATTCCTGATAATGCATAATGGGAGGATGAAAAACCGACTCTTTCATCGTAAACCTGGGGAATCCTGGTAATGAACTTTTTAAAGAGCGCCCTGGCCGGCTTGTACTCGAAACTCACCGTGTCGTTCTGGGGGGATATGATCTTTGTCAGGTACCAGGCATTGGCTGTAATATAATTTTCCTTTTTGTCCATCGTATGGATATTGCTGATATCGATCATCCCTCTTGAGAACTCGATCGCGGTGGTATCTCCACCGAAAATATACCTGAACCCATCTGGAGTCGTAATCGTGAATCGCGTGAACAGGCTGGCGACCCTTTCAAATAGCGATGAAGATGTCCAGGGATCATCGTTATCATTAAACGGGTGGAACCTGTACCATAGCTTGAAATTACCCGAATTATCCAGCACTTCTTCAATCTCCAGGGTGATGTTCTGCTTGCTTTTCACTTTCCATTCTCCTGTCTCCGACCTGTAAAAGCTTCCGGAATACCCTCCGAAAGAAAATACGAATTCATCGGGTTCCATATCTACCATCGAATCGTTCAAACTGACACTGGATAGTTTTGACCTTAAGTAGGCAGTACTGCTCCAATCCGTCCTGTCCAGGGTTCGTCCTGTAAAATAATACCCCGCATCCTTGCCTGCGGTTCCCGTAGGCAAATAGACGCTTCTGTTGTAATATTCATCAGCCATATCATTGGTTTTCCGGGAGATCACGCCTCCGGCCTGTAAACTCCATCCTAACCCGACCCAGCCGGAATATTCATCTACCTTTATGCCGCTTCCTGAATAAGATAAAGTAACAGGAACCTGGATACTGGCATGGGATGTGCTCAATAAGGGAAGCTGCAGGGACAATGCTCCAGTATACAGGTCTATATTGTATGCTGACCTCCGCTCCATGGCAGCTGCAGTAGGCGACTTGATGTTCATGGGGCTGGAATGGTAATCATCCGGATTGGTATACCTCAGGATTCCGGTCATGTCCCTCTGACCGGAAGCGCGTTCAGCCGCAAAAACCCAAACCGATACAAGCAGGCATATGCAAAGACAAAAACGTGTCATATTGAGTGCGTTATATTGTTTATTCATTTTATTTTTTTTACCAAAAACATACAAAAGCAGGCAAGGCATCGTTACCTGATAGATTTAGGCTTCAAAATCCTCCTGTCTAATTAATCTTTTATATAAGATAAAAGCTGTTCCATAAAATCAGAATGTACAGGGATCTAATGGTTCTTTTTGGATTTCGGGTTGCAAAGGTAAGTATAGTAATAAATATAAAAGGGATAATCCGGAATTGATGGGGGGACCGGGTAGTTTAGCTATTGTGCCGGGAGATCCAGCGAAAGGTACCATACCGGCTGCCCCCGGCCAAGGGCCATGTCGATCCGTATCGGATACCCGGCCAGAATAGTCCGGGCAGACAGACCATAGCTGTACAGAAAATCGGGAGCGGGAGAAAGGACGTGCTCCTGCCTCCAGGTATGGGCGGCATCCGACCATACACCCAGCTGGAAGTTCCGTATAAAGGAAAAGCCCGTATGGACCGGGATGAGCGTCCGGAATAAAGGAACATATATATCCAGGTTCAGTAAGGTATATGCGCTGCCGTACATACTGTTCTGGGGATAGCCGCGGAACGGCGTGACCAGCGTCTGCATGATATAAGGTGCATCCTGCGGGAATATCCTGTCTTCATCCCGGAGGGGTGCCAGGTTGCCGTTGACGCCACCGAAATTGTACAGGACCATCCCGTTCCTGCCCCTGCTGAATCCCGCCCTGAATGCGGTCTCCACCCGGACAGCTTCGGACAGCTTCAGGTAATGCTGCGCATCAAGCTGCAGGGCATATACTATCGATGATTCCTTTCTCATACCGGAGACCATCCCGTCTGCACTCGCTTCCAGGGACCATCCCGTCCTCGTCAGCGGGGCGGAATAACGGACTTGAGCGCCTTTCAGCTTTAGTGAATTGATATTCCAGAGCTCATGCACCGGCGCAAAAGGAAGGCTGTAGCGATCCGTAGACAGGAAGATGAGCTTATCCTTCCGTATGGCGAGGTTGGCGGATAATCGCCAGTGCAGGTTCAGCGGGTAATGGAAGCCCAATCCCAGGTAATCCGTCCTGATCCTGACAGAAGTAGGATAAGGCATCCCTCTTTCGTCTGTCCAGTAGGCATCCCTGTCCAGTGATGTCTGCTCTACCTTCCTGAAATACATCAGCTCCCAATCCGTCCTGCGGGTAAGGTTCCGGTACAGGGTATAGAAGTCGCTGCCATTGTTCCCTACGGGCAGCCTGAACCCGAAGTTCAGGTGATGGTCTTCGAAGATGTCCGCTACCCCTCCTGTGAACATCGCGCCCAGCTCAGGGACCTTGTATGTTCCCCCGTAAGCCTTGTAAGGCTGGTACTTATTGATGAAGTAAGCATTGTTGATACCGGCATTAAAATAGGCTTTATACAGCCGGATCCGGTAATTTTCTTCCTTTCCAGGCAGGAATACTTCCCTTGCAGTATCCTGCTGCCCCAGGTTCGTACCGAATATATTGCCAAATTCATTTTTGTAATCCTTGTCTGCCTCCCTGATCGCCTTTCCCAGGCTGTCCCTGTATTTTCTTTCCCTCAGGAATTCCGTTTTCCGTACGCTGGTTCCCTCTTTCAGCGATAACCTGCCGTCCAGGGCCTCCAGCCGGAAAGTGTCCTTTTGCAGGCTGCCGGAGCCGGTATGGGCGATCACCAGTGCCCCCTCGGGGGTGATGCCCGTTACATCCGCTTTCAGCCACATGCTATCGGCAACCAGCAGAACCGGGTCATCACCCGCACGGTATCCCCTGCGCTCCTGAAGAACGGGCGAAGCATATAGCCCGTAAGGTCGTTCGAATGTATCCCTGCCGGATACGGTAAGCGGATATCCGGACCGGAACACCAGCAGGGAATCCTGTACTACCTCAAAGGCTCCCTGGTCATAAGGATCATCTGTCACCGGCTGGACCTTTCCTGACGAAAGCCTGAAACTGACCATATCGCTGACCCCGTTCTTATGGGCGGAAAGCCAGAGCTCATCTTCCGTGATGATCTCAAAACCGGCAATGCCGTCCATACCCTTCAGGCTGTTGCGGTATACCTTGGTTCCCGTGTTATTGTACTTCTCGAGGATCAATGTTCCTTTCCATGGGAAAATGATAAAAATACTCCCGGTCTGGCCGGCTACCTTTACCAAAGGCTGATCAGGACAGCTCCTTTCCTCTTCATTATATATACCCGGAATACGCAGCAGTTTTTTTTCTTTTCAGAGGCCCGGAAAGCGAAGCTGTTTCCAGGTACACATCGATGGCTGTGCCGCTCCTGTTCCACTCCTTTACCACCTGTACGGATCCCCGGACAAGGACTCCGCAGCGGTGATCGCCCGACGGATGATCACCGGTACTTTCTTCTGCCGGTGGTTCTGGGGCAAAGCGACCGCTGTAAAAAAGGATGTATTCTGTTTCCAGATCCCGCAGGTCCTTTCTGAGCACCTGCCTTACCGCTTTTTCCAGGCTTTTGCGGCGCAGCATGAAGTGATACAGCTGCCGGATCACATCATACCGGTAACGCTGCTTCAGGAAATAGGCAAAGGATTTTCCTGCCATGATACTGTCCGATGCCAGCACCTGCTGCCAGTGCGGGCTATCTGCTGTGAACATCCGCTCCAACCGGGTCTCGTCTCCCGCTGTCCATCCATCCACTGTCAATGCGGCACTTCCCCTCCAGAACCAATCGTCCCGGTCTTCTATGAATTTGCTTTTCAAATTATTCCTCCCGGTGAGGTTATTGATGGAAAGCAGGACCAGGGATCGCTTCAGCCGGGAGATCAGCTCTGCCGTATTCCCGTCATACGAAAGTACGATCCTGTTATTGTTGCTGCTGACAATGGAAAAATCAGATCTCCTTTCATCCGTTCCGATCCCGATATTGGATTCGTCCGATTCCCGGAGAGAAGGGTACAGGAATAGGTGCACCTTATCAGGAAAAGGGACATAAAAACTATCCTGGAAATTCTTCTTTGCAGCCACAAGGTAAGTATACAGGGCTGCTGCGGGCTGCCGGTATCCCTCCGGGTAAAACAAGGTAAAATCTTCTCCTGTTACATATTCTTTCCAGCTGCGCTGATGGTACTGTATCCTGTTGGGCTGCACATCCTCCTGTCCCCGGACGGCAGACGGGAGCAGGTATGTACATAACAGCAGCAATACAAATAACTTCAAAGGGATCAATGATTTAAGCAGCGGATAAAGACAAAAATAACCAAGTATATTTATTTCACGTACATTTTTTACCTTCGGTGCGAAACCTACCCATATCTGCATATGTGCTTCTACAAGCAGGCCACGACCTTCTTCCTGTTCGCAGCATTGTTCTTCATCATCCCGGAATGTACCGGGCAGGTTTCGGTATGGAACATGGGAAGCAGCCCTGGAAAGCATAAGGACAGGTTCTCTCTGAAAGACTGGCGGAATAAGATCCGGCAATGGGGAATGGAAGATTCGTTCAGGCACCAGCTATCGGTGTCTGCCGGTTTCAATACGAATGGCTGGACAGGAGGAGCCTGTTATATCCTCAACAGGAACAATAAAAAGCGGCTGTTCCGCTTGTCCGTAACAGAGGTCATGCACGAGAAAGAAACCAAAGTCATGCAGGAGAATACGGCAAGGTACGAGATCGGCACCCGTACACCTTTCGTATTCGGGAAGATCCATAACCTGTACCTGGTACAGCTGGGATATGGCAGTGAGCTGCCGCTGCTGCCTTCCCTCTTCGAGGGAACCACGCACCTGGGACTGATGTACTCCGCAGGTTTATCCTTATGCATAGCCAAACCCTATTATATCCACTATATCGAAGACATCGGTTCGGATCCGTATATCGTGCAGATCAGGTATGAAGCGGCTACTTCAGAACAGTTCCTGACCAGGCCCAATATCCTGGGAAGCGCCCCGTGGCATAAGGGACTATGGGAATCGGCCATCGCTCCCGGCATATTTGCAGATGCAGCCCTTACGATAGAACCCGGCCGGAAATCGGGACTGGTCAAAAGGATGCTCCTGGGTGTCAATTTCAATTATTCGGTGAAGCCCCGGGCCATCCTCGCAGAACACGAGGGCAGGTCCTTCTTCCCTTACTGCTATATCGGGATCGAATTAGGCAAAAGATGGTGAGTTTTGAGAGATTTACACATAAATCAGGATATAACAGGGTTTTTACCTGCCATAAAAAAACAGGCTGTATGCCTTGTGCATACAGCCTGTTTTTCTAAAAGCAGAACGGGCAACTAATGCTTGACCAGCTTTTTAATAGATATTTGCGCTCCCTGCTCTTCGATAACCACATAATACGTTCCGGCAACCCATTCCTTGGTCGTTACGGACATGGTTATATCTTCCACGATCAACGCCCTGATGAACTGCCCGGAAGCAGAAAACAATTTAATAACCTGCCCTTTATTCAGGCCTGTTATATGGAGCACTTCTGTAGCAGGGTTAGGGAATAATGAGATCTGAGAAGCTGATGTAAATACTACTTTCTCGATGTGGCTATAGAACGCCTTATCCTCTTTTTTCAATTTTAACCTGTAATAGTTAGAACCGTTCAGCGGTATGTTATCCGTAAAGTTATAATGTAACATATTATTATTATGTACACTACCTATGGACTGCCATACTCTGGAATCGCCGCTTCTTTCTATTTCAAATTTATCGAATGCGTTGGCATCAGCTATTTCCCAGTTTAGGAGTACATCCGCGCCTGTGGGTTGAGCCTGGAAGGTTAAAAGGCTCAAAGGAAGAGGTCCTCCTTCATCACCGAAAGTAAACGGACTGAATGATCCCGTAACTGTAGCAGAAGTGATCGCCAACGGAGAAGTAGCCACAGCGCTATTTCCTAACGATTCCCATTCAGTACCGTTAAAATGAACGATAACGTTCTCTGCAAATACACCTGTAGTCGCATTATTGAAAGAATATAGCTCCACATTACCGGTAAAGTCTCCGGAGGTCTGGCTAATATTCCAATATTCATGTTCACTTACTGCAGCCAAACCATCTGATAACGTTAAATCGGTATATGGATTATCGAAATACTCAACTATAAAGCTACCACTTCCCGACACGTGTTTAAGGGATACATAGTTGGCTGTTCCTCCCTTACCTACAGGAATAATCACATCTGAAGATATATTACTTACGGTAACGGGTCCGTCTATATATGCATGTTCGTCTTCAGTAACAACGATATCAAGAGTCGATTCATCTAAAAACAAAGAACCGGCATCAGGAAGAATAATGCCTCCGATCAGATTGAAAGAGTCAGAAACTGAAAAATCCTTGCTCAGGGTCAATACCTTACCGGTACCACTATATACAATACCTTCGATGTTATGATGGTAATAGGTTCCGTCCAGGGTTAAAGCTTTATCTGCAATTAAAATAGAATGGACCGTTTCATCGATTAAGTGAATAGTTCCCGATTCGCTGATAACCTGTGCGGCCCTTTGCAATTTTGTAGCGCCGGGTGCTGCAGGTGAAGATTCATCTACATATACAAGGCTTGTGTCATTAGGTACATATCCCGGCTTTCCGACTACAGCATTCTCAATATCAGCAGGCAACCATGCGGTATAATCGACCCTGTCTGTTGCCCCGGAGACCAGGTAGTGGTTTCCATCGGCATAACTTGCCGTTCCGCCATATTCTACCGGTATCAATGCAGCGTATCCCGGTTCTCCGCTCGGACTCGCGACCGCGGTGATATTATCCGCATTCCAGTTATTTCCTGTTACATTCAATACTGTGCCAGCAGTTCTGTTTTCAATATTAGAATACCAGTTGCCACTCAGCTTATTATAAGATATCTCCACATTATTTGTCTGTCCTGTAGTACCATACGCTACAATGCCCAAAGTCCAGTTATCTTCAATATTATTGTTTCTAATGATTGTCCCATCGCAGTTATTGACCAGTTGAATACCGGTCCTGTTAAAAACGATGTCACTGTTTGTAATACGAACACCCTGAACATTATTAAGATATACTCCGTTTCTGTTTCCTGTTACCAATAAGTTTTCGAGGTTAACTCCCGTTAATAACTGGCCCACCTGTAGGCCTGTAGTTTTAGGATGAGCAGGGAAGTCCGTAATATTGTTACCGCTTCTGGTGATCATCAAGTTGCTTACCGAAATATCGTTCGCTGCTACGAATAGTGTAGGGAATGAAGTCTGAATACCCATAACAATGGAAGTGTCCGACCCGTAATTAAGGTCGCCATTTAACCTGATACCCGCTTTATTGATGTGCACATCTTCAGTATACACCCAGGCAGCGGCATATAACGAATCATTGGGATCGGCAGCATCAATTGCCTGTTGAATAGTTGGGTAGCGGTAAAGATTTCCGGGATCAGCGATCTCTTTTGTAACATTTACAACAGGCGTTTTAAAATATACCTGACCTAATGCACCGTTATCATCTTTATCCATTATCTCCTGTTCTATTTCCTGTATCTGGTAATAGTTCAAAGTCCCTGCGGTCATACCCGTAACCGGTATGTCAAAAACAGCTTCAGAAGCATTGATATTCCTATTATTATTTTCTAAAATAATATAATCCTGTAGTAAACTGTTAAACGTAGTTGATGCAATATGTCCATTTTCAATCATTGCATCGGGACCATATATATGTAACCCTGTGTTTCCGCCAGTAATTTCAGATGTACCCGTGATGGACAGGTGCAGTTCAGTCACATGGGGCAGGATGTCATGATCTTTTACAAAAATAGCCACAGGGTTATCGCTAAACGCAATATTGCTCAGGGCCAGGTCCGATTGTCCACGGACAGGATTGGTATTTCCATATACGCTGTCCACATTTGTATACAATAATCCATAGGCAGTAGCAGAAACTGATGTGCCCTCCTTCGATAGTAAGGATATTTGTACTATGGGTGCCCCATACATTCACTCCTATATAATGATTGGAAATTTCATTATTCTGAACGACCACACCTACGGAGTCGAACAATGAGTTGAATATTAATCCTTCATTATACGCTTCCACATGGGCTCCTGCCGTAATCGTGTTATTGGCAATTGTCCAGGTATCCCCATTGGCATATTGAAGGTTATGATAAACCCCGCGTACATTGGCACTGACATTATTCCCCATTATCCGGGGAGCAGTACCCGTGTTCGCCCTGTAAAAGTTAGTAGTCTGGATTCCGGTACGCACATTTGTAATAACGTTGGAATCAATATGAGCATAAAAATTATCAATTACATATATGCCTCTCCCATAGTAGGTGGGGCCACTGATGACCACGTTATCAATTTTATTTTTTTTCTATCACGGAATTCGTAGCACTTCCGTCTCCAGCAGCACCAATTCCCAGTATTCCATTCTGAACCAAGTTTTCGATAATATTGTTCTTCACGGTAACAGCAGCGGTTCCTGCAATGGTCTTTACCCCGTGTCCGGCCTCTATAGATAGGCCATCTATTCCAAGACCGGTCAGCAAGTTGCTGTTATCTCCGTTGATTGTAAACCCGTCAATAACTACATCATCCGCAGTGACATAAAATACAGCACTATCAGGGTTATTTACAGCAGGGGTCACAATTGATTCCGGATTTCTTTCTTCTGTATTGGGGTTAATACCTGCATTAATACCCAATAGGGTTACGGATTTGTGTACAACCACATTTTCTTCATATATCCCTGCATCTACCAGGATGCTGTCGCCATTTATGGTAGACGATGCATCAATTGCCCGCTGAATAGTCGGGAAGTAAGTACCCTGTGTGATGTTTTGTACAGGAGCATAACAAGAGCCGGGAGTTGCTTCAAAGCCAGTCTGGGCACCGTTATCATCAGTTCCGTCAATCAGGAAAGGGCAATAAATCACTTCAACAGGTGACTGGATTTTCTCTTCGATAGCTTCAAAATCCGGTGAGGCAAACCAGTTACAATGCGCATTGGTAGCACCTGAAGACCCATCATAAACTATTGCAAAGGAATCTACATTTTCGAAACTGTTATTATTGATAATAGCAGGAGATTCTGTACTTGTAGATGTAGCACTTTTCCTGATCGTTATTCCGTGCACGACACTATCTATTTTATTATGTTCAATAACAACCGGGAAACCACTACTTGGATAAGACAGGGGCGCATATGATCCGAAAGGATCTCCTAACCAGTCAATGGCTCTGTTGAATCCCTTAATTTCATTATGATGGTAAGTGATTTGTTTTGTGGCACCGGAATGTGAGGTTACCCTGAATGCCAGTTGTTTATTATCCGCAGCCAGATTTGCAGCATCGGTATTGTAGAACTTATTTCCCGAAATATCAATTACAGCATTGGAATTATGGCCATTTTCCCAGATCCCGATAATCAGAGACGGATCAGGACCGGGTGTGCCGGTGACTTCTATAATATTATCCTGAATGGCCAGGTTATCATATAAGCTGGGGCCACCTGTAGCGGACTGGATGGCTATGGTTCTTGAATAATTAGTACCATCACTTATACCGGTACCGTCTATTATGAACCTGTTGTTCCTTACTTCCTGATCGTGGCCATAGTTAAGATGCAGACCAATGTTCTGATATGAATCTGCGGGAGCCTCTGTTACATTTAAATCTGCCGGGATATGTACTTCATTATTCAAAAATTTAAACCCCTGCATTGCAGAGGAAGACCCCGACCAGTGATCAGCGATTACAGCTGCATCAAAGTTTTTAAAGATCAGATTGGAAATAGTCCAGTTATGAAAATTATTCGTAGAAAAATCGCTTCCGAAAAAGAGGGCGGATTCCAGGGTAACAGCAGGCAAATCTGAACCGGCATTGATTTCTGCACTGTTAACTCCCGTTAAGGTGATATTTTGAAGATTCGCCGGAATTCTAATGGTATAATCATCGCCGGAACCGGTAGCGGCAGCTGTTGATGACTGTGCAATGTCATCCATTCCTTTGGACCAGGAGGATAATGCGTTGGTTTCATCCCAGTTAAATATCCCGTCTAATGTGATCACTGCTCCACTTTTTGCACAGCCAATCGCATTGGCGATTGTTCTGAAATCGTTGTTATAAACCGTAGGGACAATCACGGGCACCAGGTTAAATGTGTTGGTGGGCTGAAACCCTTCCAGTGTACTGTTGGTATCAGTGAGATCTTCCCTCCATGGAGCCAGAGGTGTATGATTTAGAACGAGCTGATTGCCTGCAAAGGTATAAGCACTGCCATCAGGAGCACCGCCAAATAGTCCAACTGTCTGAGCAGTATACCCAGGCTCCCCGGCAGCATCTTCTAACCTGGTTATTGCATTACCTAAAGCGTTGCGGGTAATGTCGGCATTTGAAACGACAGGCGTTGAGCCAGTATTGGATAAATGAAAGTAGATCTGACTATACCAGTTATCCGTTATTTTATTATCGTTAATCTTTACGTTCGAGATATCCAGGTTTCCATCACTGTTGAGCATTAAGCCATGAGTATAATTGTCCTGGATAAAGTTATTGGTTATCAATGCATCCTGTACATTGTTAACCATCTGCAAGCCTGTACGGTTGTTCTTCAGGCTACTGTTGGTCAAGGTGAAACCCTGCCTGTTGTTAATATAAATACCGTTTCTTTGCCCGGTTACCAATACATTATTTACCGATATGTCATTACTATTGATGATGATCCCCTGGTCTTTCCTGCATGATTTCCACATGGAATCAGAATTGCCGTAATCTCTGGTCACAGTCAGGTTTTCTATTGTTGCCCCGGTAGCGCTTATATTAAGCACATGGGAAGTAAGCGTCCAGTCATATAATCCCCTAATGATAGTGCCGTCCTGTGAAGTCCCGGTAATAGTGACCTCTTTATTGACCAGCACATCTTCACAATAGACGCCGTCAGGTAATGTAATCGTGGCACCGGCCTCAGCATTATCAATAGCATCCTGAATACTGGTATAAAACTGAAAAGCGGGACTGCTAGAACTGACAAAGTTGGCTGTACCGGGTCGGGCATTGGCACTTAACGTATTGAAACTTGCAGCCGATATTTTGTCTGTAGCACTACCTGAAACAGCATAAGGGAATGTCAGAGATAAGTTGGTAGATGTAAATTCCGGGTCAGTATAACCTGTTCCAAAATGATCATTGACCGTAAAGGAGCCGTTCGTATTTTCAGTCGAGAAGACTGCAGACCCAAAATAATTATTTCTCAATAAGATGGAAGTCCCGGGGTTGGAATTGCTGATTTCAATCCCACTCGCCAGGTTTCCGGTAATGTTATTGCCCGCAATGTATGCTTCAACGGGAGAGACAGTATTTTCAATAAAAATAATACCATATGTACGACAATCAGTCAGGTCATTATCATATATGTACAGTTTAGTAAGGGAGGTAGGAGTAGAATTGTTGGGGAAAAGAATCCCGGTCCTGTTATCTTCAAACCTGTTTCTTCGAATCGTTACGTCCTCTGTACCAGGGTTGATATAAATAGCAGTCCTGTTCTTAAAGAAATAACAGTTTTCTATATGTACATTAGCGGCCCCTGTAACAGTAGCTACCGATATGGTAGGAGGCCCTCCATCCATAGTCAAAGGTGATCTTTGGATTTTCAGGTTCCACAGTTCCGAATTGGAATTCAGGATAATGGAATTAGCAGTTACAGTGATCACGGATTGATCATTAGGGGTACCTACTATTTTTACATTGCTTTTAACTGTAATCGTACCTGCGGTATATTCGCCGGCATCAACCATAATACGGTCACCCGTGGACGCCATGCTCATGGCCTTTTCTATAGTTTCATAAGGAGCAGATGCAGTACCGTTGCCGGTGAGGTCATTGCCGGATGCTGCCGTAAACAGGTCAGACGATCCGAAGTCATCATTTACATACCATACATTTTGCGCATGCATGAAAGATACACAATGCAATGAAATTGCAAACAAAAGTAATTTTCTTAACATTTTAATGGTTTATTGGTTGGCGCAAAAGTATAAACTATTATCTTCAAAATTGCAATATTTTACACTTTTTATATATATCTATATAAATTATTCGCTAATATATATATATCAAACTATTGCAAATGGTAAGGTTGTCAAATATTCTATAATTGGCTCCATTTGCCCCCGGTTCAAAAGAAACGCGATAATAACTCCTGAGGGGTGCCCTTAATAACTGGCCCTAATGAGGAAAATCAAACTGTATGCCATTGTCTGCCCTTCCCGGGCCAGCAGGTTCACTCATCACTAAGAAATAATACATTTATGGCATATGAATATATTGGAAAAGCAATATTATTATCCGGAAAAGCATTTTACATGGTAAATATTCAATGCTGGAATGACATCCTCTACACGGAAGCCGGGACAATGACTGTAAGACACCTCCTGCCCTGAAGTGTACAACCGCCTTCCTGTAGTGACAATAAGGTCCGAAGCGGGAACTTTCAATATAGAATATATGTAGCCGGTATGGCTTCACCTGGATGAAGGGCAAAAATCCATACCGGCAATGCCTCGTGCCTCAAAGGACTATACTTCATCCAGGGGTTTTCTTTTGTCTTCCCTGATTTGTCTGAAATGGCTGGGGGTCAGGCCGGTCACTTTCTTGAACTGGTTGCTTAAATAGGCAACGCTTGAATAATGCATACGGGAAGCGATTTCACTTAAGGACAATTCATCATAGACCAACAGTTCCTTTACCCTTTCTACTTTCTGGGCAATAAGGTACTTTTCTATAGTAGTGCCTTCCACTTCTGAGAACAGGCCGGATAAGTAATTGTAATCATGGTGCAACTTACTGCTCAGCACATCCGAAAGATTCTTCCTGGTATCATTGTCCCGGTGATGTACAAGGTCAATGATCTCATTCTTTATCTTTTCGATGATCCTGCTTTTTTTGTCATCAATGACCTGGAAGCCCAATGGTATGATGGCTTCCTCCATTTTTTTCTTTTCTCCGGGCGTAAGTTCTTTGTCCAGGGTTACTTCACCCAGGCTGATATTTTTTACAGCTAAACCCAACCTGTCGAATTCGCGCTGCAACACCAGGATGCAACGGTTGCAAACCATGTTTTTAATAAAGAGTGTGCTCATATCAGATGGTTTTATTTCCACGTCATTTTGCATTTCATAACCTATTCCCGGTGAAGCTAAATGATCATGTAGCTTATTATTACCGAACGGAATATAGTGGAATGAAATCCCATTTTGTCTGAAAATGGTTGTTCAATGGATATACAGGGCAAAATTACGACTAAACATAAACACTTCTGCCGGGTGCCCGCTTCTGCTCTTTTCCCCGGCCAGAGGCAACCAACAGAATGTCTTCAACAGGAATAATAGCATTAAAAAAACAAAGAATTCTGAGGAGCAACCGAGCTGCAGACAAATTTTTTCAGAAAATTACAGTACCTGGTTCCGGATAGCCTGAGCATATGCCAAATGATAATTGTCATGTGCAAATGAACATTGCAGGATCTCCTCCGCGGTCTGCATGTGGAGCTTGAACGTCAGTGTGCTGAAAGGAGTAATGGCCGCAAACTTCCCGGATTCGTAATCTGCACGGATATCATGGACATTTTCCGGGAGATACGCCCTGATCCGGCTGATCTCCACCTCATCGATAAAAGATTCAGGCCTTGAGCCGGGCCTATACCGCCTGAGATGTGTGATATCATATGCAGGGTCCACTCCCGATCTGAGGTACATCAGGCTGGGGAAGGTTACAGCAATATGACCGAAATTCCAGGCAATGTTATTATGGAATCCGGGTGGCACCTGGTTAAGCTGCGCCATCGACAGGGAGTCAACCAGACGGATGAAGTTATCCCTGGTCTGAAGCATATAATCGAATATCGTCTGAGCCATAAAAAAGAAGAATAAGGTTAAGGGACACAGGTCACAAAATCCATCGCTACCATCTCCCTGGAAGCAGTTCAGCATACCGGTTCCTGTACCTTCCCCGGGAAACCGCCACAGGGAATACGTGCAGTAGGGGACCTTATCTAACTCAGCAGGAATTCGACATCCTCCCGCGTCAGCTTCTTGAGGAACCCTGCATCTTCAGATATCAGTTCCCTGGCAAGACCTATCTTGCGCTCCTGCAGCATCAATATTTTTTCTTCTATGCTATCCTTACAGATCATCCTGTATGCAAATATATTCTTAGTCTGCCCGATCCGGTGTGTTCTGTCTATGGCTTGCTGCTCTACTGCGGGGTTCCACCAGGGATCCACGATGTATACATAATCGGCTGCCGTGAGGTTAAGTCCCACACCGCCTGCTTTCAGGGAAATCAGGAATACCTTGCAGGTATCGTCTTCCTGGAATCGCTTGATGGCCCTTTCCCTTTCTGCTCCGGAAGTGCTTCCGTCAAAGTAAACATAAGGAATATGAAGCTTTTCCAATTCTTTCCGGATGAGGTTCAGCATGCCCAGGAACTGGGAGAAAACCAACGCTTTGTGGTTGGCTACGTTTTCGGTGATCTCACGGGTAAGCTCATCCAGCTTGACAGAATAGTTCTCAAACGGTTCCGGCTCATTCAGGATAGCTGGCGAATCACAGATCTGGCGCAGCTTCATTAATCCGGTCAGGATACTCATCTGTGATCGCTCCAGGCCCACCTCTTCAATAGAGCCCATGATCTGCGAGCGGAACCTCTGCCTGTAAGCTTCGTAGATCTTTCTTTGTTCCTTTCCCATCTCACAATAGAGCACTGTTTCTGTTTTTTCCGGAAGGTCCGGAGCTACCTGTTCTTTGGTTCTTCTCAGCAGGAACGGGTAGATCAGCTTCTTCAGGTGTTCTTTGGCGATCTCATCCTGCATCTTATCTATCGGAATCGCAAATTCATTCTTGAAGAAATCAATGCTGCCCAGCATCCCGGGATTCAGGAAGTTCATCTGTGCATAAAGATCGAATGTATTGTTCTGTATCGGTGTACCACTAAGCGCCAGACGGTTTTTTTGCTTCCAGCTTTAAAGATGCCTTGGAAGCCTGGGATAAAGGGTTCTTGATGGCCTGGGATTCATCCAGGATGACATATTCCCATTCCATCCTGCCGAGCAATTCTATATCGGACCTCAGGGTACCATAGGTAGTGATGATAAGGTTGGCCTTATTGAACTCCTGATGATCCTTTTTTCTGTTCGGTCCATGATAGATATGATATACAATATCCGGAGTAAACTTTTTACATTCGTTTTCCCAGTTATAAATCAGGGAGGTAGGACAGACTACCAGGAATTTCGCTTCCGGATGATCATTGTAAGAGCTGACCAGTATGCTTAAAGTCTGGACGGTCTTACCCAGGCCCATATCATCCGCCAGTATTCCGCCCCAGCCGGTTTCCTTGAGGAAACCCATCCAGTGAAACCCGGATTTCTGATATGGCCTTAAGTCCGCATTCAGGTTGTGCGGGATGGCGATCAGCTTGCTGTCAAAATCATAATTGACCAGTCTTCTTTTCTTTTCTTCGATTTCATCGAAGACCATTGCATTTTCCCGGACTTCTTCGAGATGCTCAATAGTAGAAAAATGAATCTTGCTGATCCTGATCTCATCTCCGTCTATTTTTCCCATCTTGAACATCAACCCGTACTGCTCCAGAAAATCCTCTGTGATCAATCCCTGCGAACCGTCCTTGAGTTTAATAGTGTTTTCAGATTTGCTGATCACCTTCTTCAGGTCTGCAAGACTTACCGACTGATCCCCGAAGAACACTTCCGCTTTGGCAGAAAACCAGTCTATCCCCGTAGAGAACTGAATATTGGCTACCGGCTTGTTCGGATTGATGCGGGACTGCTTCAGCTGTTCGAACCCCTGCAGTTCTACGTCTTTTGATTTCATCAGGTCTATGAAATCAAAATACCATCCTTTCTTCAGGGCATCCTTAACCGGCAGGACAAAGCCCTGGAGCTTCCTCCGCTCCTGCATATTCGGGTGCAGGTACTTCAATGTATTGAGAAATGTATTCTCTGAAGCTTCATTTCTTTGGTAAGTAATGACTTTTCCTTTATCTGAAGCGATGGCAGGGCTTGCATCTAACCATTTTTTAGAGATGCCGTCATAATCGAATATCGGTACGAATATATATTTCTGATCGTATTCTGTGATCTCGAGCTTGATCCTGGGCTCTACATTGCTTATCTCCTTTTGTAAGGATTTATGGAAAGCGATGATCACGCGGTTATCCAGCTTCAACAGGCTATTTTCCAGGTAATCATTCCAGTCATCTGCAGAGACTGCTTTGGGCCGGTCGAGCGGGTATTGCCGGAGCAATACCGGGATATTGCTGTTCTCTGATGCATACAGTGCTCCATCATAAAGCATTATTCCATCAGCGAGCATGTCGGTATGCTGCTGGTTGAGGATAATCTCGTTGAGCAGCAATTGTGCCTGTATATGGTATTCCTTCTTCGTACCTGTACCTGCTGCCGTAACATATAGCCTCAGCTTAAACTTATGCTCTGAGAAACGGACCGGCATCAAGCCGGAGGTTTTGAGTTCTGGCTGATTCCAGTCCCTGGTGATAAAAGCCTTGTCAAAATCTTTGTGCAGTTCGAACAGTTTCGAAAACTTCGGCCAGTAATAATCCCAGACCTGAGCAGAAAGCTCTGCGCCCGGTTCTTTTCTCAAATCTCCTTCCAGGTTGCTGACAAATTCACCAAAAGGCATATCCCGTTTGATGGCCTTCAGCAATTCCTGCTTACTGATCTTAGATACCGCTACCGCAATATTCTTCTGCTCATCGGAGAACCCGATATAGTTTTGTATCTGTAAGAGGCTCGGGTAGGAAAGCATCCCTTTAGGCTGGTCATTGCTGAAGCCGCAGGTTGCCACCACAGCACCGAAATGAGGATAAAAATCCTCTTCTTTCCTGATCACCAGGATCAGCTGCTGGTTCTCTCCTATTTCCTCCTCCTGTTCTTTCTTCAGTTTATTGCTCGGGTGCTGTGGGTCTGTCAGTTTTTTGATGCCTGCATTCATCACGCGCATGGTGAGCTTCCCGTCTATGAAGGCAAATTCAAATTTACCTTTCAGGTCATCTTCCAGGCTAAACCCATATAATGCGAGCAGTTTGTTCTTTTCCTTATCCCAATTGCGAAGGGTAGAGAAATAATTGGCTCCGTGCTCTTCCAGTAACATTTCGAACAATGCCAGCTTATGGGCGCACATCGGGTGCCGGGATTCTTCACATGAGCAAATGGTATCAAAATACCTTTCTTCATTCTGTGCCAGCGTGACCTGAAAGACCTTTCCTTTATCCTTAATATCCGCCACTACTTTATCATCCGCTGCCAGGAGCACTTTTACGCTGCCCTTCCCGGTAAGGATTTTCCGGGCTTCCCTGCGGATATCTTCCGAAGTAAACATCTTCAGGTGCTGGTCAGAAATATGCCGCATCCGCAGCAATGTATGAGCTTGATCGTAAGTAATGTTGATCTGTTCGAAATACCCGCTTTGTAACAATTCATTGAGCTGGAGCAAGGCTGCAGCCTCGTGCTTGCACACGATACCCATATTGTAAGGACAAAGACACCTTGTATTCAGCTTATCCGTATGGATAAAATTGTTGATGACTACCCTGTAATTCGTCTCATACACATCATTCCGTACCCGAAAGACTACCTTTTCGGTAAGCAGGTCGTGCTCTACAAGAGATGCACCGGAAGTATGGAAGATTTTCTTCCCCCTTCTGATTACATCATCTGAAGCATTGTTATAGATATGTTTTAATAAAGGATTAGGCAGCATTGTTTATATCGATCGGTAGAAAAAGGCAAGCGACAAAGTTATATCATCTCGCGACGAATAAGAAATTTAATGTGGGATAAAAGTGTTAATTTCTTGTCTACAAAGGCAAAACCAGGGGTTTGAATCGCTTTTTTGAAAAACGGAATGAAAAGTCCCCGTGTTATTTTCCCCTTCCCTGTGCCAGCACCTTAAAAGTATAAATAAGAATTTTCATGTCCAGCAGGATGCTGCAGTTCTCAATGTACAGAAGGTCATATTTCATCCTTTCGATCATCTGGTCTATGGTCTCCGCATAACCGAACTGTACCATCCCCCATGAGGTGAGGCCGGGCTTGACCCGGTGCAGGTATTTATAATGGGGGTGCGTAGGGATAATCCGGTCTATGAAAAATTTTCTTTCGGGACGGGGTCCTACCAGGGACATTTCCCCTTTAATGATATTGAAGAATTGCGGCAATTCGTCCAGTCTCCATTTCCTCATTACTTTCCCCCAGGAAGTAATCCTGGGATCCGCGGTCCGGGAGAGCGCCGGTCCGTCTTTCTCAGCATCTACGTACATAGACCTGAACTTGTATATCTTAAATGGTTTTCCGAATAAGCCGATACGCTCTTGTTGGTACAATATAGGGCCTTTACTGCTGAGGCGAACCATTATAGTGCATAACAGGTAAACCGGCAGCAAGATGAAAACAGCAAGCATGGATGCACAGAAATCTATCGCTCTCTTGATGGCCTTCTGCCAATCCGTGATGAGCTCCGGCCTGATCGTTACAAAAATAGGGTCGAATACATTACTGGTCTTGACGGAACCGGAGAGAAAATCATAAAGAATCAGGAAGGATCTTGATGTATAGCTTTCTATAACTGAGCCTGACAAGTATATCTTCCAGCCTGGCGTGTTCTTTTGACTCTAGCGCAATAACGACTTCCTGGATGTTCTCTTTGTCTATGATCGTCTCCAGGTCATCCTTACCTCCTAACCTGGGGATCGGCAGATTGGCCGTAGCGTGATCATCCACAGATACATATCCTTTGATGATGTATAAATAGGAAGATGGGCTGTTTGATGATCTCATTATACGCTTTCTCAGACTTTCCATTCCCGCCCACAATCAGTGTATTATATCCGATATGCGGTTGCTGCAGCTTTCTCTTGATCCTGTTCAGGAACGCAATCCTGAGTATAGAGGTAAGGACAACCTGAGCTACAAAATACAACGTGGTAATCTGAAAGAAATAGCCAAAGGTAGTCCAGTCATTGGCGATAGCTGTCAGCCCAAGGATCAAACAGCCAAAGAAGGATGCAATGACTGTCTTATATACTTCATTGATCCTCGATTTCCGGTAAGGGTCAAAATAAGCACCGGTAAGGTAGTGAATCAACATCCAGAACAGCGGGACCAATAAGAGACCTATCAAATAGTCTCTGGGCAGCCACATCTGTATTCCCTTCTCCCATTCGGGGTTAGCCACATACAGCCATTGCTTCCGGTACAACCAGAAGATCACCCAGGCTAAAAAAGCCGAGATACTATCTATTAAGATATAGTTCCTTATGGCTTTTCTTTTACTGCTGGATATCATCATTTATAGGGCTTCTTGAATCCTGCTTTCCTTTGTCCGGGAGCATAGCATGGCTGATCCTGTCCAGGATACTATGCGCTACTTCCAGGGCATGATATCCGTCATATACAGGGACTTTGACTTTTGTTCCTGTCAGGATAGACAATGTAAAATCTGCCAGCTCCATCTGGATGGCATTTATATCCTGGATAGGAGGATAGGCTATATTGATCGCCTTTTGCTCCGCACCGTTTCCCAATGCTATCGACAGGGTGACCCCGTCCGCCTTTTCAGTTTCGGAAGTAAGCCTGACGATTTCTGTCTTTTTATTCAGGAAGTCAACACTGATATAGGCATCATTCTGAAAGATCCTGGTCTTTCTCATTTTCTTCAGAGAAATCCTGCTGCTGGTCAGGTTGGCCACACAACCGTTGTCAAATTCTATCCTGGCATTGGCGATATCCGGTGATTGGCTGACAATGGCTACTCCACTTGCAGATATTCTTTTCACCTTGCTTTTGACGAGGCTGAGCACAATATCGATATCATGGATCATCAGGTCGAGGATCACGGATACGTCGGTACCCCGCGGATTGAATTCCGATAGGCGGTGCGCTTCGATAAACATAGGATGGATCGCATATGGCTCCAGGGCGAGAAAGGCCGGGTTATATCTTTCTACATGACCGATCTGGCATCTGACATCGGCCTCTTCCACGAGCTTGACCAGCTGCCTGGCTTCTCCGATCGTGTTGGTCATGGGTTTTTCTATAAAGACATGCTTTGAGTTCAGGATGCACTCCTTGGCGATCTCAAAATGATTGAGTGTAGGCGTAACAATATCTATTACTTCCGCATCAGAAATAAGTGCCCCGGGGCTTTCATATCTTTTGACGCCGTATTCCTTTTCAGCAAATGCCGCAATTTCTTCGTTGGGATCATAAAAGCCGATCAGCTGCGTACCGGGAATAGTTTTTCCATTGCTGGAGATGAAATTTGCCTAAATGCCCAGCACCAAAAACGCCTATTTTGAGCATATTGATTTACCGTAATGTTGTGTTTGTTGTGCAAGTTAAATAAAAAAGAACTGTTTACCATTTATTATAGTAAGCCTTCGTCTGAAAAACTGAAATAGGCTTGGCCGGCGATAATGATATGATCCAAAAGCTTAATAGAAAACAAATCCGCTGCCTGCCGGATGGTTTTCGTAAGCCTTTTATCCTCCTCGCTCGGCTGCAAGCTCTTCGAAGGGTGATTATGTGCAATAATCAGCCCGGAAGTCCTGTGGTCTAATGCACTTTTGATGACAAGCCTTACATCTACAATGGTGCCGGACATACCTCCCTTGCTGATGATCTCCTTGTGCAGCACTTTATTCCTTCTGTTGAGATAGAGGACCACAAATACTTCCTGGTTCAGGTCCTGCATGTCCGGCAGGAGTATCTGGAATGCACTCCTGGAAGAGGTAATAGCGGCTTCCTGCTGGGGCATAGCCTTGGCCCTTCTTTTGGCAATCTCCAGACATGCCGCCAGAGAAATGGCTTTGGCTGGGCCTACCCCGTTGATCCGCTGCATCTCTTTCGGGCTAAACCTGGCCAGGGTGTCCCAGTCATTTCCTGCCGATACCAGCAACTCCCTGCCGATATCCACAGCTGACTGCTCCCGGGTGCCGTTACCAAATATAATAGCAATCAGCTCAGCATCACTCAATACCTGTGCTCCATGGAGCACCAGTTTCTCCCTTGGACGCTCATCTATCGCCCAGTTCTTGATAGGTTTTTTCTCGTTTTTCTTCATCATCTATACTTTTTTCAATTAAGATA
>JAHHDV010000016.1 GCA_019739295.1 Taibaiella sp.
CGATTTGATTTGCTGCAGTATCTGTAACCACGGCTTTTAAGATAACCACACCATCGTAACGCTTCTCCTCAAGATGGAAATCCAGAGACAGATCGTAATGCAGCGCATCCCACCAGGACTGGTAGGGAGATGGCTGGCAAAGGTGCTGCCCATGCAGAAGGAAGACAGGAAATACAAAAGTAATAAGCCCAATAAGAAAAGGGTAATGGTTCTTCATGATCTGTTCAATTACATAAACGGGGATATCAGCCTGATCAGGCTTTCTGAAAATCTTGTCCAGCCGGATCTCTTTTCCCAATCGGAAAGCAACAGCTCTTCTGACTCCTTAAGGTCAAGGTAAAATTGTACAGCGAGCTGCTCTGCGATCTCCTGATCATAGATCAAAGCCGCCACCTCAAAGTTCAGGTCGAAGCTCCTGGAATCCAGATTGGCAGTACCGACTGATGCCAGCTTCCGGTCTGTGACGAATGTCTTTGCATGAATGAATCCTTTTTTATACTGGAAGACCCTGACCCCGGCACGCAATAGTTCGGAGTAAAAGGACCGGGAGGCCAGATCGACCAGTTTGCTGTCGCCTTTATATGGAACCAGTAATTTTACATCCAGTCCGCTCAGCGCAGCGATCTTCAGCATTTCCTGCAGGCTGATATCCGGGATATAATAGGGAGTGGTGATCAGGATCTCATTCTGGGCCAGGTTGATGGCCTGGAGGATGGAATATAGAATATTAGGCAGGTCTGAATCCGGCCCGCTGGATACGATCTGCAGGAACTTATAGCTCTCTGACCTGAATTCGATTTCCGGGAAGTACTCTTTCGTGATAGAAATATCTTCCCTGCTGCAGAAATTCCAATCTGACAGGAAGACACGCTGCAGGCCCTGTGCTGAATACCCTTTGACCATCAGGTGCGTATCTCTCCAGTATAACCGGTGTGCAAAATCATTGCTGTATTTATCACTGATATTGATCCCTCCCACAAAAGAAACCTCACCGTCTATCACCACAATTTTCCTGTGATTCCGATAATTCAGCCGGTTGGCCAGTGACACTAATTTTATTTTCTTAAACGGAAATGCCTGAACGCCATGTACGATCATATCATCAACAAACGAATGGCGGATGGACATACTACCGAAGTCATCATAGATGAAACGCACTTCTACACCGCTATAAGCTTTTTGTATCAATATTTCTTTGATCTCATTTCCTACCGTATCGTCTTCAAAAATGTAAAATTCAATATGGATATGATGCCGGGCTTTGAGCAGTTCTTCTTTCAGTTTAGGGAAAAACGCTTCACCATTGACCAAAAGTTCCACTTTATAATTGGGCAGGATGGGTTCGGAACCCACACGCTTGTTGCTCAATAATTGTATCAGCTCTTTATTCTGCAGCAAAGCCACATTGTCCGTAGTAGCCAGTCTTTCCCGCAGCAGGCGTAGCTTTTCAAAATATGCCCTCCTGAGATGCATATCGATCTTCAGCTTTTTATTATACATTTTTCTCTTCCGGTAATTAATACCAAAGGAGAAATAAAATACCATTCCCAAAACCGGGACAAAAACGGTCAGTAAAAGGTAAGCTAAAGATTTGGAAATGTTGCTGGTGTCAATAATAATGCGGATACATACCAGCACTACAATCAACATATAGAGGATCTGTATCAATAGAGTCCAGTTGGTCTGATTTGACATAGCCAAAGATTGAGAACAAATTAAAGTCAAAAAACCAGAAGCAAAACTGAAACCGGACTGCTTTGAAGATGGTGGTTATTGACAACCTTCTGAATGATCAGATGCAAATAACATAAAAATTTGCATTATATATTTAATCCCAGACCAAAATCAACAAAAACCCCATAAAGAAATCTAAAAATAGCGCTAGTTCCGGACCAAAAAAAAGTGGGAAAAATCCCACTCTCCATTTCTTCTATAGTAAAGGATGAAATAATAAAAATAATATGGTCAACGCAAATAATACATCCTATACAGAAAAACTCTCACCACAAGCACAGGTTCTACTTGCATTGGGATTGATAAAGTGAAAACCCTTTCCATTCAATCCGTCAGTAAAATCTAATGTTGTGTCACAAAGATACAAAAAACTTTTGATATCCGTAACAATTTTGATGCCTTTGTCCTCAAAGACCTGGTCGCCTTTCTGTAATTCATTATCAAAATCCAGCTTGTAAGACAGTCCGCTACACCCGCCTCCCACTACACCTACTCGGAGAAAAGCATTTTCCCCAAGATTTTCCTCCTCCTGTATCTGCAGTATGCGTTCCTTTGCTTTCTCAGTAACGTAGATCATAAATATTATTTTTGAATATTTAAAATATTGTTTTTAATTAAACTTATTGTCGTTTGAATCTCTTCCCGGTTGGTTGGTTTTCCAAGCGAGAACCTTACACTTCCATAAAGATATGCTTCATCAACTCCCATCGCTTTCAATACGTGCGAAGGTTTGGAATCAGCAGCATTACAAGCAGAACCTATCGAAATAGCCAGATCATTATTGATGAGCCTGATCAGTTGGCCTGCATGGATATCCTTAAATCCCACATTGGATACATTAGGTAGTCTTTCCGAATGCTCCCCATTGATCATCAGTCCCGCTATGTCTTTTAATCCGAGCTCCAATTCATCTCTCAGGATCCGGACCTGTTCCATTTCCTGTCCCGGTTCCACAGCCAGCTCACAAGCTTTACCCAGGCCAACGATCCCCGGCACATTCAATGTCCCGCTTCTCATCTCCTGTTCATGACCACCACCATGCAGCTGCGGGTGAAGCCTGATCCTGGGATTTTGCCTGCTGATATACAATACACCCACACCTTTTGGGCCATAGAGCTTATGTGCACTGATGCAGGCCATATCTATTCCCGAATCTCTGAACCTACAAGGAATCTTACCAACGGCCTGGGTGGTATCAGAGAAGAATACAACCTTATGCTCTTTGGCTATAGCAGAGATAGCTCCCACATCCTGGATGACTCCTGTTTCGTTATTCGCCATCATAATCGCAATCAGTATCGTCTGCTTCCTGATACTTGCTTTCAGCTCCCCGAGATCTATCTTCCCATCCCTGGTAACATCCAGATAGGTCACCTGCAGTCCTTTGGATTCCAATGATCTGCAAGTATCCAGTACTGCAGCATGTTCTATCTTACTCGTGATCACGTGCAGTTGGTCCCCCGGCCGGGCTGACTGGTACAGCTGTACCCAGCCTTTGAGGGCAAGGTTGATGGCCTCTGTAGCACCACTTGTAAAAATGAGTTCCCCCGGATCCGCTCCTACCAAAGTAGCTACCCGGCTTCTTGCCCGTTTAACTGCTTCATCCGCCTGCCATGCCAATGGGTATGTAGTAGATGCAGGATTACCGAATTTCTCTGAAAAATAAGGCAACATCTCCTCCACCACTCTACTGTCACAAGGCGTAGTAGCATTATAATCCAAGTATATCATATAAAATGCAAATTTAATTTCATTATTCTTTTTTCAGATACTTTAAATGATTGCTATATTTGATGTCTCTATTTGCAAACTTTATTCTATGAACAAAGTAGAACATATCGGTATCGCTGTTAAAAACCTGCCTGAATCCATTTCACTCTTCGAAAAGCTCCTCGATACTTCCTGTTATAAACAGGAAGAAGTGATCAGCGAACAGGTCACAACCGCGTTTTTCCGGAATGGTCCCAATAAAATTGAGCTCCTGGCTACAGACGATCCGGACAGTGCTATAGGAAAATTCCTGGAAAAAAAGGGAGAGGGAATCCATCATATCGCATTCGATGTGGAAGATATCTACCTGGAGATCGAAAGGTTACAAAAAGAAGGCTTTCAAATGATTCACGATATGCCCAAGGAGGGTGCAGACAATAAACTGATCGCATTCCTTCATCCCAAGAGCACCAATGGGGTCCTTATAGAACTGTGCCAGGAAAAAACCGGGGTAAGGGCAGGGTTTCTAAGCCAATGCCTGGTCCAAGTTGCCGGTAAATCCCGTATTCCTATGGATCCTCCTGACCACTGCAGTTCACTCATCCGGAAGACAATAGTGATGAATGATCAGGAGACAAATGATCTTTTCCAAAGATGCTGATTCCCGGGTTCATGCATTACACCAGGTTACAATTCCATTTTTCTTTTCTTTATGTCGCCGGGCAACCCACGCAAAAGGTAATATTTTAGACACAATAGGTTCATTGCAAGGTGGAAAATGAGCTGGGTTATTTATATTTGTCGGATACCAAAATCAGAAATGTAGATGAATGTCTTGCTTACCGGTAATCCCAATAGTGGGAAAACTTCTTTATTCAATGAACTGACCGGTCTCAACCACAAAGTAGGCAACTATCCCGGTGTGACAGTGGATAAAGTGGAAGGACACTTCAGAATGAAGGATGGAAGCAAATGGAGAGCATTGGATATTCCCGGAACATATAGCTTATATCCAAAATCCAAGGATGAACAGGTAGCTATCAATGCTTTGTTCGATCCTGAATTTGCAGCAGAAGGAAATGTGGTCGTGGTCGTGATGGATGCTGCCAATATCAAAAGGAGCCTGTTCTTTGCCACACAGGTTTTAGATCTCGGTCTGCCTACAATTGCAGCCCTGACCATGGAAGATATCGCAGAACAAAAGGCCCGGCCTGTCCGCCTGCAGGGCTTATCGGAAGCTTTGGGGATCCCTGTGGTTTCTGTTAACCCCAGGACGGGAAAAGGTATGGATCAGCTCAAGACTGCCATACAGGGCTTAAGCCGGGCCAAAGGGCTCCAGAGAGAGATATTCTTCGATCCGCAAGCAGACTTAAATACAGGAACGGATATCCGGGATCCTTTCTTATCCTACAGGCAACTCCATGAGTGGCACAGAACTCCCGGTTCCGGCAGATCTCCAGGGCAATTACAGGAACTCCTTACTAAAGAAGTGACAGAACGGTATAAAGCCATCGACCTGCTGCTCAAAGATCCGGAATGGAATATCCTTCAGAAGTCAGGCCTGGAGAAAAGAAAAACATTTACGGAAAAGGCGGACAAAATACTGATGCATCCTTTCTGGGGCATCCTGATCCTGATCTCTGTCATGCTCGTTGTATTCCAATGTGTATTCTGGCTGGCAAGCTATCCGATGGATATGATTGACGAGCTTTTTAGCTGGCTCACCGGTTCTATGGCAGAGCGGCTTCCTGAAGCCTGGTGGTCGGACTTGCTGGTGAATGGGATCATAACAGGACTGGGTGGTGTGGTTATCTTTATCCCCCAGATCGCTATTCTTTTCTTCCTCATTACCATACTGGAAGACTCGGGATATATGGCCAGGATCAGCTTCCTGATGGACCGGCTGTTTCAAAGCGCCGGGCTATCCGGAAAATCCGTCATGCCTTTGATATCAGGAATGGCCTGTGCGATTCCTGCAGTAATGGCAGCAAGGACCATTGAAAGTCCCAAGCAAAGGCTTTTAACTATACTTGTTACCCCGTTCATGAGCTGCTCTGCCCGGCTTCCTGTCTATGCTATTCTTATATCTCTGGTAATACCTGAAGAATATTACGGGATTATCTCCCTCCAGGGACTGGTACTGCTGGGTATGTACCTGTTAGGCTTTGTAACGGCTCTGGTAGTTTCAAAAATTTTTATCCCGGTTCATTGCTAAAAAAGATCCCGGTTTTTACCTGCAGGAGCTACCTGTATACCAGCAGCCAAGATGGAAAAATGCACTTTTCAGCATGATAGACAAGTCTAAAATTTTCGTTTTCAATGCAGGAAAGGTCATTATGATCATCTCTGTTGCTTTATGGTTCTTAAGCTCCTTTGGGCCACCAGGCCGTATTGCCCCGATCGAGGAGAAATACAGCCAGCTGGCTTCTGCGCAGAATGGCATACTGGCTGAGGAACAGGAGATAGCACAAAGCTCGGAACTCTTGGAAAACAGCTATATGGGGATCATGGGGCACAGCATTGAACCTGTCATCGCACCTTTGGGCTATGATTGGAAAATCGGCATTGCATTGATTGCATCATTTGCTGCCCGTGAGGTTTTCGTAGGTACGATGGCCACGATTTATGCTATGGAAGAAACTGAGGACAACCTGACATTGAGGCAAACCATGCTGGCAGCCAAAAGAAAAGATGGTACGGCTGTCTATACTTTGGCCACAGGACTGTCCCTGATGATATTTTATGCTTTTGCAATGCAGTGCATGTCCACCATTGCTATCGTCAAAAGGGAGGCCGGCGGCTGGAAGATGGCCCTGTTCCAGCTGGGTATGATGACGGGACTGGCATACCTGGCCTCATTGGTAGTATATCAAATACTCAAATAATAGAGCCTATACTATTATAATCATAAATTAAGCTGTCATGAAAAGCAGCCAGTTATGAATTCTATACATTTGCAATTAAAATTTCAAGTTTCCCAGACAATGATCCGCAAACAACTCATTTGTATTTTATCCGCCATCAGTATAGTATTCAGTGCACAGGCCCAGCAATACAGGGCACTCAATGCACAGGAGATTTATGAAAAATTACAGCAACTCAGCCAATTGGGTACAGTGATGTACCTGGCGGCTCATCCCGATGATGAGAATACCCGGTTACTTTCTTACCTGGTCCATGAGCGGCACTACAGGACTGTCTATCTCTCCCTTACCAGAGGAGATGGCGGACAAAACCTGATCGGCAATGAACTGGGGACAGAGTTAGGGCTGATCCGGAATTATGAATTGATTGCAGCCCGTAAGATCGACGGCGCAGAGCAGGCGTTTACAAGTGTCATTGACTTCGGATTCAGTAAAGACCCGGATGAGACATTTCAATTCTGGGACAAACAAAAATTAGTGGACGAAGTGAAGAGTGCCATCAAGACGTACAGGCCTGATGTGATCATCTGCAGGTTTCCAACTACCGGAGAAGGCGGGCATGGCCAGCATACTGCTTCTGCCATTGTCGCCCGGGAAGCATTCTTACAATTGGAAAAAGAAAAATACCCCTATCTCGCCGAACGCGTGCTATTCAATGCATTCCGGTTTGGCAGCAGAAATACGACCACTGAGTCCCAGTTTAAAATCCCTACCAATCAATATAATTATCTGCTGGGAGAAAGTTACGGTGAAATGGCCGGAAGAAGCAGAAGTATCCACAGAAGCCAGGGTGCGGGTACTCCCCAGAGCATAGGCATCAACTATGAATATTTTGACATCATAGCCGGTAAAAAGCTCAATGATAGGCTGATCGACAAAGACCTGACCTGGAACCGGATCCAAAAACCTGAAATCGGGAAAGCCATTGAAAAAGTTATCCGGGAATATTCCTTTACCAACCCGGCTGCAGTGCTTCCACAGCTTTTAGAGATCCGGAAGGAAATAGTCAGAATAAATGCAAAGGATGAATTCTGGAAAGAACAAAAGCTGAAAGAAATAGACCGCATCATCCTGTCTGCTGCCGGGTTTATGGGAGAAGTAACAACCAATGTAGCGGAAGTTACACCCGGAAGTAAAATCCCCCTGTCTGTCAACCTGATCGCCAGGGTTCCCGGCGTACGGATCGACCAGGTCGAATTCCCGGGCAATGCAGAACCGGGTATACCCGGGAATATCCCTCTTCAGAACGATACAGCTCTTACACAAAACATCACATTGCAGCTCTCCGGTGAGAGGATCTTCACACAGCCTTATTGGCTGAAGGGCAGCAATACTGCAGCCTGGTACGACAATCCTGATGGCTACCACTGGCCGGAGACACCTAACGATTTCGTTGCCCGGGTCAGCTTGGATTTCTCAGGTCAGAGAATAGTCGCTTCTGTTCCTATCTCTTACAAATATTTAAGTCCTACAAAAGGAGATGTCGTCCAGGGTTTAAGAATTATTCCTGAATTTTTTATCCGTACCGAGCAATCTTTAATATTCGCGGAAAAAGAGGGAAAGCTGCAAGTGCCTATCCGGGTTCAATCCAATGTAGATCAGGCAGGACAAGGCCGGTTGACGATATCCCGGATGGACAGTAAGGGGAATCACATCATACAGGACACCATGATTACCCTGCCTTCTGGGGGGAAAGACAGTCTGTATATCATCGAAATGGATGCCCGGGGGATCACCCATCCCGAGGAAATGTGGTTAGCGACAATCCAATGGAAAAATAGGCAATTCTCCAAAGAGCAAAGGATCATTCATTATGACCACCTTCCGGAACTGGTTTATTATAAGGATGCATCTGTTAAAGTAGTAAGAAAGGACTGGACGGGCAGCAGGAAAAAAATAGGATACATCCAGGGCGCAGGAGACCAGGTATTCGAAACCCTCAAAAACCTGGGGCTGAATGTTACTGTCATCCCGGATGAGCTCATCAATAATTTAGACTATCTGAAACAGTATGATGTCCTGATCGCAGGTGTCCGTGCCTATAATACCAATGCATCACTTACCAGCAATAAGGATCATATCCTTGCTTTTATCCGGGAAGGCGGTAATTTTATCGTTCAATACAATACGAACATGAACCTGTTAACTGCTGATATTGGTCCTTACCCCTTTACACTAAGCAGAGATCGCGTGACTGATGAAACCGCCGAGATAACCATCAGGAATGCCAATGACCCATTGCTTCAAATACCCAATAAAATATCTCAGAATGACTTTGCTGGCTGGGTACAGGAGAGAGGATTGTATTTTGCAGAAACCATTGACCCCAGATATACGACTATACTGGAGATGAACGACCCGGGAGAACAGGCTCTGGAAAATGCAACTTTCTATTCCCGGTATGGGCAAGGAAATTTTATCTATACATCCCTTTCATTTTTCAGGCAGTTACCGGCAGGTAATCCCGGGGCTATTAAACTGTGGATGAATATGATGGAGCTCGAATAAACGTTAGCCAATAACAATACTTACAAACAATAGGAAAAATCATGAATATAGCATTAGTGGGTTATGGCAAAATGGGTAAGGCCATTGAACGTATTGCCTCGGACAGGGGGCACCGGATATCCTTTAAAATTGATCAGGAAGCTGCAGCAGATATTCATAAGATCCATCCCGGCAATACAGATGTGGTCATAGAATTTACGGGACCGGATGCAGTATTCCGGAACCTGCAGGTACTGCTGCCTTCAGGTGTCCCGGTCATATCCGGCTCAACCGGCTGGACGGACAAGCTATCAGAAGCCCAGGACATCTGCCGGGAAAACGATAATGCCTTCCTGTGGGCAAGCAATTTCAGCGTGGGTGTCAATTTATTCTTTGAACTCAACAGGCAACTGGCAAAAATGATGCAAGGATACCAGCAATATATACCGGCAGTAGAAGAGATCCATCATACACAAAAGCTGGATGCACCGAGCGGGACAGCCATTACGCTGGCAGAAGGAATCATAGCGGAAAATCCACAGGTCAAAGGCTGGAAGCTGACCAATGAACAAAATGAAAATGATGCAACTATGCTATCCGTCACGGCGATCCGTCAGGATCCTGCGCCCGGCACGCATACCGTACTTTATCATTCTGAAATAGACGATATCGAAATCCGGCACACGGCACACTCGCGCCAGGGTTTTGCACTGGGTGCGGTCATTGCAGCTGAATTCATCCAGGGTAAAAAAGGCATCTTTACAATGCAAGATGTATTGTTTGGATAAGAAAGGCTGGTACCATTGACCTTCAATCAGAAATCAGTAAATTTACTTCTTCTGGAGAACAGGAATATATTGCCTGTCCAGATCGGCAATAATTTCTAATGCCTTATTCAGTTCTTTATCATTATGGTATAAACGGTTCACCACTCTTCCTGTTTCAAAATAATACCTGCTGGTGATCTCGTTGGATAATATCAGCTTGATCTCTTCCCTGCTCCTCTGCAGGCTGTTTTTCTTACCGGTTTCGATATCCGCTTTTAATTTCTCTATCGTCCCTTTTGCATCATCGAGGTATTTCTCCTGCTTCAGTATCTCCTCCAATGTTTTGATCAGCTCTTCACTGATAGATTCATAGCTGTACTTCTTATGATCAATGAACGTCACAAAATCATTGAAGTCCTTATCAGTTATATAAAATTCCTCAGGACCGGCTATAGACGGATGCTTATAGTAATAATCTGTGGCAAAATCAAAAATCTGGCCATCATTCTGCAAGGCAATCAGAGTCCTGTTTACATCCTGGTCTTTGGTAGGTACATCAGGGTCCACTCCCCCTCCATCATATACTACCCTGCCAATCCTGGTATAGAAAGCTTTCTTCAATGAATCCGGTACTGTAGATACGGAACCATCAGGATTCTTATGTGAGTAATCTATAGCCTGGATACACCTGCCTGAAGGCGTATAATATTTAGCAACTGTAAGTTTCAGCGAAGTATTATAACCCAGGGACTTCACCTGCTGCACTAATCCTTTGCCAAATGACTTCACACCGACGATCACGCCCCGGTCCAGATCCTGGATGGTGCCGGCTACTACCTCGCTGGCAGAAGCGCTTTCATTATTTAAAAGCACGACCAGGGGAATATTTGCGTCCCAGGGCTCTGCTTCAGTGTAATGTTCATTGTCCGCTTCCTGGTTTTTCCCTTTGGTGCTCACCACGAGCTGGCCTTTGGGAATAAACAGGTTACAGATCTTCACGGCTTCATGAAGTAGTCCTCCCGGATTGCTGCGCAGGTCCAATACCACGGCATTGAGGCCAGGTTCCTGCTTTTTAAGATCAACCAGCGCTTTCTTGACATCATCCGAACAGTTAGCGGTAAACTGTGAAAGGCAGACATAAGCAGTCTTGCTGTCTGTACCGATCAGTTTATAGATCGGAACGGATTTGATCTCAATGGATTCCCGGGTTACTTTTTTCTTAACGGGAGCCTTGTCCTGCGGGTTGATCACTTCCAATTCAAGATCTGTACCTGGAGCACCCCGAAGCAACAGGGATATCTCGTCATACGTTTTTCCTTTGAGCAGAATCTCATTGATCGAAACCAGCTGATCGCCCGCTTTGATCCCGGCTTTATGAACAGGACTATTTTCAAATACCTTACCGATATAAAAATTACTGTCAATCACCTGAAGCCCTGCCCCGATGCCTGCATATCTTCCTGTAGTCTGGAACTCATAGTCTTCCTTATCCGTTTCCGTAAAAAAATTCGTATACGGGTCCAGTTCATACAGCATCGCATCTATGGCAGATTTAGACATCTTGCCCGGCTCTATAGGATCTACATAATATGAATTCAGTTCCTTGAAAATGTTAGAATAGATTTCCAGGTTTTTAGAAATTTCAAAATATTGATCTGTAGGTTTATTAAATTCTTTAATTTGCCCGATCACAGATGGAGCAAGTAATGTCAGCATTCCTGCAGACAAAAGCAGCTTCTTCATGTATTAATTCCGTTATTATGATTTCGAAACGATAAATTTATAAACTTTATTTCTAACAATCAGATAATTTAAAAAAGATTGCAAAAGATTATCACAATTATCGGTCCTGAATCTACAGGAAAAAGTGATCTGGCAGTCTACCTGTCGGAAAGGCTGAATGCAGTACTTGTAGAGGAATGTGCCCGGCCCTACCTGGAAGCGATCCGGCGGGACTATGAATATGAGGATGTGCATCAAATCGCAATCCTGCAGAAAGAAGCTTATGTAAACGCAGTCAATACCGGCAGCGACATAATCCTGATGGATACCGATCTTGAGGTCATCAAAGTATGGATGGAACATAAGTACAATACCTGTGAAGAATGGATACTAAGACATATTGCAAAACAAACGCCCACCTTGTACCTGCTTACTGATATTGACATGGTATGGGAGGAAGATCCTTTTAGAGAACACCCGCTACCGGAACAAAGGCAATATTTCTTTAATATTTATAAAGACATCGTGGTTCAGTCCGGGGCTCCCTTTTTTATTGTGGATGGCACAGGAATAGAAAGAAGACAAAAGATCTATTCGAAAATAAGTACATTCCTGGCTCGGTATACATGAAAGTACGCTGAAGAATCTGTATCGAAAAATATTTTTTTTTCATTTGATCTATAATACATTTACAGCTTAAAAATATCTTAAGACGTTGGCAAAAAATAAAAATAAATACCAGGAACCTATTTCAAGGATACTGGTTATCAGATTTTCATCCATTGGTGATATCGTACTGACCACGGCTGTGGTTCGTTGTCTCAGAAGAAAATACGGAGCAGCAGCACAAATCGATTTCCTGGTTAAAGAAAAATTCAAAACGGTCATAGAGGACAATCCTCATATCAGTAATATTATCACCTATAGCGGCGACCTGGATAAGACCATTCATGAGCTTTCGGGAAAACAATATCAATTTATAGTCGACCTGCAGAAAAATCACAGGAGTAAATCCGTGATCCGGAGTCTGGGCGTTCCGTCCGGGACCTTTAATAAACTCAACTTCAAAAAATGGTTGTTTACAGCCTTTAAGATCAATTTGCTGCCCGGGATCAGTATCGTAGAAAGGTACTTTGAAGCAGTGGCACCCCTTGGTGTCCATAATGACGGTCAGGGTCTGGATTATTTTATCCCGGAGAAGGATGTTACGGAGCTTGAGGACGTACCTTTAGGACACTGGTCCGGATTCGTGGGGGCGGTGATCGGCGGTGCCCACGCCACCAAGAAAATGCCGGTGGAGCAATGGATAAGTTTCGTGGAAAAGTGCAATTATCCTGTCGTATTGATGGGGGGGCCCGAGGATAAGGAAAACGGGGACCAGATCGCTGTCACCGATCCGGGAAAAGTATATAACTCCTGTGGCAAGTTTAATCTCAACGAATCGGCTGACCTGGTCAGAAGGGCAAAAGTAATTGTCACCCATGACACCGGGCTGATGCATATCGCTGCTGCATTTCAGAAAGCCATTGTTTCTATCTGGGGCAATACGGTACCGGAGCTGGGAATGTTTCCGTATTATGGGTTCAATGACCTGGAGAACCGTATTGCACCTATGTCTACGATCATAGAGCACCAAGTTTATTGCAGGCCCTGTTCTAAATTGGGCTATAATAAATGCCCCTTGGGCCATTTTAAGTGTATGACCCGGATCAAGGCGCAGGAAATATCAGATGCTGTAGATAAATTGTGGCATTCTGTGATACAGCAGGAAAAAAGCGAAGGAAAGTTCATTTAAAATCCCATATGCGAAATATAATATTTGTCAAAAAATATGCAAATAAATCAAAATGAATTTGTAAATTACATTCGCTTTACATACTTCAAATACCTAATATTCATGAATCAAAAGTAAAACAATAACTATGATGAGAGAGCATTTACAAATTATTACCAGGAGTAAAATCCTACTATCATTACTTGTGTTTTTCACGCTGAATACAGGCGTATCCTGGTCTCAGGTCATCCTGAGTGAAGATTTCTCTGGTTTATCAGGGAGTACACCACCTGCAGACTGGAGTAATACAGCTGCATCAGGAACTACATATTTATGGGAATTCGACAATCCGGGGGAAAGAAGTATCACCGGAGGCGATCCTGGCTTCGATGAAGATTTCGCCATTTTTGATTCTGATAATTATCCTGAAGCATATGGGGATGCAAGTTTGGAAACACCAACCTTCGATGCTAGTGGAGACGGTTCCATCATTCTCGAATATGATAACCAGATCAGATATGTGACTCCTCAGACTAATGATGTAGATGTATGGAATGGAGAAGAATGGGTAAATGTATACAATAGTACTACGAGCGACGGATATACCACTGCAAACCATAAGATGATAGACATTACAGAAGCTGCAGGTGGATATACTGAGGCTAAGGTAAGGTTCCGGTTCACCGGTAACTGGAGATGGTGGTGGGCAATAGACAATGTCGTTATTGAGCGGGTAATGTGTACAGAACCTACTGATCTTTCCGTGGATGACATAACAGCATCTGGAGCTGAAGTAACCTGGTCAGGAACAGGAACCTATATTTTGGAATATGGGCTTGAAGGCTTTACACCGGGTACAGGAAGCACCGCAGGAACAGGCGGCACCATCGTGGATCCTGCTACCTCTCCTTATGAAATTAGTGGCTTATCGTCATCCACAGATTATGATGTATACCTGCGCACAGATTGCGAGGAGACATATAGTGAAAACGTGCTCATTAGTTTTACGACAGCAGCGCCTCCCCCGGATAATGACGATTGTGAAAATGCCATAGAAGCCTCAGTAGGTACAGACATGACCTGTAGCATGGTCACATCAGGAACAACAGAGGGTGCCACCCTCTCGGAAGACGTGACCGCTCCGGGATGTGGTACGGCTTCAGGTCTGAATGATGATGTCTGGTTTTACTTCGAGGCTACAAGCACCTCGCATTTAATCTCAGTTATGAATGTAACCGCAGTAGTAGGCTCCAGTACCGATATTGTTTCCGCCGTTTATAGCGGTACCTGCGGGGATCTGGTTGCCGAAGCCTGTAGCGATCCAAACAACTATACGGTTGAAGGACTGACCATCGGGGAAACCTATTACGTAAGGGTATGGACTTACGGTACGACTTCCCAAGTCGATTTTGATCTTTGTATTTCCCCGATTGAGAACCCTGAAAATGATAATTGTGAGGACGCAATCGAAGCCCCGGTCAACACTGACCTGACTTGTAGTGTTATCACATCAGGAACGACGGTGGGTGCAACCCTTTCAGAAGGAGTAACCGCTCCGGGATGTGGTACGTCTTCAGGTCTGGATGATGATGTCTGGTTTTATTTTGAAGCGACAAGCACTGCTCACTATATTTCAGTCATGAATGTAACCGCAGTTGTCGGTTCCAGTACCGATATTGTTTCCGCTGTTTATAGCGGTACCTGTGGTGACCTTGTAGCCGAAGCCTGCAGCGATCCGAACAGCTATACGGTTGATGGACTGACCATCGGGGAAACATATTATGTAAGGGTATGGACTTACGGTACGACTTCTCAAGTCGATTTTGATCTTTGTATTTCTCCTCTATCCACCGAAGCTCCTGAGAACGATGATTGCGAAGGGGCTATTGCATTCCCTGACATACTGACGGACGGTACCTGTGCTTCTGTTATTGCTTCCACTTCCTCAGCGACTTCTTCAGGAATATCCGCCTGTACAGGCAGCGGTGCCGATGACGATATTTGGTACTCTTTTGTCTGTCCTACGGGGCATACGGAACTTATTTATTCCATTACTTCGGTTTTAGGGAATACGGACCGCGTGATCGAGTTCTTTGAAGGAGACGGATGCGGAGATCTGACTTCAATAGAATGTTTTGATCCTGAATCAGGATGGCTTACAGACCTTACACCGGGGGGAACCTATTATTTCCGTGTACACACTTATGGTACCGATAGCTGGACATCTGTAAATATCTGTTTAAAAACGATACCAACAGGCGCTACCTGTGAAAACCCGCTTGAGATAACTTCAATCCCTTACGCTCATACCAGCAATACAGCCGAATATGGGGATAACCCCAATATTGAAGGATCAGCAGGCAGCTCTTGTGGCAGCTCCAGTTCTTATCTCAACGGGGACGATGTGGTATATGAATTTACTTCCCCGATTACCGGCAACATCGATATTGAGCTAACGGGTATCACCAATACATACGCGGGCATTTTTGTTTATTCCAGTTGTGATGATATTGGTGTAAGCTGTCTGGACGGCGGTGTAAACGGAAGCAGTACAGCAGACATCATACTGGAAGATTTTGCTGTAACGGCAGGTTCTACTTATTATATCGTGATCTCAACCTGGGCTTCCCCTCAGAGTACAGATTATACGCTAAGCATTATTCCACCACCACCTTGTGACGGCGATATCACATTTGAAGAAGATGAACCATCTGTTTGTGAAGATCAAAGTGCCACATTAGAAGCAATTTCAAGTGTCAGTACGGAGATTATTAAATGGTACGCCTCTGAAACAGCTATTTTCCCTTTACATACCGGTTCAATTTTCACTACTCCGACACTCACTACAACTACCACATATTATGTAGAAGCGAGCAATGAGGACTGTATCAGCGACAGAGTGGCTATTACGGTTACTGTACATCCATTTCCTGATGTAGCTGCGGAAGATGATGAGGTAATAATATGCGCGGGCAATACAGCTGTATTAAATGCGACTTCCTCGAACGAGGAAGCTACATTTGCCTGGTATGGTACGGAGACAAGCACGGAAGTGCTTTCAAGCTCTGCATCATTCACGACCCCGTCCTTGACTACATCTACCTCTTATTTCGTAGCCGCTAACTTCAACGGCTGTCTCAGCGACCGTATCGAAGTAGAAGTAACCGTGAATCCGACTCCTGTAGTAACAGCTACACCAGAGGATGAGGAACTTTGCTTATTCGGATCCACAACCATTACCGCAACATCATCGCTGTCTGGTACCACTTTCGAATGGTTCGCAAGTGCTACAGGCACAGAGCCCCTGGAAACAGGCAGCACGTTTGAAACTCCCATAATCTTCGCAACAACTTCCTATTTTGTGGAAGGGACATCAAGTGATGGTTGTATATCTGAAAGAGAAGAGATAGCCATCATCGTAAATAACCCGGAGATCACTGCTGAAAACGCTTATTATATCTGTGATCCGCACTCTGTAACCCTTACAGCCGAAGCTGCCGAAGGTGCAACCATCGGTTGGTATGAATCCTCCAGTGCCGAAGAACCGATTGCTACCGGCTCCTCATTTACCACTCCGGTGATCAGTGAAACGACTACGTATTACGTAGCCTCTACAGAAAACGGATGCAGGTCTTATATGGATGCCGTTACCGTTTACAGGGAGGCATATGATATAGAAATCGAAGAGTTTGCTTTCTGTCCGAATGAAGAATACCTGGCGATTCCGCTTTCTTTTGCTACAACTCCGGAAACGACGATCTACTGGTATTCAGATGAAGAGCTTACTGATTTGGTCCATACCGGTGAATCTTACATCGCCCCTACTCCCGAATCGACTACCACATATTATGTTACGGCAGAAGGAGAAAACTGTACAACGGACCCCAGAGAAGTTACCATAACGGTATATCCTCTACCTTCAGTAAGTATAGAGCCGGAAAACGAGCTCGTATGTTCCGGTGAATTTGTCACATTTGTAGCTACCCCGTTAGACGAGCAGACCTATGAATATATATGGACACCTACCGGGACTGAAGGTGCTACATTAACTACAGATGAACCAGGAACGCATACCGTGTTGATCACCAGTGTCGACTATGGCTGTTCGATCACGCAGACCGTAGAATTGGATACCGTTCCGGCACCTTACGTAGCAGGGTTCGATTATTATCCTGAGATATTCACGAATCCATTACTGTACGTTTTCGCACCTACAGATACCGCAAACCTCCTCGGTTATAGCTGGGATTTCGGTGATGGTCATACTTCAGAAGAATTCGAAGTGCACCACGAATATGCTGAATTTGGAACCTACACAGTTACCTTCCATTTCTATAATGAATGTGATACCAATTCGATTTCACTGGAGATCTATGTGCACCCGTCTACTTCTATTGATCATTCAAAATTGAATAATCATGTAGACGTATATCCGAATCCTACCAATCAGGATTTGAATATCAGCATTACTGATGGTAATCAGATCACCAAGGTGAGTGTATATAATCACTTAGGTCAACTGATGCTTCATGAGATGGTGAATAATGAAAGCAAATATTCATTCTCAGTTGCACCATTAGCTCAGGGCACTTATTATATATTGATAGATACCAGGACAGGACAGCAGGCCATCAAGAAATTTGTTGTCCAGCATTAATATACCTGTAATCCCGGTTGTAAACAAATGAGGCTGTTATTCTGCAGCCTCATTTGCATTTCCGGGTATCTGTTTCAAAGTTTCTAAGTACACTTTTTAAAAGAACTGAATTTTCTCCTTAATTTGCATTCGTACAAGAGATGCATTCAAATGAGCAGGGAGCTGGTACTGGATAATCATGTGCTGTCAAAATATTTTTTTGACAATACCGTTTTATGGGGTATTGTATCCTCACTTTCCATATACGACTTTTGCCATGTGCTCAACGTCTCCTTAAGATTAAACCTTGTGAGGAGAGTAGACCTTGACCTGGCTTATTACCAGACCAGGAATGACTTTATGCCTGTGGACCTGTTTTCGCAGCAAGCTCCGGAAATATTCGCAGATACAATTTATTTCCCCGTGTACCGGCAGCAGCTTGAATTGAGCGATGCGGATATTATCCTGTATACCAACAAGCACAATGGCCATACACTGGTACCGTCACAGAGAAACCTGGATTATTTTATCCTGGTTAAAAACGGGCTTTATCACGTACATCTGCAAGAGATCCATAAATACCTCAACCAGGTCCGGAAAATCAGCTCTTGTATCAAAATCAATTTAGAGAATCAAAAGTGGATTGATAACCTTATCCTTTAGTGATATATGACAACCTCTCATTTTCAGTCCGGGAAAATAACATCAATATGAAATTTGAACTTCAAGCTATAGATCAGGAGACAGGAGCAAGGGCAGGATTACTGCATACAGATCACGGTGTGATCGAGACACCGATATTTATGCCCGTAGGTACCGCAGGAAGTGTCAAAGGGGTGTTGCAGCAGCAACTGGATCATGAGATCAAAGCTCAGATCATCTTAGGCAACACCTATCATCTCTATCTCCGGCCGGGAACAGATATACTGGAGCAGGCCGGGGGCCTGCACCAATTCAATGGCTGGCATAAACCTATATTGACCGATAGCGGTGGTTATCAGGTTTTCTCCCTGAGTGATAATAGAAAGATAAATGAAGAGGGAGCATTATTTCAATCCCATATTGATGGTAGCAGGCATTTATTCACACCGGAAAATGTGATGGATATTCAGCGGAAAATAGGTGCGGATATCATTATGGCTTTCGACGAGTGCACACCCTACCCCTGCGACTTTAAATATGCCAGGGATTCTATGAAGCTGACACACCGTTGGCTGGACAGGTGCATCGAACAGCTCAAAGTTTCTCCTGAAATCTATGGGTACAGCCAAAGCTTATTTCCCATCGTACAAGGTAGTGTATATAAGGACCTGCGAAAGGAATCTGCCGAGTATATCGCGTCCAAGGATGCAGATGGCAATGCTATCGGGGGGCTGTCTGTCGGAGAGCCGGAAAACGAAATGTACGATATGTGCGGATTGGTGACAGAAATTCTCCCGGAGGACAAACCCCGCTACTTAATGGGTGTGGGCACTCCCTGGAATATCGTGAACTGCATTGCATTGGGTATCGATATGTTCGACTGTGTGATGCCTACCCGCAATGGAAGAAATGGCATGCTCTTCACTTCACAGGGTGTGATCAATATTAAAAACAAAAAATGGGAAAATGATTTCTCCCCGATAGATGACAGCATAGGAAGTAATATCTCATCTTTTTACACAAAGGCATACCTGCGTCATTTATTTGTTGCCAAAGAATTATTGGCATTACAGATTGCCAGTATTCATAACCTGGCCTTCTACCTGCACCTGGTGAAAGAATGCCGGAAGCATATCCTCAACAATACATTTTCCGGTTACCTGAGAGAGATGAAGGAACAGCTGAGGGTGAGGTTATAAGCCCAACGGAAATGACCAGCTACTATAATATTTGCCCTCCTTACGGAGCAGGAAGTACCGGGACAGGAATTAATTCCTGGTATCCATACCCCAGTGCATTTTATTCTTAATCGTATCCAGGAAATTATTGGAACCGATCCTGACCAACTTTATGCTGAAATCAGCGTTGCGTACTGCCAGCATTACATTCTTATCAATGCTTTCCTGCCTGCTGTCCAGTGTACAAAGGAAATAATCTGACCGGCCTTCCACCTCGAAGGAGACCACATAATCATTAGGAATGACCAACGGACGCACATTCAGGTTATGAGGAGAAATAGGGGTAATCACAAATGCTTCTGTCTGCGGGAAGATAATAGGTCCGCCACAGCTCAGCGAATAGCCGGTACTACCCGTTGGAGTCGCTACGATCAGGCCGTCACACCAGTAAGTGTTCAGATACTGGCCATTGAGATAAGTATGGATTCTGATCATGGAGGAAGTATCCTTTTTCAGCAATGTAAAATCATTCAGTGCATAAGGATACCTATCAAATAATGTTATGTTCGAATCCAGCCGGATCAGGCTCCTTGATTCTACAGTATAATTTCTCTGGAACAGGCACTGCACAGCAAAGTCTATGTCTTCCTTTCTCACATCAGCAAGGAAGCCCAGCCTGCCCAGGTTGATCCCGATAATCGGGATACCCTTATTGGTCACATAGAGCACGGCATCCAGGATCGTACCGTCACCACCGAAACTGATGAAGAAATCCGTATTCGGATTCAGATCCTCAGCATTGGAAAAAGTAGTGGGGTTGAACTCCTCAGCGATTACCTGATGTATATTTTCATACAATTTATCAAAAACGATAAGCTGTACATTTTTGTGCTCCAAAGAAGACAAAAACTGCTGATAAACGGGAATATGGTCTTCTTCAAATATCCTGTTATAAATCGCTATGAGCATTCTGTGATGTATTCAGTGATTGCGGATTACCAATAGCAAATATAAACAATAATAAAAACTAAATCCAGGATTTGGGCATGGCTACGATAAGACCATTTATTATCTGTGTCAGATCTGCAAACTGCTGCTATGAATGATACCTCCTGCCACTACATCATCACCTTCATACATCACTGCAGACTGTCCCGGCGCGATCCCTTTCACCACATCGTAGAAATGAACATGGATGCCATTCATACCTTCTATATTGTGAAGATGGGACAATGTACCCGGGTCTTTGTACCTGATCTTGGTCACAGCTTCCAGCCCCTCCGGGATATAGCCATATTTGATATAGTTCAAACCCTGCACCTCCACGACCGACTGGTTCAACTCATCAATATCCCCCAGTACTATGGTATTGGTTTCCGGGATAATCCTGGTTACAAATACAGGACGCCCCAAGGCGATATCCAGGCCTTTTCTCTGGCCGATCGTATAAAAAGGATAGCCTTTATGCTTACCGACCTTTTCCCCGTTGGACAGGACGAAATCTCCCCCGGAAACTTGCGCTTCCAGTCCTTGTACATTATTCTTCAGGAAGTTCCTGTAGTCATTGTCCGGAACGAAGCATATCTCGTAACTCTCCGCTTTTTTACTCAGCTCTTCATACCCCATATCATAAGCGAGTTGGCGAACCTCGGTCTTCAGCATATCCCCCAAAGGATAGATGCTCCTGCCCAGGCATTCCTGGCCCAGCCCCCACAGTACATAGCTTTGGTCTTTGGTCAGGTCTCTGGCTTTGGACAAAACAAAACGCTCATTCTCCCTCCTCACTTTCACGTAATGACCCGTAGCGATAAATTCACAATCCAATGCATCCGCACGTTTCAGCAAAGCATTCCACTTGATATGTGTATTGCACAGTACACAGGGGTTGGGTGTCCTGCCGGCCATATACTCATCTATAAAATTTTCGATTACCGAGCTGCCGAATTCTTCCCTGATGTCTAATATATAATGTGGGAATCCATGATCTACAGCGGCTTTCCGTGCATCGTTAAAAGAGTCCACATTACAGCAGCCGGTCTCTTTACCTACAGAATTGGTAGAAGTATAATCCCATGTCTTCATCGTGATACCGATCACTTCGTATCCTTGCTCATGCAGCATCAACGCTGCTACAGTACTATCAATACCGCCACTCATGGCTACCAGCACTTTTCCTCTTTTACTCACTGTTGTTATAAATTATCCTGCAAAGGTATGCGAATTCAAAATAAAGCAAAGGGACTTCCTGCTTATAAACAGATTGATATCGCTTATAGAAGTGCGTCCCTGGAGGATATCCCTGAAAATACATTTCCTTTTCTTTTTTACAAGATGCAGGTCTATATTATGTTTTCAAGCTCATAATCTTTCCATTGTCATTTGAGAAAATGATTTTTTAAAAAAAATTTTGAAAAAGATTTGGCAAATAAAAAATCTTTTCTACATTTGCACTCCCAAGCAATACAAGCAAAGGAAAAGTTCTTAAAAAACGGAAGCATAGCTCAGCTGGTTCAGAGCATCTGCCTTACAAGCAGAGGGTCCGCGGTTCGAATCCGTGTGCTTCCACTTCAAATAAAAAGCTGTCCTAAAGGACAGCTTTTTTGTTTTATGGTCATTGGTAATCTGGTATAGAACCTGCTGAATGGAACACTCAACCCAAAACAAGAGGTTGCGCTCCCGGGCATATTTTAAGGTAAAAAATAATAGAAAAAGGGTTACACCTTTGCAATAAGCACGCATAAAAAAAGAGGGAGTGCCGTACTCCCTCTTACAATTATCACATAATTATTCTTTTGTTTATTTCCTTTCCAGCACTTTACGGGCTGCATCATAGACATCCTGTATCCCTAGTCCATATTTCTCCAACAGGTCTTTCGGTTTGCCGCTTTCACCAAACGAATCATTGACAGCTACATATTCATGAGGTACGGGAACATGGATAGCTGCCACCTGGGCCACGCTATCTCCCAAACCCCCGTTTTTCTGGTGTTCTTCTGCTGTAACCACACACCCGGTTTTCCTCAGGGACCGGATAATAGCTGCTTCATCCAATGGTTTGATGGTATGCATATTGATCAGCTCCACAGATACACCTTCCTTTTCCAGCTTTCGGGCCGCTTCCAATGCATGATAAACCAGGTGCCCGCAGGCAATGATGGTCACATCTGTACCTTCATTCATGATTTGTGCCTTCCCGATCCGGAAATCCCCACCTTCCTTATCCGTAAAATTCGGCCATTTCGGACGACCAAATCTCAGGTACACAGGGCCATGCATCTCTGCGATAGCTTTGGTTGCCGCTTTGGTCTGGTTATAATCACAGGGAACAATGACAGTCATCCCCGGAAGCATCTTCATCATACCGATATCCTCCAGGACCTGATGCGTAGCTCCGTCTTCACCCAATGTAAGACCTGCGTGGGAGGCACAGATTTTCACATTTTTATCACTATATGCCACGGATTGCCGGATCTGGTCATAAACCCGTGAGGTAGAGAAATTGGCAAAAGTAGTGGTATAAGGTATCTTGCCCCCGATCGTAAGTCCGGCACCGATTCCTATCATATTGGCTTCTGCGATGCCACACTGGATAAAGCGATCCGGGAACGCCTTCATGAACTGATTGAGCTTCAGCGACCCGGCCAGGTCTGCCGTCAGGGCTACGACCTGATCATTATCCTTGGCTGCTTCATAAATCCCGTCACCAAAACCGGCTCTGGTTTCCTTCTCATCTTGTGTGGCAAAGTCTTGTAACATTCTGAAGATTGATGGTTTCGAATAAAATTTTGTGCAAATATAAAAATCTCATGGAAGCAATCCCCATAATCTCCGAATAATTATTCTTTTCTTTTTAAAAAAAAACAGGAAAATGTATGATTCCTCCGTATGATCAACCAGGCACACCACCACGTAAAGACGGCCTGGTTTTCTTGTAATAAAAATGTATATTTGTCAAAGAGAAGTTGGGAAAATGTTTGCAAATCGAAAAAATCATAATCCGATCTCAGGATCTCCTCATATCTTTTTTTCGCACTTTAAAACCAATCACTATGAAAAGAACCACAATCTATCTCGTTTACCTGTTGATCATCAGTATGATCATACCGGTATCATCCGACGCACAACTGATCCCTCCCTCAGCTCCCGAACTCATCCTGCCCACCGCCGCCAGCAATACGATCCACTTCCCGGTTCATACCTCGACCTATTCCGTAGAGAATGTCTCCTTCGATATGACCGGTACGGGGTCCACTTTCATGCCCCAGAACCTGGAGGTATACTCCTGGGACCATGCGAACCTGACTGCCTCCGGTATCCGGTGGGTGCGCCGTGACCCGTCAGGCACCATAGTCGATGCCGGATTCATTACCAATGCATATAATACCACCCAAAGCCAGGTAGGCATCCTTCAGGACGATGCAGGTAACACCTACGTCCTGTATGTATACAACTGGAATACAATGATCACACCACCGATACGGTGGGAAGCCTTCCTTTGGACACCTACGGGACTGGTACCGGCAATACCTCCTGCTGTTCTTTCCATTTATCCCGGAGGCAGAATCAGTATGGACTGCTACGACCTGAGGAAAGCGGTGGTAGCCTATAACGAGGTGGGTAGTGCCGTAGGCAGCCTCGCCCAGATCGGTGCCGTAGTCTTCACTACGGGTGCTACCATTACTGCAAGCAACCATTCTTATGTTGCGGGTACTATGACTACCGGCATCTTCCCGGATGTCAGCCTGGCGAATAATGGGAATACCGTACGGATCGCTTATCTGGATTTTCCCTCTTATACGCCACCGTACGACATATTCGTGATCAACACCGACTTTGCTACTTTAGAGACGGCCGGTACCGGTGCCGTGATCACGTATACCTTAGATGATCACCTTCCGGGTGCTACTTATGTTGATTACAGCTTTCCCGGATCATTATTCCACATAGATTGCCCGGATGATTATTCAAGCGATATATGGTCACTGGTATATCTCATGGATCCGGGCAGGGTTATGGCACATACCCTGCCACCGGGAGGTAGCCCCGTCAGTACAATGATCAGTGTCCCGGGAGCAGCCGGAGCCTACGCCTGCCCGGTAGTCAGCTATGGGTTAAACGGGGAGATCATCGTATACGGATGGCTTTCCTCGGATCTGAATCGCTATATTGCCACCCAGCTGAGAAATGACGGCGTTACTTTCGTCCCGCCGGTCGGCTCCGGGGTATTCTTTAATATTTGTCCCGTTCCTCCTTTTACCCTTCTTCCTATGGCAGGAAACCAGACATATCTCGCGTTCAGTACCAACAGCAATAATTCCCGGCTCTCTATGGGATACCTGGTCAGTGACGGCGGTACGCCATTCCCGTATTATGACCTCAGGAGTAAAAATGTAAGCTGGGCGCCGGCTACATTCAGAGGGGAAGGTCCGGCACCCGACCTCGGTGAACTCACCCCTGCCGTGGTAGCCGTAACGCCTAATCCATTCCACCAGAAAGTCTCGCTGTCCGTAGAGCCTTACAATGGCTCTGTAATGGATATCAGGATGACCGATATCCTGGGAAGGGTACTACTGGATATGGAAAAGCAGCACCTGCATTCTGTCAATGAACGACTCGATGCGATCAGCAATAAGCTGTCTCCGGGTACATATGTCCTCAATGTGACAGTGGATGGTGTCCCCTCATCGCACAAGATCATAAAATTATAGTGTAATCAGGATAAAGGATCCATACAGGTGTTCGGGATAGTGGAAAGGCATCCATTGCCGGACTTCAGATCGCTAAATCCTATTAAATTCTGATGATTAAAATCTCTATCCCAACCGGATAGAGATTTTTGTTTGCTATAACAATAATATAGAATTCCCTTAGCACAGAAATTAAACAGTTGTTTGTTATTTCGCAATACAACAATTACAAACATTAAAACACAGCAATGATGAGAAAAGTATTCACTATTTTGGGCATCGGGACATTGGCCATGTTCGGGACCCGGCAGCTTCAGGCACAGACCAACCTGAGATTCGGTCTGAAAGGAGGGTTGAATTTATCACACGCACATAGTGAGATCGATGACCAATCCGCTCTTGATGCAGACCGGGAATATAACGGGTTTGGCCCGGGTTTCCACGCGGGAGCTCTGGCTGAATTATCTTTCCCCAAAGGGTCTAAATTCAAGCTCCAGTTAGAAGGATTGTACAACCTGAATTTCATGACGCTGAAGGAGGCCAGCAATAATGACATCCAGAATAAATTCACGCTGCATAGTGTGCAGGTGCCTCTTTCTGTCCGGTATTTTATAGTTCCTGACTTCAGTTTTAATGCTGGTCTTTCCGCCAACTTCAACGTTGCAGCCTACCAGAAAATGGACAACGGAGACTATAAGAACATCAAAGATGATGTCAATATCACTCCTATGCAGTTAGGATTGCATGCCGGCGCTACATACTATATCCATAAAGGCTTCTTCGTAGAAGCCAGGTATAATTATTTCTTAGGAGATGTGATGACTTCAAAACACACTAACCTGTATGACCTGGATTATAATACGGGTACACTCCAGCTGGGACTGGGCTATAAGTTTGAATAACCGGAATATATCATTAAAATCAATGGCAGTAAGAAAAACTTACTGCTATTTTTTTGCCCTCTTTTGAAAATCCGTTAATTTTACCCATCATTCCGCCCAAGTTCAGAACCATTGAGACAAGCACTTAGATTCCTGTACAATAAATACTTTATTGCGATTGCCGTTTTCCTGGTGATCATGCTGGTTTTTGACCAGAATGACTGGTTTACCCAGTGGAACAGGAAAAAGCAACTGGATGAGGCCAATAAGAACATTGATTTCTTAAAAAAAGAAGTCGCTGCTATGAGCGAGGAACTCCATAACCTGGAGCATGACCCGGAAGTCATTAAAAAAATATGCAAGGGAAAAATACTATTATAAACAAAAAGATGAAGATATTTTCCTCATCATCAACGATACGGTTTATAAAAATAAAAATAAGTAATTTTTCACAGCAGTGGCAATATTCAAAATATATGTGTCGTTATACCCATAAAATCACTGTCTATGATCGAACTTTTACCATCCAAAATCCCTCTTACTCATGATGAACCTCTGGAAGCAGAAAATGAATTTCAACAAGAAATAGATTTAATGAAAAATGCCGTATTTGTTCCGTCAAATGATGTCATTGCTTACAGCTTGAAACAAATCATCTCTTCTTCCAGAAAAGAAACTCCATTATCAGAAATCTGATAATGGAGTTTTTGCTACGGGCAGCACCTTCAGGTTAGCCCTTGAGAAGACCTCTGCTGATCACGATCTTTTGGACCTCACTGGTACCTTCGTAAATCTGGGTGATCTTGGCATCACGCATCAGCCTTTCCACGTGATATTCTTTGACATAGCCATATCCTCCATGGATCTGAACTGCCTCTCTTGTCACGGTCTGCGCGATCTCTGATGCATACAGCTTGGCCATAGCGCCGGCTTGCGAATAATCCAGGTGGTTATCTTTGAGCCAGGCGGCTTTCAGGCACAACAGCCTTGCTGCTTCCACTTCAGTAGCCATCTCGGCGATCTTGAAGGCTATCGCCTGATGATTCATGATCTCGGTACCGAAAGCTTTTCTTTCTTTGGAATACTTCACTGCCAGTTCCAATGCACCGCTGGCGATACCCAATGCCTGGGACGCGATACCGATACGGCCTCCATTCAGTGTATTCATCGCGAAAGTGAATCCAAACCCATCATCCCCTATCCTGTTCTCTTTAGGTACAATGACATCCTGGAAAGAGATGCTGTGTGTATCACTGCCGCGGATACCCATTTTATTTTCCTTTGCACCGACCGTAATCCCCGGGCTGTTTTTATCCACGATAAACGCGTTGATCCCCTTATGTTTCTTATCCCGATCAGTATGTGCAATCACTAAGTAGGTAGAAGCAGTGCTACCGTTGGTAATCCAGTTCTTGATCCCATTGATGACATAATGATCACCTTTGTCTTCTGCTGTTGTTCTCTGAGAAGTAGCATCCGAACCTGCTTCAGGTTCAGAAAGCAGGAAAGCGCCGATTACTTCTCCCGAAGCCAACGGAACCAGGTATTTTTGCTTTTGCCCTTCATTGCCGTAAGTCTCCAGTCCCCAGCATACCAGTGAGTTATTTACACTCATGACCACTGAAGCAGAAGCATCTACCTTAGAGATCTCTTCCATTGCCAATACATAAGATATGGCATCCATACCCGACCCGCCGTATCTCGGATCCACCATCATGCCCAGGAAGCCCAATTCGCCTAATTTCTTGATTTGCTCTGCAGGGAATTTCTGATGCTCATCTCTTTCGATTACACCCGGCAATAATTCATTTTGTGCAAAGTCCCTGGCTGCCTGCTGGACCGCGATTTGCTCTTCGGAAAGCTGAAAATTCATAAAGAAAAATTATAATGTTAAATTAGAACGTGACAAATGTATTAAAATATTGAAAAGTTTACAAAAAGGAGATAAAAATTAATCCGGGATTAGTACCCAAGCAGGTCACCTCTTTTTCAAAAATTACCGGGTCTCTGTCCTCGTATTGACCCTCATGCTTTATGGCAGCGACCGGATCACAGACACATCCGGGTACAATAAAAAATTGTAAAATATATTTTCTTACGGGTATTTGCTCCATAAATTATATATTTTTACTGATCACCTCCATTCATCACATCTAAAAATGTATCTTATGATTGATCAGCTTCTCAACATAATAAAAGAAAAACAGCCAGCAGGCCATCGTGAACAACCCGGAAGTTCCTGACGCCATGAACGAGCAGGCCATGGAAATCGCTCACCATTCACTGGTAGACGGGCTGCGCGGGTTCAGCAGTGAAGACCTGGCCCAATTACAGCAAGAAGTCGATAACAATAACTTTAACCCGGATAGCAGGCAAATGGGATTCCTCAGCAATAGTATGACTGATGGACTGATGAAAAAATTAGGCATCAATAACGGCATCGCCAAGACGATTGTTCTGGCCCTGCTGCCTGTCCTGTTGAAAAAAAATATTCAGCGGCACCGGCAGTACAAATCCTGCTGCAAACAATAACCAAAGTTCAGGTTTTGACATGTCGGATATCCTCGGGTCCATTCTGGGCGGCGGTGCTCCCGATACCCCGTCAGGCACATCTTCCCCGTCCGGCGGCGGGCTCATGGATCAGATCTCCAATATTGGAAAATCATTCGGACTGGATAAGGACGGTGACGGTGACGTGGACCTGAATGACCTGGGCAGTATGCTGAAAAAATAACGGATCAGGCAGGTATAAAAAAAGTGCGGGTAAGGTTAACCTGCACTTTTTTTATGCCCAAATGTTAATTTTATTAAAAATAATAGTACTTTGTATTGCATAATACTGAATAATACACATATCTTTATATCGTAAAATAACAAAAGCCATTTCCGATCCGATGAATATAGAAAACACCCAATCTCAGATGCGTAAGGGAATATTGGAGTTTTGTATACTATCAGTTATCCAGAAAGGAGAAGCCTATCCTTCAGAAATCATAGACCAGCTTAAAAAAGCAGATCTTATCGTTCTTGAAGGAACCTTATACCCTCTTCTGACCAGGCTGAAAAATGCAGAACTACTCAAATATCGCTGGGAGGAAAGCCTTTTGGGTCCTCCCAGGAAGTATTTTTCCTTAACCGAAAAAGGAGCCGCATTCTACCAGGAACTGGAGACCACCTGGAACCAGCTCCGGAATGCAGTGAACACCATTATCATTTCCCAATCATCAAATCCCAGTTCTGAACAATGAATAAAATAATCAACATCAACTTAGGCGGGCGAATGATCGCTATTGATGAATCCGCATACGAGCAATTGAGGCAATACATCAACTGGCTGAGGCAGTACTTCGGCAAGGAAGAAGGCGGATTAGAAATTGCCCAGGATATGGAACAGCGGATCGCCGAGATATTCGAAGACCAGATCCGGAAAGGAAAAGTCTGTATTATGACAGAAGATGTCCTGGATATGATCCAGATTATGGGTAGCCCGGAGCAGCTCCAGAATGAAAATGAGGCGGAAGAGAACAGCAATGCCCATAGCCACCGGCATTCTTTTGCGCAACAACAGGCCACATCGAGGCGATTATACAGGAATGAAAAGAATAAACTGCTGGGTGGCGTATGTGCCGGGATCGCCGATTATTTTCATATCGACCCGATCATCGTGAGACTGGCATTTATCTTCGGGAGCATGATCTGGGGGACAGGCATCCTGATTTATATCATCCTGTGGCTGACCCTGCCGCATACCGGGCCTTCGGTATCAGGCGTAACCAGAAGACTGTACCGCAACACGGACAAAAAAGTATTGGGGGGTGTATGCTCCGGGCTGGCAGGATACTTCAATACGGATCCGGTGATCGTCCGCATCCTCTTTGCCCTCCCTTTATTGCTGACTATTTTCCTTAATGCCGCTGACCTGGACTTCCTCGCCACGGACATCATCGAAGGAGGCATACCTATGATGTTCTTACTTTATATGCTCCTCTGGATCTCAGTCCCGGCAGCACATACCGTCTCAGAGAAGTTAGAATTGATGGGCGCCCGGGTAGATGTACAGAATGTCAGTTCAGCAATGCGCAATCAGGCTGCCAGGACCAATCCCGTAACGCTGAATTCAGTGCTGGCGACCCTATTGAAGATATTCGTATTCTGCATCCTTGCCGTCATCCTCATGGTATTGCTTACGCTGACCATAACCGTAGCAGGCGGTGTCATCGGCTATGGATTAGGCCCCTTTGAAGACCAGTTCCCGTTCTACAGGCTCATCGTTACGGACACCCATACTGAAATCATCTTATGGGCCTCGGTTGTGCTGATCCTGTCAGCGCCCCTTGTTGTGACCATTCTCCTGATGCGGAGAGTGCTGACCGGCAGGAAATATGCAAGCAATAAATTTCTTTTTACATTGATGCCCATACTATTTATCCTGGGGGTATCGGGGTTTGCCTTTTCGATCAGTGATATCAATGACCAGTTCAGATTTGAATCATCCGGCGAATCTGTCCATCCTCTGGCAACGGGGCAGCAGGATACACTCCGGGTCAGGCTTTATTCGTTCCTGGACAATAAGGTAAAAACCCGGAAACGGGACTTCGAAAACCCGATATTGATACCCATCAATAAAGATCAGTATGCCTTGAAAGTAGTATCCCTGGATATCCAGGCATCTAAAGCAGGCGACGCGCACCTGCAGATTGACAAATCGGCTTCCGGCCATCATACTGCTGACGCAGAGGCCCAGCTGGCCAAACTGTCTTATGATTATGCATATGCAGATAACCTGCTGTCCCTTCCCGATTATATCGTCCTGGATCAGCAGCATCCTTATCGTACCCAGGAAATCCGGGTGACCTTATATCTGCCGGAAGGAAAAGTGTTCAAGGTAGATCCGGGACCCAGCTTCAATTTCAAATACAGGATTAACCTGGGAACAAAAGAATTCAGCTTCCATAACGGCCTTAAAGGGGACTGGGATAAAGATCAGCTCTATACCATTAGAAACGGGCAGGTGGAAGCCATCAAGCCGGCATCCGCTTCCCCTGTAACAGATACTATTCCCGGAAAAGATTCCGGCAGGTAACGGTTTTACAACCACGTCCCAAAGACAAAGATTCTTGTTATTAATGCAGCATAGCTCCGGAAGCCTCAGGCCCGGGGTTATTGCTGTTTGTAAAAAGACCTGAACGGATCACCTGGTTCCGCTCACAAATCCGGGAACCAAAATTTTGAATATTTTTTAATATTTATTAGATTTGTCCAATTAACCTTATATAATAATGAAAAAAATTTACGCTGTTTTACTCACGGCTCTTGCCTCCTGTTGTGCAGCCGATAGCCATGCCCAGGGCTATATTACCGCCCGGCCCAGGTTCGCCCATGCCATAGGCGTAAGTGCCAATATTTGCTATACTTCCTTAGCCTATACACAGGATGTATCGGACGTCTCGGAAAGCAGGATGACTATACTTCCCGGGATACAGTATAAAGCCACGTTCCCGGTCAGCAGGACCTCGGGATTTTCCTTTTATCCTCATGTGGGCATCCTCCTGGAAGGCGAATCCAGCTTCAATTCCAGGACCGGCTCTTCGTCTTCTTTTGATTTTGCCTGGTATGCCGGGATGCCGGTCAATTGGGAATATTATTTCGGAGGAATAGAAAGCAGCTATTGGGGAGCAGGTATCGGGGCGGAATATGCATACTTCAGCAGCCTTTATAATTCATTTGGATACGGCACATCTATTGCCGGTCCTAATATCGCGGTCAGCAAGCAATTCCGGTTCAGAGAGACCTCCCACGCCATTATCAGGTTAGGGTTTACCTACAATATCTTACCGACTGACCACCCGGCAATGTACGATGTAAGCAAAGACAGCCGCAGCCTCATCAGCCTGAGCCTGCTCTATGGGCTGGGTATAAAAGAGGGATAAAGGCGGTATCGCCGGATCATCCTTATGTTCTGAAAACCGGAAGGACGCTTCAGAACAACACAACAGACAGCCGGATATTCGGCTATTTGTTTTTAATTTGCATCCTGGATCAAAACAGCTGAAATGGATTTCGTATTATTTGATGATGAAGAAAGGAATTTATTATTTCCCTTTACCCATACACGTCCCGTAGCTGATATCCGCTGTGGTATATGGACCATCAGGGAGAAATGGGAATACCTGCTGGAGGGCAAAGCGGCTTTCCGGACGGCTCCTTACCTGATGCAGGCATTTAACCCCGGCTCCGTATCCTCCGGACTGAAGATCAATGGCAGCCTGCTACCGGATGATGCACTCGTCCGGGCCGTTCAAAGCTTATCCGAAGGGCACGCTCTTGTGAAAGACGGGAAAGTCGTGGCCATCCATGGAGGCGGCGATGATCATCATGAATGGCAGCCCCTTGCCGTCGCTGAGTCACTGGAAACGGAAGAATATCCTTATCCTGTTTCCTGGATCAGGAGACCCTGGGATATCTTCAGCCATAATGACCGGCAGATCCAGTCTGACTTCCTGCTCCTTACACAGGGGAAAAAATCACAGGCGATCCCCGGATATGTTACCGCCATTGCCCCGGAAAACATTTACATAGAAGAAGGAGCTACCCTCCTTCCCTGTATCCTGAACGCTGCCCATGCCAGGATTTATATCGGCAGGAATGCGGAAATCATGGAAGGCAGCATGCTGCGGGGCAATATTGCCATCTGTGATCAGGCCGTGGTGAAGATGGGTGCGAAAGTTTATTCAGGCACTACCATCGGACCGGGCTGTAAAGTAGGCGGGGAGATACAGAATACCATATTCTTTGCCAACAGCAACAAGGGTCACGATGGTTACCTGGGCAATGCCGTCATCGGGGAATGGTGTAACCTGGGCGCTGACACCAACTGTTCCAACTTAAAGAATGACTACGGGCAGGTGGATGCCTATTCCGAAGGGGAAGGAAAATATATCGAGACAGGATTGCAGTTCTGTGGCCTGATGATGGGCGACCACAGCAAGTGTTCCATCAATACGATGTTCAACACGGGTACGGTAGTCGGTGTCAGCTGTAATATATTCGGAACAGATTTCCCGCCTAAGTTTATCCCCTCTTTCAGCTGGGGCGGTAGCCAGCAGCTGAAAGTCTACAAGATCGAAAAGGCAAAAAGAACCGCAAACAGCATGATGGAAAGACGGCATTTAGCCTTAACGGAAGCGGAAGAATCCATCTTCCAGTATATATTCGAGCACTCACCTGTACATCTGCAAAAAAAATAAAATTCATTAAATCATCACAACTTTATAGAATGAGTAGAAAAAAAATCGTAGCCGGCAACTGGAAAATGAATAAGACCGTTGCCGAAGGAAAACAACTGGTATCGGAGCTACAGCAGGGATTATCATCAGGCACCGGGGATGTCCATGTCATCATAGCAGCTCCCTTTCTACATTTACCTACGCTTATAGAACAGTCGAAAGAAAATAATCCCCTCCGGTTCGGGGCACAAAATTGTCACCAGGAAGCTTCGGGAGCCTTTACGGGAGAGATCAGCGCTGCAATGCTGGCCGATGCCGGAGTCCAATATGTTATCCTGGGTCACAGCGAGCGCAGGCAATATTTTAACGAAGATGAAGCATTGCTTTCCAAAAAGATAGATACGGCGCTTGCGCAGGGATTAAAGGTCATCTATTGTGTGGGAGAATCCCTGGAGGTCAGGGAGCTCAACGAACAGAATGAACTGGTCAAAAGCCAGCTGACCGCATTAGATCATCTCTCTCCTGATGCCATGGCAGAGGTCGTGCTGGCTTATGAACCTGTCTGGGCGATTGGTACGGGCAAGACTGCTACTTCAGAACAGGCACAGGAGATGCATCGCTTCATCAGGAATACCATCATTGAACAATTCGGTAAGGAAACAGCAGACAATACCAGCATCCTTTATGGCGGAAGCTGTAATGCACAGAATGCAGCAGAACTCTTCGCACAGCCTGATATAGATGGCGGGCTCATCGGGGGCGCTTCGCTGAAAGCCCCGGATTTCATAGCCATCATCGAGGCAGGAAAGAACGCATAACCTGTAAAATATAAGTTCCTTAGTCTAATGATTAGGTAATAATGGAAATTCAATTTTCCTGAGACCTGTCCCCGGAGGTTGGGCTATTCACCACAACCCTCCGGGGACTTTTTACAATCAGGCAGATGAACCGGCTCCTACCCTTCTGCTATCTCGTTCAATTCCAGCCAGCGCAGCTCCAGCACCTCGATCTCTTCCATGATCTGTGTCATACGCTCTCCCTTTGCCGAAAGCGCTTCGAACGGGAGGTTTCCCTGGCTCATTTCCTGCTCCAGCTTGCTTTTTTCTTCCTGGAGCAAAGGGATCTGCCGATCGATCTCTTCCAGTTCCCGCTTTTCCTTATAGGATAATTTCCGGGCTTTCTCCTGTACCAGTTTCTCAGTGACGGGCTCTGGCTTTTGTACCGGTGCTTCCAATGCTTTTTCCTCGTCCCGGAGCACATCCCTGTACTGGGAATAATTTCCCGGGAAGTCGCGGATCTGACCATCCCCTTCAAATACAAATAAATGATCCACGATCTTGTCCATAAAATAACGGTCGTGGGAGACAATGATGAGGCATCCCGGGTATTCTGCAAGGAATTCCTCCAGGATATCCAGGGTCGGGAGGTCCAGGTCATTCGTCGGCTCATCCAGGACCAGGAAATTCGGGTTGCGGAACAATATGGTCAGCAATTGCAGTCGTTTCTTCTCTCCCCCGCTCAGCTTGCTGATGAAGGTATATTGCTTCTCAGGTGTGAACAGGAATTTCTGTAGAAATTGTGCTGCACTCACCTTGGTGCCGTCTGCCAGTACAAAATGCTCCGCTATATCCTGGACATATTCGATCACCCTTTTATCTTCCTTAATGTCCAGGCCGGACTGGGAGAAATCACCGAACACCACGGTATCACCGATATTGATCTTACCGGAATCCACCTCCTCTTTCCCGAGCAGGATGTTGATAAAAGTGGATTTACCGGCCCCGTTCTTACCGACCACGCCTACGCGCTCACCTTTTTTGAACGTATAATCAAAACCCCTGAGGATGACCTTATTCCCGAAGGATTTATAGAGCTTCTTGATCTCGAGTATCTTCCCGCCCAGCCTGGTCATCTTGACCTGGAGCTCCAGCTGCGCGGATTCTATCTTCTGGTGTGCCCGCTCTTTCCAGTCGTAGAAAGCATCCTGCCGGGCCTTGCTCTTGGTCGTCCTGGCTTTCGGTTGCTTGCGCATCCATTCCAGCTCTTTGCGGTACCGGTTCCGGGCCTTATCGATGCTGGCCAGGGTCTGTTCCTGGCGGATCGCTTTCTGCTCCAGGTATTGCTCATAGTTGCCCTGGACAACATACAATTGCCGGTCTGCCAGCTCGATGATCCGGTTGCAGATATTGTCCAGGAAATACCGGTCGTGGGTCACCAGGATCAGGGTCATCCGCTCCTGGGTGAGGTAATATTCCAGCCATTCGATCATACCTACATCCAGGTGGTTCGTCGGCTCATCCAGGATCAGCAAGGTATGCCTGTGCTCGAAGTCCAGGTCTATCAATACCCTGGCCAGGGCGATCCGCTTCCGCTCACCACCGCTCAGGATGCCCATCTGCTGGTCCAGCTGCTCTATCCGGAGCTTGCTCAGGATCTGCCGCACCACGGATTCAAAATGCCAGGCATCCAGGGCATCCATCCTTTCTATGGCCTGCTGCATGGTCGCTTCCGGTACGGAGTCCCCTTTTGCGAGCAGGGATTCATAATGGTTCAGCGCCTTCATCACCGGGTGATCGAAGCCGAAGATCACATCCGCTATGGTCTGGTCCGCCTGGTAAGGCGCATCCTGCCCCAGCATCACCACCTGCACATCCTTATGAATCCATACTTTACCCTCATCCGGGATCTCTTCACCGGTGATGATCTTCAACAAGGTACTTTTCCCGGAACCGTTCAGGGCGACCAGGGCCACTTTATCTCCCTCATTGATATTGAAGGAAATATCTTCAAACAAAGGACGGTCCGCGTAGGTTTTGCTGAGGTTCTCGACAGATAAGTAGTGCATGCCGGCAAAGGTAATACCTTCATGTTATTTATGCTCATAAGAAATGAGGTACTGTAAGTTCCGTCAGCTAATAGATATTATGCCAGCTACTTTGACAATAGTTAGTGACAGTTATCTTTTAAAATCAATGGAATTAAAATATCTATCTCTATTTTCTTGAGATACATCTTTATTGAAATATGCTGAGACAAACTGAACATTATTTCCAGAAGGTATAACAATTGTTCTGAATTCAACATTAATGTCAATAAATATGAAAATTAATTCAAAAGCATCTCTTCCATTTATATTAATTTTTTGGCTTTTAACGATTTCAAATTTATCCACATTAAAATTAGGAATTGAAGAAACATTGGTAGAATTATTTCTAAGAAGATCTAAAAAGTCTAAATTCCCATTTTCTAATTCCTTAATACTATTTTGTAACATATTATTATCTATCGGAAAATGAGTTCTTATTATAGAGTAATATTCAACTTCATTTTTATTGAACCAAGGGTACATAGCCCAGTATGCTGAATAGGTATTTTCTGCATAGAAAGAATCCATCAGGAAGGTAGGCAACTCTATTATAAAATCCAAAGTTGGCAATTCTAATCTTCTCCATTTATATTTATCGCTTGAAAATTTAAAATCTACTTCTTTACCATTTTTATAAAATACTGAATAAATATATTCACCATCAAGTTTATCGAAATACTTCCATTCTCCAGTTTCCTGACCATTTTCAAGTTGCCCTTCAAGCTTCTTATAACCATTCTCAAACCATTTTAATGTCCGCCCTGTTTGAATATTATTATCCCAATTGTTTTGACTTTCAATATTTCCATTTTCATAAAAAGTTCTAGAAACTCCTTGCTTTTTTTCATTTAAAGTAGTCCCCTTAATTTTTATCTGTCCGTTAGGATATTTTATTTCTATTTGCTCTAAACTATTGTCTTGTCCGCAAGAATATAGATTTAACAGGAGTAAGGAAAATAGTGTTAGAATAATATTTCTTAAGAGCATAAATAGTTGTCAATTTAGCAGCAATAGCGAACCGTTAGTTGAATTTTGCACTAAAGATAAACAGAATTACAAATATTAAATTACTTTCATAAGTTAACAGTATTATATCAGCCCACTTTTGGCGATGCTATGTTAGAGACAATTTTCTACTAGTTTTTTTAATTCTTCTTTATTAAGCCAAGGTCTTTTTCTATGTAGCATTCTATGGCAATTAGAACATACCATTATTAAATCCTCAATTTTAGTTTTTTCATTTTCTTTAATTTCAGAGATTGGTTTAATGTGATGTGCTTCTATAAAATCATTTCCAATGTCTCCATATTTAATGGTAAAATCAAAATCGCATATTACACAAAAAAGTTTACCAAATTTTTGTTTAAAGCTTAATTTTGCTAACCTCACTAATTTAGGGTTTCGCTCCCGGAGAATATGTTTGCGTAACATTTTTTTTCCTTCAGGAAACTCTATATCATCTTCAGTTAAATCAACCTGATGAATGTCTGGTTCAAAATTATTTAATCCCCAAATCCCATTACCTAAGCCTTGAACGGAATAGAATAAATCATTTTTACCATCAAATTTTTCTGAATCTTTTGAATATGTTTCAATAGACCCCCTTACAATTGCTTTCCAACTTACAGGTAAATTTTCTTTGCCTCTTATTTCCTCAATAGCTTCATAAATATCGGAATAATGACCTTCCCCTCCAATTAGGTTCAACGCACTAATTATGTCTTCTTTCCAAGTTGCCATATATTTTATAAGACGTTTTAAAATTGACACTAACGATTAAATATACCAACATTTTATCAAGCTGCAAATTTTTAGAATTAATTTAAAAAAAGCAATTAAACTTTATGGCATATATGCACCAACATGATGGATCTCCTACTACGCTAGGCTAAATATGACCAGATAAAGATAAAACGACAGGCATTACATAGCTATGAAAAATCTTACCTTTGCAGGCTCGGAAATCCGGAATGAAGCAGATTACATTTTCAAAGACAGAAACAGACATACTGGAAAAGGTCCAAAAGGCAGCTACCGCCCTGGACATGGAAGCCTATATCATCGGCGGCTTTGTCCGGGATAAGATCCTGGAGCGGCCGAATAAGGATATCGACATTGTCTGTACGGGCGACAGCATCGAGCTGGCCAGGTTTACGGCGGCCCAGTTCAAGATAGCCCCCAACGTTCATTATTTTAAGAATTTCGGTACTGCCCAGATCAAAATGGGGAGCATGGAAATAGAATTCGTGACGGCAAGAAAGGAATCCTACCGGAGAGACTCCAGGAAGCCGGAAGTGACCCCGGGGACCATCACCGATGACCAGAACAGGAGAGACTTTACGATCAATGCGCTGGCGATCGATGTCCGGAGCTACGGGGAAGCAGAAGTGATCGACCCGTTCCGGGGCCAGGAGGATCTGCAGCAAAAGCTCATCCGTACCCCCCTGGACCCGCACCGGACCTTCGATGATGACCCCCTGCGGATGATGCGGGCCGTCAGGTTTGCAGCACAGCTGGACTTCAGGCTGGATGAAAGCTGCATTGCAGCCATACGGGAGCTACGGGAGCGTATCGCTATCGTTTCCAAGGAGCGGGTAGCAGATGAGCTGCACAAGATCATGCTGACCCCTGTACCTTCCAAAGGCTTATACTTACTGGATAAATGCGGCCTGCTGGAATTGCTGCTGCCACAGCTCTGTGACCTTAAAGGCTCCCAGACCTTTGACAATATCGGGCACAAGGATAACTTTATCCACAGCCTCCAGGTGCTGGATAATATTTCCGGGCAGACGGATCAGCTCTGGCTCCGCTACGCGGCCTTATTCCATGATATCGGTAAAGCCAGGGTCAAAAAATTCGAAGAAGGAACCGGCTGGACATTCCATGGCCATGAGTTTGTCAGCGGGAAACTGCTGCCCAAAATATTTGCACACCTCAAATTCCCGACACAGGATAAGCTTCCCTATGTCCGGAAGATCGTAGAGCTGCACCACAGGCCGATATCGCTCACCAAGGACGACATCACGGATTCAGCCATCCGCAGGCTTCTCTTTGATGCCGGAGATCAGCTGGAAGACCTGATGACCTTATGCGAGGCAGATATCACTTCCAAAAATGAAGCCAGGAAGAAAAGATACCTGAATAATTTCAGACTGGTAAGGCAGAGACTGGCCGAGGTGGAAGAAAAGGATAAGATCCGCAACTGGCAGCCGCCCGTATCCGGTGAGGTCATCATGGACACATTCGGCATTGCTCCGGGGCAACTGGTAGGCAGGATCAAGGATGCCATCAGGGAAGCCATACTCGAAGGGGAGATCGGCAACAATTATGAGGAAGCTTTTGCTTATATGCTGGAAAAAGGTAAGGAGCTCAACCTGGAACCTAAAGATTAGATCTTATTCGGGCATCCGCAATCCTTATTGTTTTTGGTGATACCACAGCTCTGCAGGGAAGCAGCTCCCAGGAAAAGTACCAATAACAACAACAGCCAGCTGGAACGTTTGAATTTCATTGCGTGCACGATTTTACCTTATGAAGCTACAAATTTAATTGAAATTCATTTTACTTTGGTGATAGATAATTTCAAATATTGAACAACAAACCGTTACATATATTGGTAAGCCCACTGGATTGGGGATTGGGGCATGCTTCCCGGTGTGTTCCGCTGATCCATTATCTGTTGAATGCAGGGCACCGGGTATCTGTAGCCGGGTCAGGATTGTCCCTGGAACTGTTGCAAAAGAATTTTTCAGACCGGGTGACTTATTACCGGATACCCGGGTATCATATCACTTATAACAAGCGAAAAGGGAGATTTACATCCAGGATCATCAGCCAGCTTCCCCATATCCGGCAGACCATCCGGAAGGAAAACCAATGGCTCCTGGCATTATGCCGGGAACTAGAACTGGACGGGATCATTTCGGATAACCGCTATGGTATCTGCCACCCGCATATTCCTTCTGTCATCCTGACGCATCAATGGCAGATCCTGTCCGGGATCCACCCATGGGCGGACCGGGTATTGTTGCGCTGGCATGAGCGGCAGCTCAGGAGATTCCGGCAGGTATGGATCGTAGACCGGGAATCCGCTTCCCGAAACCTGGCCGGGAAGATGTCACACCCGCCGGGGAACCGCATACAGGACAAAGTACGGTATATCGGGCACCTGTCCCAAATCATTCCACGACCGGGTACTGCTTCCGGAAGCGACGAAAACCAGGTGCTGGCGCTTCTTTCCGGTCCCGAGCCTGCCAGGACATGGCTGATGGAAGCCATTCTCCGGCAGGCAGAACGCTTACCGCAGTACCGGTTCAAAATCATCAGCGGCACTTCCGGCTTCCCACATACCGCTGCTTCACATATCGAGATCGCCGGCATGGTCCCGGCACCGGAAGTCCAAAAAGCTATAGAAAGTGCAGCATTGGTCATTTGCAGGAGCGGCTACTCTACATTGATGGACCTGTTGGCACTGCGGGCCAAAGCACTGCTGATCCCCACACCGGGACAGACAGAGCAGGAATACCTGGCAGCGAACCTGATGGCCCAAAATATATGCTATTCCCGGTCACAATATGAGCTGGACCTGCAGCAGGATATTCCCGCCGCGTTTGCTTATGCCGGGTTTACGGTACTTGATCTCCCCGTGAACCAAAGTTTCCGGCCTGTACTGGATCAATGGCTGGAGGATCTGAACCCTTAATTTTTCAAGGTTATTGCATGCCGTTGTATTTCCTGAACAGCCATTCACCGGTGAACAGCAGCATTAATAAAGCAAAAATCCATTGATAATGAATCAGGGGCTCTTTCTTGTTTTCAGTAATCATACGGGATGTAATGGATTCGTTGGCTTTGATGTCATCGAAGACCATGTTCATATTCTCCACTGTATGAAAAGCGCCCCCGGTCTGGTGGGACAACTGGTACAGCAGTCCATAATCAGCCTGCATATTGATCTGCTCTAAAGGAATATTTTCCACTGCGAATGTCCCGTTGTCCGTATAGCTTTTTCCTTCGAATGTTACGGCTCCCGCATATGCATAGATCCCGGCTCCCATTTTCGGAAGAACGATCTGGTAGCTCTCCCCGAATTGCTCCATAATGAATGCTTTCCTGCTCCCGGCGCTGTCCGTTATGCTGAGTTGAGCTTCCGCATCATTGACCAGCTGCCCTGTCTTGTTCCTCAGCTCTGCGGTGAAAGCCACATTCTCATTATCGGTAAGCAGTCGCTTACTCAGGAATACCTGGAAGGGCTTGTCCTGCCGGGGAACATTGAGCGTGCGCATCGTCTGCCGGATCAGTTCCTGGGTGACCAGCTGGCTCTTATTGTCCCTGTACTCATAGATCCCCCATCTCCAGAGCCCTTCTCCCACCGTAACGGCTACCGGCAATGTACCGCCGTGAACGATCCACATATCTGCATTGCTTTCCCTGGATTTCAGGACGACCTCATTGGGATAAACGGCTTTGGACCTGCTGGCAGAGCTCTCCAGTGGCGGCAGCCTGGCAAGGACGGATGCGGTCTGGACAGGCAGCAGGAAAGCAGCGAAACCCCTCTGCGCTACCGGTGAATGAAATGTAGCCGAACGCCCGCCGTCCAGTTTTACAATATCCTCCAGTTGCTGGACCTGGGTACGGGATACCTGGTTACCCAGGATATGCCATACCGGAAGACGGGCAGCCGCTATCTGCTGCCATTGTGCCTGCGAGAATTCGGGCTGGAATGCTATAATGCTCTGGTAACCCGAAAGGTCCGATGGTAATGTATTCGGTGCAGCTATTTCCAGCTGATAGCCCGCTGTGCTTTTCAGTGCGGACCGGATCAGCCCGATATCGGGATGTGTGCCGCTGTTCAGTACCAGCACTTTCACTTCATTGTTCACTACCTGTACATAAAAGTCTATCTTATTGTTCAGCTCTGACTTTTCACCGGGGCCAAGGGGTACGGCGATGGCATACTGTATCAGGCCGGGGCTGCCGGCTTTTACTTCAAAAGAAGTAGAGACGGTCTCTTCCTCTTCCCGGATATGAACATTCCTGGACTGGAGAAGCGTTCCATTCTGGAACAGCTGGATCTGGTGCTCTGTATCTTTCATTTTTGAGAAACGGATGTCCGCCGCTACTTCAAAAGTATTCCCGGTCAGCACTACCTTGTTGGCAAAGACACGGACTACACTGATATCCCTGGGGCTCGTACTATCTCCCAGAGCTATTGCATAGACAGGTATCTCCAGCTGCGGCAACGCGAAAACAGGATCTGCCCCTTCATTATAGATGCCATCGGACGGAAGTATGACCGCACCCAGGTTGCTCCCCTTATATCTCTGGAAAGTGTGGGTCAGCGCCTGCTCTATATTGGTAACAGGTTCAGAAAAATCAGTATTGCTCCCTTTGGCGATGTCAGCCCCGAACTGCAATTCTACCAGTTCATAATCATCATCCAGCTGATCCTTCAGGGCCTGCTTTTGCGCTAAAAACTGTTCTTTTGAAGCTCCCATGCCCTCCGCTACCGAAGAGGAATTATCCTGTAGCCAGATGATCAGGGGCTTCTGCGTAGTGTTGCTGATGAAGCTCAGCACAGGTGCCAGCAATAAAGCGGCAATCAGGAAGCCGGACAGACCTCTCAGCAATGCCGGCAGCCACCTGAAGGTATGACTGCTTTGTCGATCTTTTCTCCATACCCACACTGCCAGTCCCGTACCGATGACCAAACACAACACCCAGTAAATAACAGAAAATATCATAGTCGCTTTAAGAATCAGGATTTTAAATTTGTAGTGATTTCAGGTTTTGCACCGGGAGGACATCTTCCTGTTCCCGGGGCACCGGGCCTCATTAAGGCCTGGCATTTTGGTTGAACACGAACTGGATAATATTGGCCCCCATCTGCAAAGCCTGCGTTCTCTTCTCGGGCGGATCTTTATGGACCTCTTCATCTTCCCAGCCATCGCCCAGGTCGGTGCTGAAAGTATACAGGCATACCAGCCTGCCTTTCCAGATCAGGCCGAATGCCTGCGGGGGCTTACCTTCATGTTCATGGATCTTGGGAAGACCGTTCGGGAATGAATAAGCCTGGTGAAAAACGGGATGGGAGAAAGGCAGTTCCACAAAAGTCAGCTCCGGGAATACTTTCTTCAGCTCCGGTCTTATAAATTCATCCAGACCATAGTTGTCATCAAAATGGAGGAATCCCCCGCTCTCCAGGTAAAGCCGGATATTCGCGGCCTCTGCCGCAGTAAAGGACAACCTGCCATGGCCGGTAACATGCACAAACGGGTAATTAAAAATCTGCGGGGATCCGGGCTCTACTTCCATCTCTTTCTCAGCAAAACCGGTTTTGAGATTCTGGTTACAGAAGACTGCCAGGTTCTTCAGGGCTGTAGGATTGGCATACCAGTCACCCCCGCCTCCATACTTGAGCAGGGCAAGCCGCATCTGCTGAGCCTGGCTGCCGAAGCCTGCCAGCACAAAAAGGATCATAAAAAGGTAGCATCTATAGCGCATAATTCTTCTGATTAAAAATAGTACAGGCATAAACAGCTGCCGTCTCTGTCCGTAACCGGTGCGGACCTAAAGTAACCGGAATAGCTCCCTTAGCCAGGCACTCCCCGATTTCTCCCGTGGAGAAGTCTCCTTCAGGACCGATTAAAATTAAAGTATCTTCTTCATTCAATGTCTCCATCAGCGGATTTTTATCCTGTTCTTCACAATGCGCCATCAGCACTTTCCCACCGGACAACTGGCGGAAATAGTCCAGGGATTCCTCCGGTTTCATCATTCGCTTCAATTCGGGCAGGAAGGCCTGCTGCGACTGTATCATCGCCGCCACCAGGATATTTTCCATTCTTTCATAATTGAGCTTCTCCCGCTCACTGTTGTGGCACTGAAGCGGGATGAGGACATCCACACCGATCTCACCGGCTTTCTCCAGCAGCCATTCATTGCGGCTCCTGTTCCTGGTAAATCCCACTGCAAGAAATAAACGAACAGGACGGGGAGCAGATTGTGCTACATGGGTTATCCTCACCCCGGTTCTCTGCTTATGCGGAAGCACAATCTCCGCATCCGCCTTCTGTCCCTTGCCGTTCACCAGGTAGATGTGATCACCTGCTTTCATCCTGAGCACGGTGATGCAATGCCTGGAAGTCTCCGCTGACAAAGCATACTGCTCCCCTTCGGAAAATACAGCAGGTTCATAAAAGTACGCTTGCATTATAAAAACTTATAGGTGATGATGATCTCTTTCTTCTTACTGAACATATGCTTCCTGAACTTAACAATTTGTATCGTACCGTCAGGGATATAGGTCATTTTGGAATTTTCAGTGGAAAAGATCCCTTCATCCTTGGTCTCGGCATATACGGATGTGATCTTATTATTTTCAGCATCCAGGACCAGGATCAATTTCTGTGTAAAAGCATCCTTATCCAAAGCTTCGTAAAGCAGGGTCCTGCTGTTCATATCTTCAAGAAGTGTAAAATTATATTTCCCCAGGTGACCCGGTGCACCGATATCCGCCTTTTCGAACTCCTCCCTGATCTCAGCAAAAGCTTCATTGGTCCAGTCCATGATCACGGAGTCTTCCACGACATCATTCACTTTTGTGACCTTTGCATAGACATAAGGCAACTCGGATTTATTTTTCCACTGGTCATCGAAGAACTCTTTCATAGAAAAATATTCATCTCCTTCCTCGTAGCCTTCAGGATACGTATCCATTTTGGAAGAACATGATATCATTACCGCCAGCAGCAGGAGACAGGCTGCTTGTAGGACTGTTTTTTTCATGTAGCAAATGTAATAAAATCCGGGTGGAATCAATGGAATATTCATACAGGCAATGGCTACCCTGTATCAGGACATATGGCGGATATATACTAAAAAACTGCAAGGTCTCAACAGCATTATTATTTTCTGAGCATGATCCTTGAATAACTGGTAATCTGCCTATGGATAGCAGAGCGGAAATGCCGGATCACGAAGGTAATGCTTCACTGATTCCAACAGGTTGACCTAAATAAAAAGAAGAGATCTTGCGACCTCCTCCTTTTGTATTGCAAATGAAAAAAACTAAGTATCTGATTATTTACCGCCCTGGCCCATTCCACTGCTTTCACTGGTCCTTTCTTTTTCTTCTTCCGCTGCGGTCTGCCTGTTGCGGGTCTTGAATTTACTGTCTCCGAAGTTGTAGGTAAAGTTCAGCCTCATCTGGGTGCTTTCCCATCTTCCCCATGCGGACACTTCCTGCCCTACAAAGTTGCTGCTGCCACCCCACTTCATCGTATGGAAGATATCCCCTACGGACAACCTGAATGTACCTTTTCCTTTCAGTACCCGGGCCTGCGCTCCTGCATCCACACCACCCATAGCAATGCTTCTGAATGTTCCCTGCCAGATACTCGGCGCCGTATACCACCCGCTGATCTCGGCAGACAACCAGTCATTGATCCTGTAGCTGATCTGGCCGTATGTGTTGAATGAAAATACATCCAGGTCCACTGTTCTGCCGTTGCCATAGTCCGCCTTGAACATCGCATAGTAAGAATTCAGGTTCACAAAGGTAGACCAGTTCTTATACTGGAAAGGGAAGCTGATATTCAGGCTGATCATATCCTGGGTAGCCAGGTTGGCCTTGGTCTGGAATAACCTGTACCCGGAAGTATCCACCAGCTCTGCAAATACATCCGATACCCTGCTGTATTCCAGCCTGGTATTGAGCATATACTTATAGCTGTGGCTGATGCTGATATTGTGGGTAATCTGTGGCAATAACTTGATATTTCCTTTCCTGTAGGAATAATCATCCATCTTGAACTCAAAGGGATTCAGGTCCTGGTAGTTCGGCCTGTCGATCCTCTTGGTATAGGCAATGGAAAACTGGTTCATCGGGTTCTTGTTGAAAGTAAACCCGATACTCGGGAAAAACTTAAAGTAGCTCCTGTCAAACGTAGTATCATAGGGACTCACACTTCCGCTTTCTTCCTGCAAACCTACAGATCTGCCGGTAGTTACCGTATTCTCCACGCGCAGACCCGCATTGAATGCTACACCGGGGAACTGCCGGTTATACTGGGCATAGGCGGCCTGGATATTTTCATTATAATTGAACCCGTTGCTTCTCAGGGAATCCTCCTGCCAGCTGCCGCTGATCCGCTCCCTGAACGTAAAATCATTCTGGGTCTGGATATTGGATACTTTGGCCCCGATGCCCAGTACACCTTTCAGGAAGTTCTGCTGCCAGTCCGCTTTAACAGAGGTAATATCAATGGTAGTCGGCGCTATGATATTGTAATTGTTCTCATAGAGATAATTGCCGGCTTCATCCGTATATACATTGGGCTGTATCTGGTCCGTATGGATATTGTACCGCCCGTAATCCGCATCTACTGTCAGGGATTTGCCGCTATTCTTATCGTTATAACTATAGTTGACATTGGCATTGAAGTTGCTGCGATCTGCACTCATCGTATTGTAAGAAGCCAGGTTCCGTACCAGTTCATCCGTAGGGTTATAATAGATACCCCCATATTGTTGTTGCTGATATTGTCACTGTTTCTTGCATTCCCGTTGACCATCACCCCTATGATGGAATTGTCCGAAAGGTAATAATCCATGCCCGCTTTATAATTATGGGACAGGTTTTCACTTACGGAATTCACATGCTGGCGAAACGATGTATCATTGAGGTTCCTGTCAAAATGCATATCATTCCAATGATTGCCGTAGGCGACATTATAATTCCCGTATAGATTGACCTTCCCGTTGCGGTGATTAAGATTTACTCCTGCATTGTACTTGGAGAAGACCCCGATGTTGTATCCGAGGTTGATACTGCCGTTCGTACCTAAATTCTGGTTTTTCTTCATCCTGATATTGATAATACCGGCATTGCCCTGGGCATCATATTTCGCAGACGGGCTGGTGATGATCTCAATCGCATCTATAGAACTGGACTGGATGGTCTTCAGGTATTCGCTCAGTTCGGAACCGGTCAGCGGAGACGGTCTCCCGTCAATGTACACACGCACACCATTCTTACCGCTGATCGTGATATTCTCGTCTTTGTCCACCAGCACTCCCGGGGATTTCCTCATCAGTTCCAGGCCATTCTGGCCTACCGCATTGATCGTGCTGTCGATATTGAAGACCGTCTTGTCCGCCTGCAGCTCTACGATGGGTCTGCGGTTGATAATGGTCACCCCCTCTAATTCTTCCGCTACTTTTTTCACCCTGATATCCCCGACTGAATAATTATGGCTGCCATCGAAATCAAAAGATTCCGAAAAGAAGGGATTTCCACTATAATCATCGGCTCTTACTACATAATTGCCTTTTCCGATCCCCTCGAATAAATAGGTTCCATCAGCTTCTACAAAGCTATATTTTACTTCAGAAGAGTCTTTGGCATTGACAATAGTAACACTGGCTCCGGGCATGGGGTCACCATTCTCATCGGCTACCTTGCCACTGATATTCTGGGCCGAAACAGCATATACCGAGGCGAGCATTAAGGTAAGGGTTAAAATATTTTTCATAACTAAGGGTTTAAGGGATTCTTTTCGTTTGTGGTACAAAAGTATCCCGGGCCCGAGGACAGGCATAACACTTTTAGATTATCCCCTGTTTTTTTTCGACCAACAGATTAATCCTTCGACCAATGTC
>JAHHDV010000017.1 GCA_019739295.1 Taibaiella sp.
TTATCCGGTGAGCCGTAGCTTCTTTCAAGCGCTCTATACATGATCACAGGATTGAAATATCCGATTTCCGGGCCTCCGGTCTTGGATGAAACCACCGTCTCAAAGAGCCCGACGTTCAACCATGGGAAAAAGATTCGCGCTGAGATAATGTAAACTAATGTATTTATTTTCCCCATATCCCTGCAGGCCGTAATCGATGGTCTGGCTATTGGCTTTGAAAAAGAGATTGGTATATTCCAGCTTCCAAAAAATTAGTACGGAATGAGACAAAAGGCATAGGGGGCGCCAAAAATCGGAAAGGATTAAACTCCTGATCCCGTCACCGATAAAGAACTTACTGTAACCTGCGCTCATCGTTACCCTGTCCCGGATCAGGTCAAATGACGCATGCCCGTTTGACCAGGAAATAATCTACGTTCTGGAACGCATTATACCCATCCAGTGGTATTGACCTGTAGCGCCCTACTCCCGGCATAGCCTGGTACTGCGCTACATACCTGCTGTAAAACTCCGGTAACAGGTCCCTGTGGTAAGTGCCACTCACATAAAGTCCAAACCTGTTCCCTATCTTGGCTCTGGCAAACATACCGGCTGCCGATGTGAATGAAAACAGTCCTTCCTGGTCCACATAGCCATAGACCTGGGCCTGGGGCTGGAACATGAGGTGAAAATTCCCCACCTTTTCAAATAAATAGCTGGTCTGATTATAGAATCCAAAGGTTCCGTCATTGGTCGGAGCCTTGAAAAAAGGATCCTGCGGCATCAGGTTATAGTCAGAAGAAGCATAAAGCAGCTTGGATACATCATATATATCTACATTCGAAAGACGCGCATTATAGACATCTATCTTCATGTTCTTGTAGAGATAGGACAACTCCAGGTAAGAAAGAAGGCTGGTATTGGTATGAATCGAATCTCCCGTGGTTCCGTATAGCGTAATCAACCTATCTGCCAGCTGCTTATCAGGATCATCTGCCGTGATATAAACCTGCTGAGCATTCAGATTCATCCCAAGAATACAAGTACACCCTAATAATCCTAAAAATTTTCTCATTTGCCGGAATATTTGAATCCATTCATTTGGTTAAAGCTACAAATATAAACGATTGACGGTAGAGTTAAGGCAATATATTATGTCTATATCAGGTCACCTGGAAAGATGAACTGCCTCATGAAACCCATACCCGGTAAAGCCTCCTGTGCCCAGGAGCATGCTTCCCTGCAAATATGTTTTATCCGGATTCCGGATCCGCAATTCTTTGGCTTTTGTGTCCTGTATTAATCCAATTCCAGTACCAGGTCATTCTGATCTACCATCGTTCCTGCAGATAAAATGACAGCCTTCACCTTTCCATCTCTCGGTGCGGACACCGTACTTTCCATCTTCATCGCTTCCACTACAAATAATGGATCACCTGCCTGAACCCGATCGCCTTCCCGGGCCAAAATCGCTGAAAGTTTACCCTGTAGTGGGGCACCTACCTGGTTTTGTGGCTGAATCACTTTTGCATTCTGTATTTTTTTTTGATTTCAAGGAATTATCCTTCACTTTTATGGTGCGGGTTATAGCCATTTAGTTCAAAGGACACCGTACGCTCAGCCTCTTCATTAGGTTCGGATACATACAGTAGTTTCACATGAATGGTCCTTACCTTTATCCAATGTGATCAATAGTTCTTCATTAATCTGCAAGGGATAAAAGAAAGATGTAGTGGGAATATCAGACACATTTCCATATTGCTGTTTGTGTTCATAGAATTCTTCATAAACTTTCGGAAACATCTTCCAGGAAAGATAATCTAAGAAAAGAGCTGTTAGGGAATTGCCCCAGAAAAAACCTGCTGATCAGCCTCCAGATCTACATCATGGGAGGACCTGAACCGGGTTCGGTTCGGTATTTTTTCTCATTCTTCAATACGATACTTCTCAGTGGCTCAGGGAATCCGCCATAAGGGATGCCGAGCGCTCCCTTAAAAAAGCCGATTACGGATGCCGGGAATGAATGAACCTGGCTGTTATCCAGTATATCTTCCCGGGTCAACCGGTTGGATGTCATAAACAATGCCATGTCCCCTACCACTTTGGAGCTGGGCGTTACCTTCACTATATCACCGAACATATCATTGACCACTATATAATTCTTCTTGATCTCTTCTATCTGGCTGCCCAGCCCTACCGCCTCTGCCTGTTGGCGGAGATTAGAATACTGTCCACCGGGGATTTCATTCTCATAAACTTCTACAGTGGGGGCCTTCAGGTCCGATTCAAATGGGAAATAATAATCTCTGACTACAGACCAGTAATTGCTGTGCTCATTCAGATTGCGGAGGTCCATCTGATGCGCTCTCGGGTGTCCTTCCATCAGGGTCAGCATTGAATTAAGGCTGGGCTGGGAGGTGGTACCGCTGAGTCCTGCTATTGCCGTATCCACCGCGTCTATTCCGGAATCAATGGCTTTCAGATAGGTCAGCAATTGGATACCTGCCGTATCGTGTGTATGCAATACTACAGGAATGCTTACTGCTTCCTTTAATGCAGGGACCAGCATTTCTGCCGCTTGCGGACGCAGCAGGCCCGCCATATCTTTGATAGCCAGCATATGCGCACCTGCATCTTCAAGTCTTTTCGCTAAGTCAGTGTAGTAATCAAGGTTATATTTATAGCTATTGTCTGTTGTCACATTACCTGTATAGCAAATGGAAGCCTGGGCTATACCCTTGGTGTGTCTGATTACGGTATCGATAGCAGGAAGCATCGATTCAATATTATTCAGCGAATCGAAAATCCTGAAAATATCGATCCCCGAAGCCGACGCCTGTTCTATGAATTGCTCGATAACATTTCTCGGGTATGCGGAATACCCTACTGCATTACTTCCCCTGAACAACATCTGTAATAAGACATTGGGCATTGCAGCCCTGATATCCTGCAATCTCTGCCATGGGCATTCATGCAGAAATCTCAATGCCACATCAAAGGTTGCTCCTCCCCACACTTCAGCAGATAAGAACTGGGGATGATTTTTTTGCAAGAGAAGACGCGACCGTCAGGATATCCTTTGATCTGACCCTGGTCGCCAGTAACGACTGGTGCGCATCCCTGTATGTAGTATCTGTATAATAAATCTTATTTTCATTTCTGATGTGCTGTACAAACTGGTCTCTGCCCAGCTTTTCCAGCAGGTCCCTGGTTCCCTGAGGATATTCGGACAGGCTGCCGGACTCCGGGACTACAGGTGGACGGAACGAGTGATGGTATACCTGCTGCTTCACATCATTATGTCCATTGACTTTAATATTAGCCAGGTATTTCAGCACCTTGGTGCCACTGTCTTTTGGCTGGCTGAACCTGAACAATTCCGGGTGTGTGTCTATGAAGGTCACATTACAGCTGCCATTCCTGAAATCTTCATGCTGCAGGACATTCTCCAGGAATTTGATATTGGTGCTCACTCCCCTGATCCTGAATTCTGCCAGCGAACGCAACAGCCTTTGGGCTGTACCTGCCAGCGTTCTCCCGGATGCAGTCACTTTGACCAGCATAGAATCGAAGAAAGGAGAGATCTTCATACCGGAATAGGCACTTCCTTCATCCAGCCTGATCCCGAAGCCACCCGCATTCCGGTAAGCTATCAATGTCCCGTAATCCGGCTTGAAATTGTTCTCCGGGTCCTCGGTAGTTATCCTGCACTGAATGGCAAAGCCATTGAGACGAATATCTTCCTGGCTACTGATATAAATACCGGGACTGTCCAGCCGCTCTCCGCCTGCGATCAGGATCTGGCTTCTCAATATATCGATTCCCGTCACCTCTTCAGTGACCGTGTGTTCTACCTGGATCCTCGGGTTGACCTCAATGAAATAAACATTGTTCTCCTTATCGACCAGGAATTCTACAGTTCCGGCATTATTATACTGGACTGCTTTGGCTATTTCCACGGCATACCGGTGTACCCTGTCTTTTACCTGTTGAGCAAGATTGGGAGCAGGAGCTATTTCCACTACCTTTTGAAACCTTCTTTGTACTGAGCAGTCCCTTTCATACAGGTGTACAACGTTGCCATAATTATCAGCCAATAACTGAACTTCTATATGCTTGGGCTGGTCGATATATTTCTCTATGAATATCGTACCGTCGCCAAAAGCCTTCAGCGCTTCATTAGACGCCTCTGTAAAATGCTGCTTCAATTCATTTTTCTTCCTGACCACCCGCATACCACGTCCGCCCCCTCCGGCAGCAGCTTTGAGGATAACGGGAAAGCCGATTTTCTCCGCTTCCTCCTCTGCTTGGGTCAGGTCCTCACCGGACAGGACACAATCTTCAATGACCGGTATACCTAATGTACGGACCAGGGTCTTCGCAGCAATTTTATCACCCAATTGTTCCATCACCTCCGGCTTCGGGCCTACGAAAATGATGTTCTCTTCTTGACACCGGCGTGCAAAGGTTACATTTTCACTCAGGAAGCCATACCCGGGATGGATAGCATCAATCTTATGATCTTTAGCGGTCTTGATAATCGTTTCAATATCCAGATACGGTTTCAGGGGTTCTTCGTCACTTCCGACCTGGTAGGCTTCATCAGCTTTATACCGGTGAAGGGAATAGCGGTCTTCGTAAGTGTAGATGGCGATAGTGCGGATTTTCATTTCTGATGCCGCACGGAGTATGCGAATGGCTATTTCTCCTCTGTTGGCAACAAGCAGCCTGTTGATTTTTTGCTTTTGTATACTCATAGTCTGATGGGATAACAGGTATCCCATTTAATTGAATGAAAGATAAGATAGGATTGCGTTCAAAAGACAAAAATAAGATGAGAAAACAATTACATTACATATTTGTAATCATTATTCATTAACATCTTCTTCTCTGAACCAATTGCTGTATTTGACATAATTATTGGCAATGCGCTCGATGTATTGTTCTGACAGTTCAGGGTTGATGTCTTTGACTTTCCTGGCCGGTATCCCTGCAAATACCGAATTGGGAGGTACTTCAGTCCCTTCGAGAACAACAGCCCCGGCAGCGATGATCGCATGGGAACCGATTATGGCATTGTCCATGACAATAGAGCCCATTCCGATCAATACGTTATCCTCAATTGTACATCCATGCACAATTGCATTATGCCCTATGGATACATTATTCCCGATGATGGTTTTGGTCTTCTGGTAGGTACAATGAATACAGGCACCATCCTGTACATTGACTTTATCTCCCATAATAATGCTGTTCACATCCCCACGGACCACTGCACTGAACCAAATACTGCATGATTCACCCATAGTCACATCACCAACTATAGTAGCATTGGGTGCTATAAAACAAGAATCAGGGATTGTAGGAGCGACTCCCTCTACTGGTAATATTAACGGCATAACGGATTTAGATGATTACACTTTCAAATATACCAACTTTTAGCGGATCAGGGTTACATTTCCCTGTTTATGATAATCCGTGCCATCCATAAAGGTAGCAGTCAATACAAATGCATAAGCATCCATTGGCTGCTCTTCACCCTTGTATCTTCCATCCCAGCCCTTTTCCATAGAGCTGGATTCAAATACCAGTTCTCCCCACCTGTTGTAAATCTTCAGGGTCATGGTTTTCACTGAAAACCCTCTCGGGAAAAGTATGTCATTCGTGCCGTCTCCATCCGGTGTAAATGCAGTAGGCAGATCCAAAAGCGGCCACACATCTGCCTGCACCGCTTTACATAGGGTATCCCTGCAGCCATATTCATTGATCGCTGTCAGGCATACATTATAGGAGCCGGATACATCATACTGCTTGGTAGGATTAACTTCGGAAGAGCTTGTACCATCGCCAAAATTCCAATGGTAGTTAGTAGCCCCGATTGAGGTATTGATAAAGTCTGTAGGCTGATTGGTCTCGGATGGCAGGGGCGTAAAATAGAAATCCGCCTGTGGCTTCGGATAGATATTAATGGTCTTGATGATTGTATCTACCTTATTACAGGATTCGGGATTGCTGGCCACCAACAAAACCGTATAGCTTCCGCTTTCCGGATAGGTATGCGTCGGATTGGCTTCAGAGGATGTACCCCCGTCACCAAAGCTCCAGGAATAGGCAGTTCCGTTCTCGCTGGTATTGTTAAAGGTAACCTGTCCATTCCCGCCCACACAGAATTCATCACCTTCAAAATTTGCCGCTACATTCAATGTATTGAATACAATTGTTTTTTTGAATGCTATCGGGACTGGTACAGGCATCGGGGTCATACATAATGAGTGTAACCGTATAGGTTCCCAGGCCGGGGAAATTATGTGCAGGAGGCGTAACGCCTGCAAAATCATCGGATCCGTCACCAAACTTCCATACAAATGTAGAGGTTGTAAATGGTGACCCGGAATAAGATGTAGAGGTATTGGTAAATTCGACGGTAAAGTGCTCACATGAATCAGTGATCTCATAGTCAAAATCTGCATTGATATCGCTGTCGGTTACCGTAATGGTAATATAAGCCGTGTCTACCGGGATACACCCGTTTTCATTGGAAGCTATAAGCCTGACTTCATATACACCGGGACTTGTGAAAGTATGGGAAGGTTCTTCTTCAGCAGATGTAGCACCGTCATCGAAATCCCAGGCATAATCCGTCGCATTGATACTGTTATTTTCAAAATCGACTTCAAACGGTGGACAACCTATATCTGAAGGATGTGGCTCTGCATCTGCTATTACGTTTCCAAGATTGAAAGCGATCTTGACCACTCCCCAGGTTACAGTTTGTGGTCGTACTTCCTTTTGTTGAGGCCCAGGCACCCGAAGTGGCAGGAAATGCGGAAGACCCCGGACCGCAACTGGCACAAATAGCCTGGTATACCACTCCCCCCGGATCAAACCTGCTGGTACCACCATCTACATGCCTCGCTTTTGCCGATGGCACCGAAATAGGTGGCATACAGCAAGTCAGCGGCATCCGGTTCAAATACAATAAAATAAAAAATCATTTCCGTCAGTCGACGGCTGGATGGCATCACTCGTAGTAGGAAGGACTGGTCATGCTACCCCCGGCTATCGATCCGCCCCAACCGGATATATACACATTTTCACAGGTATCTACCAGGAATGCGACAGGGACAATATTGGGCATAGTGGTTGATCCGGATCCCCACACCGTAGAATAAATATTCGTCCCCAGATCAGGATCTAATTTCATTAAGAATTGCCTGGATCCGGCGTTACTGTATACACCATCAGAAACGGGGAATGCGCCCAGGGTCTGCCCCATTACATACACATCATTATCTTTATCTACCTGTATACCATATACCTGGTCATAGCTGTTTGTACCTACAAAGGTAACTGTCAGCAAAGAATAGGTTCCTGAATTCTGAAACTTACATATGAACCCGTCTGCTGTGCCTCCCTGGTAGCCGGACATTAAGCCATCATCAGAATAGTCCGTCATAAAGTCATCGCTTTGGGTGCCACCTGCCACATACAGTACTGATTGGTCTGCACTAAACGCCAGCACATAGGCAGCATCATCGCTATCCCCACCGATATATGTACTCCAGATCAGTGTACTTAGGGTTTTCATTCAGCTTAAAAACGACTCCGTCCCTGGGTTCCGGAGAGCGAGGACTTGACCGCCGAACCGGTTACCGGGAATGAAGATGATTGCGTAGCTGCCGCTACATATACATTATGATCATTGTCCAGTAAGATCTCACTTCTGGCATTGTCGCCATAATTATACTTAAGTGTCAGTGTTTCGCCGGAGAAGTCATCATCTACGTTCAATCCGTCATCTCCCGAACCTCCGATATAAGTGGATGCCAGCAGATCTGTACCACCTGCATTGAGTTTTGCAGACGAAGATGTCAAAACCTCCATTGTGTGTGGACATCATAGGACCCGGTAACTGTGGGGAAAATCCTCGGAAGAAGTCTTACCGGAGATAAACAAGTTCCCATCACTATCCACAAACATGCTGTGGGGGTAATCATTCTCATCACCTCCTATAAATGTAGAATAAAGCAGGGAAGTACCATCACTACTGAACTTGGAAATACCGATATCACAAGGCATAGAAGTACCCGTAGTGCCCCCTCCGTAGGTAGCCTGGAAAGCGCCGTCGGTAGTAGGGTATGAATTCCCGTTTACAATACCTCCTCCATAGAGATTACCGGCTGCATCATAAGTTGCAGTAAATCCCCAGTTGTCAGAAGTAGATCCTGTGAGAGAAGCAAATTCTACTTCCGGATCTATGATCAATTCCAAATTGTGGTTATATCCCTGTGCCAGCTCAAACCCAATGGTATTCTGGTTGATCTGTTTATAAGAACAGGCTACTTCTACCCTTTCACCATTGATATTCTGGTAGGCATATGGCTCCAGCTCTGTCACAGTACCCACGGAAGTAGATAAAATCAATTTTTCGTCCCTGATCTCAATTTTGTCCAGCCCGCTGTAATGTAACCGGATCAAACCGGGATCTGCTGATGGCGCGATCACATAATCCAGCTTCGGGTTAAAATTGGAAGAAGTGACCCGAACACTGATACCTGGGTAGATTTGCTGGATTTCTACAGCCTTTACCGGGTTTATTTTACTTTTCCATTTGCTTTTCTCCCTGCCTAAGTAAAAATTCATGTAATAAGGCTCTGGTTTATCGCCTGATATGCGTGTCGGCGACTGGGCACCGACCCACCTCATTCTGTAACTATGAAAATTTAAAGTTGGGTGTCCGTTGGTTATTCCTTCCTTATAATCATGGATCTTCTCATGGTTCATCGGGTCTCCGACTACTACGGTATATCCATTGGGTTCGATGAAAAACTCTGAACTCAGTCCCATAGTTCTGTATGAAAAAGGCCCATCCCATTGACCCTTATTTTCGACAAAAACCACTGGCTGCTGGGCGTAAATCAATGTACCGAACAATAGGAAGACCAGGAATAATAAATTTCGTTTCATAATATTTATCATATACATCCGGAACTATACCTGAATATAGAGCTGAATTAAAATGGGTTAGTGAGTAATATAAAAGTTAAATTTAGGAATACTTTTAAAAAAAAATAAAAAAAACCTCCTTTTTAAGGTGAAAAGAACCCCTTTTCTGCCGGTGATGAGCCTTTTTTTCCTTATTAATTATGGGAAAAGCATATTTTTGTCTTTTATATTAAATGGATAGAAAGAATATTTTTTTTGAAATTATCAGAAAAAAGTTTTACCTTTGCCATCCTTAAAGATTTTAGTAAAGTTTTATTCTTAAAATATTATGGCTAACGCAACTATAGCAGCAAAAAAATCAGAAATTTTCAAAACCTACGGTGGATCTGATAAAAATACAGGATCTATTGAAGGGCAGATTGCACTTTTGACTGAAAAAATCAATCACATTGCTGCCCATATGAAAAATGGCAATAAAAAAGACCATGGTTCCAACAAAGGTCTTTTGAAAATGGTAGGGCAAAGAAGGAAATTACTGGCTTACTATACCAAGAAAGATATCAATGGTTATCGCGAACTGATCGCTAAATTAGGTTTACGTAAATAATCCATCATTTAGATATATCATTATCTTACTCCCTGCTTTATAATAAAGTTGGGAGTTTTTATTTTAAAAAAATGGCTTATCTCCGGTATACTTATGAAAATTAACCCAATGAATAGCCCTATATAATTTTCATGAGGACAATTATCCCTTATCTTTGCAAACTGTATAAATAAAGTAAAATAAATATTCACCGGACTTATCATCAATGAAAAGCGGAAAAATAAGTCCACAATCAGTTCTTAAAAATTTATGTTTAATCAACATTCTGTAACCTTTGCATTACCCAATGGCAAAGAGATTACCATCGAAACAGGAAAATTAGCCCGCCAGGCAGACGGCGCTGTAACCGTAAAATGTGGCAATTGTGTGATCCTGGCTACGGCAGTAGCTGCTAAAGAACCCAAACCCGGTCAATCCTTCTTTCCCCTTACCGTAGATTATCAGGAAAAATTCGCTTCAGCTGGTCGCATACCCGGCTCTTTCCACAAAAGAGAAGGACGCCTGAATGATTATGAAGTATTGATTTCCAGATTGATAGACAGAGCCTTGAGACCTTTATTCCCGGAGGGCTATCTATGTGAAGTACAGATATTGGTCAGCCTGATCTCTTCAGATCCTGAAGTAGCTCCTGATGCCCTGGCTTGTCTTGCCGCGTCTGCTGCACTGGCTGTTTCTGATATCCCTATTTCTGAAATTATCTCTGAAGTAAGGGTGGCCAAGATCGATGATGAATTTGTAGTGAATCCTTCGGTATCCGAAATCGAAAATGCCGAAATGGATTTTCTCATCGGTGCCACGGACAAGAATATCATGATGGTGGAAGGAGAAGCCAAAGAATGTCAGGAAGAAGACCTTATCAAAGCTATAGAAACAGCCCACGAAGCTATTAAGGTACAAGTAAGGGCTCAGGAGGAGTTAAGGGACAAAGCGGGTATCACTTCCAAAAGAGCAGTGGATCCCATGCCTGAGAATGAAGAAATCCAAAATAAGGTCCATGCAATTGCTGCTGCCAGAATCAATGACATCATCAATTCCGGCAGTGCCAAGCACGAAAGATCTGATGCCTTTGCTGCAATCAAAGAAGAGATTATTGCATCCTTCGGAGAAGAGCCTGATCTTGAGGAACTGGCATTGGCGAAAAGGTATTTTGAAGACCTGCAATACTATGCGGTTCGCAATATGATCCTGGATCATGGCAAGAGACTGGATGGAAGAGATGTCCATACCGTCCGTCCGTTAGATATGGAAGTAGACTTTCTTCCTTCTCCACATGGTTCTGCCCTGTTTACCAGAGGAGAGACGCAATCTCTGACCACGGTGACCCTCGGAACCAAAGATGATGAATTGCTGATGGAGACGGCTGCCCGTGCAGACTACAATAACTTTATCCTTCACTATAACTTCCCTCCGTTCTCCACAGGTGAGACCAAGCCGATGAGAGGACCCGGAAGAAGGGAAGTTGGTCATGGCAACCTGGCTAAGAGATCATTATGGCAGATGATGCCTAAAGACTACCCTTATACAGTACGTATCGTTTCTGATATTCTGGAATCCAATGGTTCATCATCTATGGCTACTGTGTGTGCAGGTTCATTGGCATTAATGGATGCAGGTGTACCGGTTCTCAAACACGTAAGTGGTGTAGCCATGGGACTGATCAGCAGGACAGAAGACGGCAAAACAGCCATTCTTACAGATATCCTGGGAGATGAAGACCATCTCGGAGATATGGATTTTAAAGTAACCGGTACACGTGATGGCATCTGTGGCGTACAAATGGACATTAAGATCGATGGCCTGAGCATGGACCTGATGCGCGAAGCATTGAAAGCCGCCAACAAAGCCAGGATGCATATCTTGGATGCTATGTCTGCTTGTATGGAAACTTACAGGCCTGAATTAAAACCACAGACTCCAAGGATCGAACAATTGATCGTAGATAGAGAATTTATCGGTGCGATCATCGGGCCAGGTGGTAAGATCATACAGGAGATCCAAAGAACCACAAATACTGAGATCAGTATAGAAGAAGTAGGTGAAAATGGTGTGGTGAAAGTATTCTCTAATAACGGTGAAAATATGGAAGCTGCCATCAAATGGATCAGGGGAATCGTAGCTATTCCTGAAGTTGGCGAAACTTATGATGCCACAGTTAAGTCCTTGCAGGCTTATGGAGCATTTGTAGAATTTATGCCTGGGAAGCAAGGTTTGCTGCATATCTCTGAAGTAAGCTGGAAGAGGTTAGATACACTTGAGGGCATCCTTAAAGAAGGGGATGAGATCAAGGTAAAACTTGTAGGCCTGGATCCGAAAACAGGCAAATTCCGATTAAGCAGGAAAGTATTGATGCCTAAACCTGAAGGATATGTCGAGAAACCGGAAAGAGAAAGAGAACCCAGGAGAGATGGAAACAGAAACGGAAGAAATAACAACAGATCCAACGATAACAGGCCTCAGCCTGCAGCTCCTAGAGAAGAGTCTTCGGAAGAAAATAATAATGAATAAAAAAAAGCCTGCATTTTGCAGGCTTTTTTTTTAAAAGTTCATTCCTTCTATACGCTTTCTGACCAGTATCCGGTCCTGTGCGGGTTCCCGTTCGCCCCTTCTACCCGAATTGCCCCTGGATATACCGGGTCGTAATTTCGTTTTGGGGATGATGGAAGATATCATACGTTGCGCCCTCTTCTTTGACTTCTCCCAAATACATAAATATGGTCTTATCCGCTACCCGCTGTGCCTGCTGCATATTATGGGTGACGATGACAATAGTATAGTCGCTTTTCAATTTCTTGATTAATTCTTCTATTTTTAGTGTACTGACCGGGTCTAAAGCCGAACAGGGTTCATCCATCAGGATGACCTCAGGCCTGAGTGCGACAGTACGTGCAATACACAAGCGCTGCTGCTGGCCGCCGGACAACCTGGTTGCAGGTTTTTTCAGATCATCCTTGACCTCATCCCAGAGGAAAGCTTCTCTCAACGCCTTTTCTATGATCTCCTGGTTGTGCGGCAGGCCATTTATCTTCAGGCCATAAGCAATGTTGTCATATATGCTCTTCGGAAATGGGTTGGCTTTCTGGAATACCATACCTATGCGCTTTCTCACTTCGGTCACCGGGGTCGATTTATCATACAAGTCCATTTCATCCAGTTTCAGGGTGCCGGAAATTTTGGCATCGGAGGATAAATCGTGCATTCTGTTGAAGCTGCGCAGCAATGTACTTTTCCCGCAGCCGGACGGGCCAATCAATGCCGTAACCTCATTTTTCTCGAAACGGACATTTACATTCTTCAGCACCTGTTGGGTTCCAAAGCTTAAGTCCATACCGCTCGCAGATAGTTTGCTAATCATTTTTTCTGTATTTATATCTTATGTAAAATGCAGTCAGATTCATGAAGAATACCACCACAACCAGTATCAATGCAGTACCATAGGCTATCGGCCTCACTTCTTCTATAGCCTGATGCTGCGTGGACAGCATATACAAATGGTATGGCAAGGCCATGAATTCCTGATTCAGGTATCCATTGACCCCGTTGATATAAAAGGCCGCACCTGTAAACAGGATCGGAGCTGTCTCTCCTGCAGCTCTTGACAATGTGAGCACAACACCCGTCAGAATTCCCGGCATTGCTGAAGGGATCACGACATCTTTAATGGTTTCAAACTTGGTGGCGCCTATACCCAGAGCCGCTTCCCTGGTGCTGTTCGGTATCCTCATCAATGCTTCTTCTGTCGTGGTAATAATATAAGGCAGGGACAGCAAGCCCAGGGTCAAACCTGCAGCCAGCATGGATGTCCCCAGATTGAGTGCCTGAACGAACAATGCCAATCCAAAGAGTCCGTAAATAATAGACGGCACCCCGGAAAGATTGCGGATGGCAGCCCGGATGATGCGTGTCAGCCATGTATTTTGTGCATATTCATTCAAGTAAACAGCGCAGCATACGCCGAAAGGAATAGCAAACAATGCAGTGATCAGCGTAAGCAAAACGGTACCGATAATAGGAGAAAGGATCCCACCTTTAGTCATCGCTTCCTTGGGTAAGGTAGAGACAAAATCCCAACTCAATACAGATGCCCCTTTGGAGAAAATCTCCCAGAGTATGATGAACAGGAACAGGCATACAATACCTGTACTTAAGAGTAAGCTGCCCCACTCCACAACAGCGGAAAACGGTCTTTTGATTTTGTTAAGCTGCATGATATTTTCTAAATCTGTTGATGAAAAATTCTCCTACCAGGTTAGCGATTAACGTCATAAAAAACAACACAGTGGCGATAGCAAACAGTGCAAAATAATGTGTCGTATTATAAGGCACCTCACCCATTTCAATAGCGATGGTAGCAGTGATCGTCTTGACGGAATCAAAGAATCCGCCGGGGAAGGAGGACGCATTGCCCGTGGCCATCAGGACAGTCATCGTCTCACCGATGGCACGGCCGACACCCAGCATTACAGCGGCAATGATGCCCGGAGCAGCAGCAGGAATCGTCACTTTTCTTAATGTCTGCCATTTCGTAGCACCCAATCCTAAACTTGCTTCCTTGTAAGTCTGCGGAACAGCGTGGATAGCATCTTCCGCTACTGTGATAATGGTTGGCAAGGCCATAATGGCGAGTAAAATGGCGCCGTTCAATGCATTCAATCCGTTGGATAAATCAGCCGCATGGGCTATACCCGGTCCCAGGACCACGATGCCCAGAAACCCGATCACTACAGAAGGAATAGCTGCAAGCATTTCAATGGTTGGCTTGAGGATGTTCTTCAGCTTCGGACCTGCATATTCTGAGATAAATGCGGCCGTACCAATACCCAGGGGAATAGCAATCAGCATAGCACCAACGGAAACTATGGTCGTACTTACGATCAAAGGCAGAATGCCATAGGCCGGATCTTTACCGGTAGGGTTCCATTCTCTTCCTGTCAGGAAATCCAGAGGCTGAATATCGGCAAAAAAGGAGATTGCATTATAAACCAGCATAAAAAAAATGCCGCCCAGCAAAGCCAGCACCAGAAACCCCGTAGCTTTAAATATTGCCCTGAATACGGTATCTAAAGCAATGCGCGTTCTGTATTTCATTGGAAAAGTTTGGAATTGGTTATTCGACAATATAATACCCGGAAGCTTCAATCAGCTTTCTTCCTGTTTCGCTTTTTTCAAAATCTATAAATGGCTGTACGGCTTCCCAGGATTCTGCCAAAACGAACTGATAAAGCGGGCGCTGAAAATAATATCTGCGGTTCCGGATGGCTTCTTCATCGATCGGGGATATGCTCACCCCGTCTGAAGGTCCTTTTACCCTAAGCACTTTAATCTGCTGCTGGGCTTGTTCATCATGAGAGATATAGCCGGCCCCTACATATCCGATCCCTGATTTATCCACTTTCAATGCTTCAATGATCTGCGCATTTCCGGTCATCTCCTTAGCCTGCGGTGTAAATTCAATTTTCAGCTTTTTCTTGACAAAAGAATATGTACCCGAGCTGCTCTGCCGACCGTATATATTGATAGGCAAATCTACATTTGCTACAGATTTCCAGTTATTGATGGCGCCACTAAGGATTTTTTTTCAGCTCTTCAGAAGTGATTTCATCTATCGGCAGGGCGCTATTGACTACAAATGCCGTAGCATCTTCTGCAAATACGATCGTCCTGATTTCAATCCCTTTGTCCTTGAATTGTTCCTGTTCTTCATCAGAAAGCGGCCGGGAAGAATTCGCTATATCGGCCTGGCCATTCATCAGTGATGTGATCCCCAATCCGGATCCGCCTCCGGATATCGCGATGCTGAAATTCTGATTTACCTCTGAAAAATGTTCTGCGAGTTGAACAGCAAGGTTTACTTCCGTGTCAGACCCTTTCATCTTGATGGCTTTGGTATTGGTGTTGCAGGCGCAGAGAAAGACCGGAATACCCATAAGCAGATACGCAAAGAAAGAAAATTTCAATGTTTTCATCTGCCGCAAAGGTAGAATTTCAATATTTTGAAAGCGGAGCTACCGGGTTATCAAATTATATCCATAATATAAACAAACTGTTATCTTTCTCTCTTTAACAATTATTGTGAGAAAAAGGTCAGGGGAAAATTCAAAATATAATCTATACGGAAAAACGCGCTCCGCCATAAAATAAGAGTTTTCCCAATGGCAGTATCTATCATTTACAATATTTTGATAGGGATCCGGAACTAAATATAAATTGGAACCATTTTGTCGTCCCGAATTCTTAGAAAGCCCGGATCGTCAGGTTGCCGGCAATCCGGGTTTTATGCCTTACACCCGTTCCCAGGGCTCTATATCACCCTCTATTATTTCAAATATTGGATGTACGGATATCGTATTCAGGTGCTGCCACTCCCTCAATTTTTCAGGAGCCCTGGTAATTAACTTCTGTTCCAGATGCTTTCGCTCATACGCTATTTGTCCACAAGTAACCTTTATTTTGGATCGGGGATATGAATTATTTTCAAATTTTCCTGAATCGAACCGATAATTTCTCGTCATGGCTTCTTCATATACGGATTTTAAATAAGCCTGAATCATCCTTAAAGGCTGAGCATGTGCCCTGAATCGGTACAATTGCGGATGACACCTGTAACCTTTTGTTTTTCCTTCCAATACATTCTTGGCAAGTAAAGTCTCTCTCCAGAGTGCGACCAAACCTTTGGCATCAAGATACCGGGGATGTAAGGACCAAATTCTCATAAGTATATTTACAGCACCAACAACCCCATCTCTGACAAGGGTTTTTGAATTTTTTTTCTGCCAGAACATTTCGAAGTCTTCCTTTATCATCATACCCAGCTCATTTTTCAGTTTCCCGTAAGTATATACTTCCGGTTGTAAATAATGGGTCAATTCCAGGATACGGTTCAGGCATTGCACTTCTTCTTCATTGTATTTTTTGATCCATCTGGAAATGTTCTTATTTCTCATCAGAATGTGAAATCCATTTTTGACCTCTTCAAGATCTTCATTATTGATCATTTCTCCCAGCCACACTACTTTCGAGGTATCACGGATCCGGGAAACCGGGTAGGCATCAATGGCATCGGCCAGGTGATCCGGAGCAACAGATGTTCTCGGGACCTTGAAATCAAACCAGTCCTGCAGCGGGAATTCAAACCCCAGTCCATGCATATAATTGAACAATGATTTCCGGAGTCCTTCTGCATACCTGGTATGATCTGCCCCGGTAGGATCGATATGCTGTAAGTCATTGTTGGCAAAAGCTCCCTGGCGAACCGTCAGGTTTTCTACCTGGAATTGTTCCGGCTGTAATCCGATCGGGCTGTGCGCAGTCATCGCGAACTGATGCCAGAACCCGGATTGGACAATTCCCAGTTCAAACAATTGCCTTACCATCTCCAAAGAATCTATGGTCTCCTGAGCTGTCTGGGTCGGGAAGCCGTACATCAGATAGGCATGAACCATAATCCCGGCTTTGGTAAAATTATCTGTGACCTTGGCAACCTGTGCTACAGTTATCCCCTTATCGATAAGGCGCAACAACCTGTCTGACGCTACCTCAAGCCCACCGGATACGGCGATACAACCGGATGCAGCCAGCAACCTGCAAAGATCTTCAGTGAAATTCTTTTCAAACCGGATATTGGTCCACCAGACCACTGTCATCTGCCTTCGCAATATCTCCAGGGCCACATCCCGCATCAATGCAGGCGGCGCAGCTTCATCTACGAAATGAAATCCATATTCTCCTGTACCTTTGATCATCTCCTGCATGCGGTCTACCAACATCACTGCAGTAGTGGCCTCATAATTGCGGATATAATCCAGAGAAACATCACAAAAGGTACACTTCCCCCAATAACAACCATGTGCCAAAGTCATTTTATTCCAGCGCCCATCGCTCCATAACCGGTGCATAGGATTAGCCATCTCGATCACGCTGAGGTACTTACCTGTAGGAAGGTCGGAATAATCAGGAGTACCCACTTCAGCCTGCCTGACATCCGCGGACAGGGAACCATTCATATATTGCACTTCGCCGTTTAACCGGACAAAAGTCCGTTTGAGCAGTTCAAGCGGGCGCTTACCTTCGAGATGTTCCACAATATTTCTCAAGGGTGCTTCTCCGTCATCCAGGGTGATAAAATCTACGTAATCAAATACCCGGGAGTCGCTCAGGCTCCTTAATTCGGTATTGGGATAACCTCCGCCCATCAGGACTTTGATATGCGGAAAGCATGCTTTGATCCATTTGCCACAGCCCAAAGCCGCAAACAGGTTCCCGGGAAATGGTACAGAAAAAGCCACCATATCCGGGACTTCCCGCTCCAGAGCAGGCAGGAGCACAGCAATGCATTGCTGTAATATGAAGGTCGGTGCTGCACTTAACGAGTTCTCCAATCCGTCAAAACTGGATGCGGAGCTGCTGATGCGTTCAGCATACCTGCTGAAGCCAAAATGCGGATCGATACATTCGGAAATTAAATCGCCCAGGTCTTCCAGGTACAACGTAGCCAGATGCCTTGCTTTATCCTGGATACCCATGTTTCCGAATGCCCATTCCAAATCTGCTACCTGTTCGAAACGAGATGCTTCAGGGAGATAATTGCCTGTACAGATCAGGTGTGCCAGGGTCTGATTCCTATTTTGCAAAAAAACGGATGACAGGTTCAATGGTCTGCAGGTATTGTTGTTCCAAATGGATCATCCGAAGTGCGTTCCCGCTCAGCTCTTCCGGGGGTAATACACCGGCTTTCTCAAAGAAATCCCGCAATCCCTGCCTTGAAAAAACCCGCAGGATCACTTCCAGCCCAAGATCCATCTGAAAGGACGGAACTCCGATGGTATTGCAAAAACCTTTTAAGTACACTGTAGCGGGATACGGTGTATTCAGTTGCACAAATGGAGGTGTAATCAACAGGACTTTCGGAGGCACAGGAACTGGTGTATTTGGACCGGATGTCAAAGATAGCGGTAAATCCTATCTGCAGGAGAAAATGGATCTGAACTTTATGAAGTTATCCGGGTCAGTAAGCAATGCTTTTACCAAAAGTAAATCAGAAAATTTTCATTTATTATTCAAAAACAATACTTTTGTTTTCAACCTCTAAAACGAATCCATATGGAATACAACCAAAACCCTCAGTCCAACCAGAATTTTCCACCCCAGGGTGCACCACCGGACAACTATCTGGTTTGGGCAATATTGAGTACTGTACTCTGCTGCCTGCCTTTAGGTATTGTCTCCATTATCAAATCCACGCAGGTGAACAGCAAATGGCAGATGGGTGACATCGCCGGGGCTCAGCAAGCTGCCCAGGATGCGAAAAAATTTGCATTGTGGGGCGCTATCATTTCTGCAATTGTTTGGGTATTATACGTAATATTCATTATTGTATTAGGAATAGGTAGCTTCATATATGTTCAATTAATTGCTCTTTGTGGGTATAAAAACCAAGACAATGATTCTATTCAGCCTTGGCCTCTTGTTGGCCGGGGCTGTCCTTTTTTTATATTACACGATCAACCCATCTTCCCCTGCGAGCATTTTTCCATCCTGCCCGTCCAGATCCCTATTCGGCATATACTGTCCGGGATGTGGCTCACAAAGGGCAGTACATGCCTTGCTGCATGGTGATTTTTCTGTAGCCTGGAGATTCAATCCTGCCATGGTTGTTTTACTACCGTTAGCGCTCACCCTCGTCATCCAGTTTGTGCTGAGGCATATTTTCGGCTACAACTGGCGGATCAGGCTTTTTGAGTATAATCCTTTTCTATACGGATTGTTCTTTTTATTGCTCCTTTATATGATATTGAGGAATATCCCCCACCCTGCATTAGATGCCTGGAAACCTCCAACCAGAGAACAGCTGAAAGAAGAAATCCGCCAATAATTCAGAACAATGACAACTGTTCTGAGCTGCCAGGTCTTCGGAAATGCTCTGAACTCAGGTGGAACCGGCTTTGATTCAGACCGAATTTCCGACACAGTAATTTGAATTGGGCAGAAAACAAGAGCGCAAATTTTCCTTCTCCTTTCATTCTCGTCTTAAATCTTGAATCCTGGACCTGCCCTCCATGCGCATCC
>JAHHDV010000018.1 GCA_019739295.1 Taibaiella sp.
TGTCCACAGCAACCTGAGGATGAGTCCGGAGAAAGCATGTGAACGCGTGCTTAAAGCCCTGGATAATCCTTATGTCAGGATATTGGGACACCCTACCGGCAGGCTGCTGCTCTCCAGAGAAGGATATCCCGTGGATATAAAAGCGGTTATCGATAAATGTGCGGAACGGAATATTGTTATCGAGCTCAATACCAATCCCCGCAGACTGGATATCGACTGGTCATGGGTCAATTATGCGATCAGTAAGGGAGTCCTGCTGAGCCTGAATCCGGATGCCCATTCTGTAGAAGGAATCGACCATATCGAATATGGTATTCTCTCTGCCCAGAAAAGTATGCTGACAAAGGAAAATAACCTTTCTTCCTTTTCCCTCCCGGAAATACAGCAATACCTGGGGGTATAGGAAAAAGGAGGATGCATCAGACCAAGGTTCAGATAATCCCGTGCGCTAAGGTTGACCTAAGCATTCCGATGTGCTCTCCATGCCCTGGGAATCAGCTGAACGGCTTTGATCAGCAGGATCGCAGCCAAAGCGGCTAAAGTTCTTGAGATGATTGATTTTTTATGGATACGCATACTTCATTTTTTTGATATATGGATGGATGATCTGTCCCTGATGCAGCACCTTACACACCTTTTGGCATTCAGATTCCTGGTTTTTAAAGGTCAGACCTCTTATTTGGATGCGGGCATACGTGCATAAGTTTAATCGAATCGCATCTTCATAATTCCAATTTACGAAACGGAATCTTGGATGTTAGCTGATACAGCGAGTTTTATAAAATTACTTGGAACAAAGAAAAACGAAACAGAATTAAAAATAAAAAGATATTTACAATATTTGGTCTTCCTCCTCGTAAATCCATCGTATATTCCAAAATAAAAAGTAATTTTGTATGTTTTTTTGGAATCAAATCATCAACTCATGAACACAAAGTCAAATACTGCATTGCTTACGATCGGGTTAATCTTCCTGGGTGTACTCTCCAGGATCATCAATCATGAAGCTCATTTTTGGCTGAATTTCTCTACGATCGGTGCCATCAGCCTTTTTGCAGGTGCCGTGATCAGGAATAAATATTACGCATATTTAGTTCCGCTGGCATCATTCCTACTTTCGGGATATCTACCTGGAATATGTCTTTGGTACAGGATTTTATGACCTGAGCCAGTACTTCACCTACGCAGCCATGCTGTTGGTGGTTCTCCTGGGAACCACAATGAAGCAGATCAGGCCGTTCAAATGTGTTGGGGTACAGCGTAGGAGGCACTTTGATCTTCTGGATCATTTCCAATTTCGGTGTGTGGTTTGGCAATATGTTCTCTCATTTAGAAACCGGGTCTGACCCTGGGGGCTACCTACCTGAGAGCCGTTCCTTTCCTGAAAGGAAATCCGTTCGGTACCGAACTTTTCATGGGTTCATTGGTGAGTGATATTGTATTCAGTGCGATTTTGTTTGGATCTTATGCCCTGCTGACCAGGAGATCACTGTCAGTAAAAACGGCATAACCGGTACGCTATAATTTACTTCATTGAAAACAGTAGCTTTTCATACTTTAGGCTGTAAACTGAACTTTTCCGAGACCTCCTCCCTGGGCAGGCTTCTGGAACAGGAAGGTTTTGTCAAAAAAAATTTTACGGAATCAGCCGATGTATATGTGATCAATACCTGCTCCGTCACCGAAAACGCCGATAAAGAATGTAAAACGCTGGTTCGCCGGATACAGAGAAGAGCACCGGAATCCTTTATTGTCATCACGGGTTGCTACGCCCAGCTGAAACCCCAGGAGATCGCAGACATAGAAGGTGTGGACCTGGTACTGGGAGCAGCAGAAAAATTCAATATTGCTGCGCATCTTAAGGAGCTTACCAAGAGCCGGGATACGGCAAAAATATATTCCTGTGATATCGATGATATCCATGGGTTCCATTCTTCCTATTCCCTGAGCGACAGGACCCGTACCTTTCTCAAGGTCCAGGACGGGTGTGATTATAACTGCAGCTTCTGTACCATACCTCTGGCAAGAGGATACAGCCGTTCGGATACGATCGATGGTGTACTGACCGAGATTGACAAGCTTGCCGGGAATGACATCAAGGAAATCGTACTGACCGGGATCAACCTTGGCGATTTCGGGAAAGGAAATGAAGGCGCGAGAAGAAGGAATGAGCAATTTTCTGACCTGGTCCTGGCCATCGACCGGCAGGAAGCCGTCCGGAGATTCAGAATTTCTTCTATAGAGCCTAACCTGCTCTCAGACCATATCATTGATTTTGTGGCAGAAAGCAGGACGTTCATGCCACATTTCCATATCCCGCTGCAAAGCGGCTCGGATGAAATCCTGGCGAAGATGAGAAGACGGTACAGGACCGACCTGTACAGATCCCGGATAGAAAGAATTAAGGATAAAATGCCTCATGCCTGCATCGGTGTCGATGTCATCGTCGGGTTCCCGGGAGAGACGGAACGGCATTTCGAAGAAACCTTCCGGTTCCTGCATGATATAGATATCTCTTACCTGCATGTGTTTACTTATTCCGAAAGAGCGAATACACTCGCCGTAGAGATGGATGAGACAGTGCCCGTCCCAGTCAGAAAGGAAAGGAATAAGGTCCTGAGCAACCTTTCCTACCAGAAAATGCAGTACTTCACCGAAAACCAAAGGGGCCATAAAAGACCGGTGCTGTTCGAAAGCAATAAAGACGGCTGGATCGAAGGGTATTCGGATAATTATATCCGTGTAAAAACCGCCTATCAGCCGGAGCTGGAGAACCAGATTGTAGACTGGGTGCTATAATTTATTTACCAAACAGCATTTCGTATACGTCACTTACCTTAGCTGCGCTCCGTATCGTTACCCCCGTTTTTTGCGTGTCCAAACCTTTAAGGCTGGCTTTGGGGATAACGACATATTCCATACCCAGCTTGGCGGCTTCACTGATCCGCTGATCAATCCTGTTCACCGCACGGATCTCCCCGCTCAGTCCCACTTCACCGATAACGCAAACTTTCTCCGGCAGGGGAAGATCGTGGTAAGAAGATAAAAGTGCACAGGCTACGGTCAGATCCAATGCGGGATCCTCTATCCTGATGCCCCCGGTAATGTTGAGAAATACATCTTTGCTTCCGAACTGGAACCCGCCTCTTTTATCCAGCACTGCCAGTAACAATTGCAATCGCCTTAAGTCAAACCCGTTGGTCGTCCGCTGGGGGGTTCCATACACTGCCTGCGATACCAGGGCCTGTGTTTCTACCATCAACGGCCGGGCACCCTCTATACTGGCGCCTATGGCTATACCGCTCAGGGATGCATCATTGTGGGAGATCAGGATTTCGGAAGGATTCGGCACCGGCCGCATACCGCTTTGCGTCATTTCATAGATTCCGATCTCCGAAGTAGAGCCGAACCTGTTCTTCAAGGTCCTCAGGATACGATAGGTAAAATGCCTGTCTCCTTCGAACTGGAGTACCGTATCCACCATATGCTCCAATATCTTAGGTCCTGCTATGCTTCCCTCCTTGGTAATATGGCCGATGATCACCACCGGCGTATTGGTCTGCTTGGCAAACCGCTGCAGCTCCGCCGCGCATTCCCGTACCTGGCTTACGGAGCCGGTAGCGCTCTCGATATACGGAGAGGACAAAGTCTGTATGGAATCTATAATCACCCAGTTAGGCCGGATGTTCTTGATCTCCTGGAAAATGGTATGGGTATCCGTCGCTGTCAGCAGATAAAGATTGGGATGAGCACTGCCTATGCGTTCCGACCTCAGTTTTATCTGGTGTATGCTTTCCTCCCCGGAGACATAGAGCGTCTTCACCTGCGGCCAGTTCATCGCACATTGCAGGAACAAAGTAGATTTGCCGATACCGGGCTCACCGGCAGCCAGTATTGCAGAGCCGGGTACGAGTCCTCCTCCCAGGGTCCTGTTCAGCTCCACATCAGGGGATACCCACCTCTGTTCTTCCTCTGTGACGACCTCCTGAAGCAATACAGACCTTTTGGAATCTGTTTTTTGATCAGTCCAGATCTGCTCTGCAGGGTTGGCTTTCCCTGTATCTATCTTTTCCTCTACAAAGGTATTCCACATATTACAGGAAGGGCATTTGCCTGTCCACTTGACAGACTCATATCCGCAGTTCTGGCAGAAAAAAGCAGTTTTTACTTTAGCACACATAAAGCCGAAATTACAGGAAAATCCGGTATCAGTATATCAAAAACGATAAAATGAGCTGAAGGACACGGGAAATATGAATTTAGTCCGCCTCATATCATTACCCTGCGGAGGATCGATCCTTTACGGGGAAAGCGAATGAGGCACCTATCCTATGGATGAGCAACAAAAAGCACCGCCCTTGCAAGGCAGTGCTTTTGTTATTTAATTAATAAAAAGAAAATTATTTCAGCCATTCGGAAGGATTACCCGCACCTCTGTAGCCATAATCATTGACGATACCATCTTTATCTATTACCCTGTATTTCAGTACCAGCTTACCATGCAACCCGTAGATCTCTTCAAATACAAAATAACCTTTACCTTCTACCGTTTTCAACTCACCATCCTGTTCCATCTGCTGGTTAGGAATCACGACCGTATCCAACAGGACTTTAGCATAAACAGTACCATTAGAGAAATTATTAAAATTCCTGATGATGACCTGATCGATTTCTACACCATCCTGAACGGATACAGTATAATTCATTGCATTGGAGATCGAACCATCTTCGATTACATTCCAGGAGCCTTTGAACTTATCCCTGGACGTAGTCTCGCATCGCGGACCTTCATAACCCAAAGGGCAAGTACAGGAACCGTCTGAATTACACACACCATTATTAGCACAGGCTAACATCGTTTCACATTTATCCGGCTGACAAGAAGTAAGGCCTGCACCTGCAAAAACTGCTGCTGCAAAAAGAGTAGATTTCAAAATTGATTTCATATTTTCTATTTCGTATTTGTGGAATTAGAGATATTTTAAAAAACTAAAGTAGTAATATTTTCTTAAATCCACAATGTTTTTTCAAAAAAAATATTAGGGAAAAGCAAAAATAAGCAAAACCGTTAAGGATGTTTGTCTCTGTGAGCCGGTAAGAAAGATTTGAAAACCAGAAGAACAGCTCCTGTTCCCAGGGTCAAAATACCCGTTGGCCACGCACCCGGATGGTTAAAACACTGCTGACCAGATCCGGCTAAAGCGGTATAACCTATACCGTTTACTTTGTTATTCCCTTATGGACAACAATTGAGCCCTTATACCCCTATTCTTAGGAAGTACGGCTACACAAAGCAAACTGATGACGGAAACCGCGATAAATATATAACCGGTATTCCCGGAAACATCAATGAGATTCCCCAATAATGGTTCTCCCAAAGCTGCGAATACATACCCGAACATATTCATCATGCCGATCCCGGTTCCCGTATACCTGCTACCCAGTATATCGGGACAAAGCGCCCAGAAACAGGACTGCGTACCGTATACAAAAAAACCCGCTAAAAACATCAATATGCTTCCCAGCACCAGGTTATGGAACGGTATATAGTATATCATCAAAGACAGTACTGCGCTGATGACCATGCCCGATTTTATCGGAATCACTTTATCCTTGCCGAATAAGGTATCAGAGATGATACCAAATGAAAGCGCTCCTGCAGCCATCCCTACAGGCAGTAAAAGAGTGGCCCACAGGTTATCCGGGTTACTTTTCCAGTCCTGGCCGAGATAATGCACCGGCACCCAGAGGATCAGCCCGTAGCGGGCCATGCTTTCAAACCCGAAGGCCAGGCAAAGCAGTAGAAATTGCTTCTCCCTGAACACGGCACGATACCGTTCCTGCCATGTCTCTGCAGCCTCATGTGCATGTCCATCCGTACCCGTTTCTTTTCCTGCAGGTTTATCTTTCGCTATAAACAGGAATATAGTGGAAGAGATAAAAAGCAGAACGACAGGTATCCGGAACAGCATCCTCCATTCCATATGCAGTTGTATCAGTATAATGGATAGTAAGAAGGTAACGGCAGAAGACAGGCCTGCCGACATCGTATAAAAGCCAAAGGCCTTACCCCTTTCTTCACTACCCCACCAGTTATTAATGAGCTTCCCTCCGGGCGCCCAGGCCATAGACTGAAAGTAACCGTTGAGTGCCCATAGTATCATAATGGTATAAAAGGAATCCGCATAGCTGACGGTAATATTGGTCAGTACGGATAAATATGCGCCGGTGATGATCATACGTTTGGGACTTAGCCGGTCTGCAAGGTTCCCGTTGATCAGCTGCCCTATGGCATATCCCATCAGCATAGAAAAGCTGATCCAGCCGATAGCACTGTAAGGGATGTCCAGCGCAGCGCTCATCCCTTTGGCCGCCCAGCCGAAGTTATGCCTCCCCGTGTAAAAAAACAGGTAACAGAACATCGTTGCCAATAGCATCATCCATTGTTGTCTTCTGAAATTCTTTTCCATAGCTTTCTTAATTTTTTCAGATGCGGATACCCACACGAACAGGTTTATAATCCAAAGCATAGCGGAAAGCGGCTTCCGCATCCTGCAGTTCAAATTCTTTTTCAATCAGGGTCCCGAAAGGGAACAGCTCATAATAACGGCTTATAAAGTCTGCCGCATGGACAAAATCTTCATAATTATAATTGTGCAGTCCCTTTATCGTCAGGATATTACGCACTACTTTTTGCGGGTCTACCCGGACAGGACCGTCTTCGAATACCGCACCTGTCCAGATAGCCGTACCACCGACTTTGAGTACCGACAGTCCCAGCTCCATCGTCTCCGTGTACCCGCTCATATCAAAAACGATATCTGCTTCACCCGGTAAACGGTCATTTATCTTCTCCTCAGCCGCAAGTGAAATGGTATGGGTATGATCTACACCGAACGCCCCGGATTGCTGCAGCCGTCTTTCGCTGATATCGGCAGCATGGATGACTGAAGCACCTTTTACCTTGCACATAGCAGCACACATCATCCCTAAAAGTCCCATTCCCGTGATCAGCACCTTCCTGTTGTGAAGGGTACCTGCAAGTCTTACTGCCCCGGAAACTGTAGCTACAGCACAATTGATCGTAGCAGCTACAGGAAGCGGTATAGCTTCAGATAATTGAATAACGGCAGTATGCTTCTTCAGTACACAATATTGTGCCAGTCCGCCATGAAAAGCACAATCATCCGTAACCAAAGCATGACCGTATTTGAAAAGATTACCTGACTTCTGAGGTATGCCCTGCCCTGCTATTGCAGAATCCGGGTTGGATGAAAACAGGGTCCATGTCACCCTGTCGCCTGCAGCAAGGGGAAACCCATTATAATCATGGCCGGGATGTCCGTAACCTATTTTCACGATTTCTCCTACTATCTCATGCCCCAGGACGGTAGGTGTCGGCTCTTTCCTCGATCCGCTGTAAGTGTGGAGATCACTTCCGCATAAGGTCGTATAAAGATTTCTTACCAGGATCTCACCTTCATTTAGGTCGGGCAGGGACCGGCTGATGCATTCCATTTTTTTCTCCTGCTCCCCTGAAGACCATGATGTCTCCCGATACAGGCATTGCTGTTTTGTTATTCATGATTTTGTATTGTAAAATGTTCCGCATCTATAATGAATGATGCTGCTTTCGATTCGTTCGCAGCCCTGCTTCTTAAATTATCGACGAAATAATAATCAGCTATCAATTGTTCTTTACTGACAGATACGATATAGTAACCATGGCTCTTCACATCCACGTATTTCAGGTGGGGATTGACATGTTCATCGCCCAGCATGGCTTCCAATGCTGCAATCTGGCCTTTCTCCAGCCGGTCAGCGTTCTTTGAGGTAATACTGGGTGTAAGCAGTTCCCAGGCCAAAGGTTTCTCTTTGTATGTTTTGGTATATTTCATCCATTCCGGCTCATCGTGAAGCGCCAGTACAAATGACTGGTGATGGTCTCCGGTCAGGAAGATGACATTCCCTGTGGTTTCATTTTTCAGGAAGTCTATCATACCTTTTCTTTCATAAGGGTAACCTACCCACCAGTCATTGTATTTCGGCACCTTACCTTTATCCGCAACAGCATAACCTGTAAACATAACCTGGTTAGCGATCAGTTTCCAGGTCGCTTTGCTCTTCTTCAGGCTGTCTTTCAACCATTGTGCCTGCGCATCACCTAAGAGATGCCTCTCCTTATTATAGAATTCAGGATCTTCTTCATTCACCTGCTTCGTCCTTCCCTGCAGCCGCTCTTCCGGGAATAAGATATCCACCTCTTTCCCGATCGAAATCTTTCTTTTCATTTCTGCTGCATTCTTAGCCCTTACCGGCATCCATTCCAGGTATGCCTGTACGGCAGCGGTTCTTCTCTCCGTCCATGGGCCTTCTCCCTCCTGATGATTTTTTGCACCGTCCATATAGCTGTCATTGGCGATTTCATGGTCATCCCATATGGCATAAAATGGTTTCCGGGCATGCAGCAATTGCAAATCAGGGTCTGTACGATAGAGGGCATAGCGCTTCCTGTAATCCTGCAACGTGATCAGCTCATGGTGAGGATCATTGATCCTTCCGATGGATATATCCCCGTACTCACCTGTACCGTATTCATATATATAATCGCCCAGGTGAAGCACCAGGTCCACTTCTTTTTTACCGGCCAGGAACCGGAAAGCGTTGAAGTACCCGTCTTCCCAGTTATTGCAGCTCACCACACCGATCCGGAAAGATTGGCTGTCCAAACGGTCCGGCAATGTCCTGGTGCAGCCTGCCGGGGAGTATCTATCTTTGTATTTGAATCTATAGTAGTAGATCGTCCCCGCCTGCAAACCAGTCACATCCACCTTTACCGTATCATCTGCAGATGCACTCACCGCTATGCTGCCGGAACGGATGACATCCCGGAAGCGGTCATCTGTGGCTGCCTCCCACCGCACCTCTTTCCCGGCAGCATTTACATCGCTGATCCTTGTCCAGATGATCACCCTATCCTGCAGCGGATCACCGGAAGCCACCCCATGCCTGAAGTATGGCTCCTCTGTCATGACTCCCGCCAGGAACCTGTACGGCGGCAGCAACAGCAGGGAGGATATCAGGAATTTTCTCCTGGAAAGGTATGGTTCCATAAGCCTTTATAGATTTTGAATCAATATGGATGAAAGCAAATCAATACTCATAATTATAGATATCCTTGAACGCATTGTACACCGGGTGTGCGGTAGTGTTTTCCTTAATGACCACACTCGAATTCGCTTTGGAAGTATACTCATCCAGCTTCAGATTGGTAGAACCGGTTATCGTATAGTAACGGCTTACTGCGCTGAATGCAAAGAGGTAATCCTTGGAGTGCGTGGCTGCCGGCTCTGTAATCATACCGATATTGTTGAAATTGCTTAAAGGGAAGATATGCTCATAAGAGTTGGTCTTCACCACCCACCTGAAATGTTTCAATCCGGGAGAAGCGGAATGATAAATATTGTATAGCTCGTTATATAGCTTTTTACCAAAGTTATCTGTCTTCAGATGGTACACATTAGCCTTAAAGTAACGGTCCCCCGGGAGAACGGCCATTTGCGCCACATATTTCGCTACAGGGTTGAAAGTGGTATCCCAGGCATTGCCGTTTGCAGAAGAACTGTCTCCCGTTTCAGGAACATAAGTATAGTTACCCTGCGGGCTTACGGGGATTGGTGTAAAGTAGCTGCTGAAATGCGCATCATCATAGTTCAGGCTGTTCATAGCATGCTGTGCCCGTACTGAAGATTTAAACGAGGTCTGGCTGTTATAGTTATCAAATATAAGGTCAAAGTATTCGTTATAGGACTGCATCAGCTCAGGGTGGCCGTTAATCAGCACACCGGATTGTACCCAGTCCTTACCGGTGGGTATTCCATCGGAGCTTCCATGATTATCCACATTGCCTGTGGTACAGTACGTCGTATTCAGCACGGCGGCATCATCACCTGCATAGTGGCTCACCGTCATGAATTTGGCATGCATCTGCTGATGTGCCTCCGCACCCCAGGTGACCTTCCGTATCCGCAGGTAATCCTTCACCTTCCTGGAAGGATCGGTGACACATGGATCTTCCATAAATCCTGTAATGTAGGCATATACATCATCCGACACATTGGCCTGGTACACGAAGTCAATATACACCTGATTCAGTGCCGCTTTGACAATAGAGTACATCAGCTTCTCGGAATGATCTCCTCCGAAATCGCTTCCTTTTACATACCCGTATGAACTGTGATCCGGGTTAAACCCCACATAGGCAAGGTTGCTCATTTTATACATAGCGAACCTGATGTTCACATCTGTGGAGGGATGAGCATTCTTATAGGCAATGGCCCTGTTGATCAGGTCACCGTATTTGAATATAGGGCTGTTCTTGGCATCTCCCACATCGCGGGAATATGCTTTGACGCGCACGGTCTTGCCACTGTAGCTGAATACCACCTCGGGAGATACAGTCAGTAACTGCGGTGCTCCTTCATTCCGGTACCGCCCTTCCGATATGGTGATATTGCGGTCTTCTTCGGATCTGTCCTGCGGCAGTAAGGTACCGGCATTTTCCTGCTTTTTACAGCTTGCACCTAATACTGCCAGCATCAGGTAAGCAATAGAAATAGTTTTGTTCATGGTTAAAATGGTTTAATGGGTTTATTGGTTATATGAATGGTTTAATATAAGCTCCAGCTTACGCCCAGCTTTCCCCTTAAAGAATAATATTCTACCTGCTCGGGCCTGCTCTCTATCCCGTGATAATACCTGAGTGGCTGGTTGGTCAGGTTATTGACATCCAGGAAGACGGTAAAGCCCTTAGGGAAGCTGTAAGACAGGTTCAGGTCCAGGTGAAAGTCCTTGTCCTGGTACCGGTCAGCCCCGCTGTTATCCCTGACCTCTACAAGGAATGCATCCCTGTAGTTGGCCGCAAGCCGTAAAGCCAGGCCGTATTTTTCGTAGAAAAGTGTAGCATTGAGGATATTGGGGGACTGGTTCATCAAGCCGATCTTCTCACCCGGCCGATCTTTGAGCGTGGTCTCCGATTGGGTATAGGTATAGTTGAAGCTCAGACCCAGGCCGTTCAGTGCCCCGGGAAGGTGTGTAAACCTCTGGTTGTAACCCAGCTCTATGCCATAGAGGAATGCATCTTCGGCATTGGTAGGCTGGGACACTTTGTATAAAGCTGTAACCCCGTCTACGGTCCGTGTTTCGTCATAAGAACTGGTGTATATGATATCCCGGATATCCTTGTAAAAAACACTGGCTGTCAGGTAGCTGAGCCTGTTGATATAGTAGCTTCCGATGGCATCAAAGTTCCAGGCAAATGTCGGTCTCAGGTCGCCATTGCCCATGACTACGGTTTCCTTATCGGGGTTGAGCCTTGTATTAGGGCTCAGCTCATTGAACGCGGGACGTGCAAAAGTCCTGGTTATCGCTGCCCTGAGGTCAAGCCGCTCAGTAGGCTTATGGATCAGGTGCAGCATCGGCAGGATAGCCGGGACACTTTTAGAGGAAGACAGGGGACTTACTTCTTTCGTAATATCATTGTATTCATAGCTGTTGGACTTTACGAAAGTATGCTCATACCTCAGGCCTCCAACCAATGTAGTGGCAGGTGTAACGGTCCATTCCGCCATACCATAACCGGCGGCAACCTGCTCCGTGGCATCAAAATTGCCTGTGGCATAAGATGAGTTCGTGGCATCGTTCATCGTGTAGGTCAGATGCTGCGCAATGCCGGGGTTGCCTAAAGGATCAATGAATGACTGCTCGGTAGGATAGTTAAATTTCAGGTTGTCGTAAGCATTGTTCAGCTCGGGAAACCAGTCAGCAGAAGGAAAGTGCTCCCTTTCATACATGGTCAGGTAGGCCCGGGGAGCACTCCTGTCATATATCCATGTGGCATATCGGTAGTCATATTTGCTGTTTTTATACCGATACTTACCTCCGAATTTGATGGTCAGGTTCCCTGAAGGTGTATATTTAAAATCGAAGGCGGCTACTTTATCCATCTCCGTAACATTCCTGATGGAGATCACATACCTGTCCAGATAATAGTTGTCCGGGTTATAGGGAGTAGAAGGATCAAAATGCGGCTGTACATTATCCGGGTGATCCCCCTGGTATCCTTCGGGACCGTCTCCCTGGAGGAATTTATAGTCTGTACCGTCTATATTGACCATATTACCGTATTTCACAGTCTGTACCCAGTTGCCGTAATAATATCCTCTCAGGTTCTTATCTACTGAAGAAGGTCCTTTATACCCGGCCCAGGATTGATACAGGGCCACCCTGCCCGTCATACTGAGTTGGTCGCCTAAACGGGACTCGATACCTGCCTCACCACCATAATTCTTAAAATAGTAGTCCACGATGTTCCAGCGCAGGACGGCATTATCCGTAGCCTTATTAAAATAATGCATGGTTTTCCTGTTCCTTTCATTGTCCAGCAGGTCCGTATAATATCCGCGCGCATATATTTTAGTATGGGGAGCAAGTTTGTAATCCAAAGCCGCATTGAAGCCTTTATTTGTCCTTATGCCTTCATAGTTCCTGACATCCAGGGTATTGACATTATGCAGCTCGTTGCCGTAAACGACCTCATAGTTATCCGTACCGTAAGTGCGGCGGTTGATACTGCCCAATACAAGGAACCCGAACCGGTCATTCAATAGCCGGTCGCCATATAATACCGTCCCGTTGTAACCGACCTTATCGGAGGCTCTCATATGGTAAGGCAGCGCTCCTGTAACCCGGATTGTTCTTCTTTCAGGTGAAGTGCGGGGGATAAAAATTGATCGTCCCTCCTATGGCATCCCCTTCGTACTCAGGTGTGATCGCTTTCACCACCTGTATGTATTCTATGAATTCAGAAGGCAATAGATCCATGGGTACCGTCCTGTTGCTCAACAGGTCCCCGGAAGTTTTGGCAGCCGGCATACGGTCTCCGTTGATCGTCGTAGAACTCCACTGGGAAGGTGTGCCCCTTACTGTTACATACCTCCCTTCTCCCTGGTCACGATCTATGCTCACACCCGGAATCCTCTGTACGGCTTCCGAAGCGTTGAGATCCGGCAGCTTGCCTACGGCATCCGAGCTGGTGACATCCATAATCGCAGTAGAATTCCGGCGCATGTCAATAGCTTTCTTTTCACCGGATAAATACATTCCTACGATCTGTATCGTATCTATGTACTCCTGTTCTATCCCGAGCTGTCCAGAGCCTCCATCCGGGGTTCCGGATTCGCCTGTCTCCTGTGCAAAAAAAAGTACCGGCATATACCAGCAGGATGGCCATTAATGTAATTTGCTTTTTCATTTTCAGATTATTGGTTATGGGTTAATATTGAGAATCGGTAATAACTCTTTTAAATCATGAATCAGGAAAGAGTGAGGCGCATCCTTAAGATCTGCTTCCGAGTAACTTCCCGATGTGACACCGATCACATACCCGCAGCCTGCATGATCGCCCTGCTGAAGATCAGAAACAGTATCGCCTACCTTAGCGACTGCCCTGGCATCCTCCACTGCACAGTACTCCATGGCCTTATGGATCATATCGGGATAAGGCCGGCCGTTCTCTACCTCATCGCTTGTGATGCTGATATCATAGTGTTCCCCTTTTTTCCATCCCAGCCGTCCGATTATGGTATCCGCGATATCCCTTGAAAACCCTGTATCAATGGCGACTTTGATATTGCTCCTGCGCAACGCGGTAAATACATAAGAAGCATGCTCTTTTTCTTTCACATCCAGACTGCTCCGGTAAAAGGAAATCATCTCTTCAATGAACCGGTTATGGATCTTAGCTACCATTGCGGTATGCTCCTGCGGCGTTCCTTCTTTTTCTATTATTTTCCTGATGGCCACATCTTTGGGGTATCCCATGAATGTATTGATCGTACTTATAGATGTGAAAACGCCATACGCTTCCAGTGCAGATTGAAGGATAGCTGCAACATTGTTATTGTCCTCGACAGTAGTGCCTGCCATATCAAATACAACTAGTTTTATTCTCATTTCGTAATCCGTTTTAATATTTTTACAGGTGCAAATTTTATAAACCAATGTTTAGAATAAGTAAACAAGGCATTACTAAATTGTTAACTAATACTATACATAAGTTCAATAAAAATGAACTTATGTATATTTACATAAATGTTTCAGTAGAATATGGAAGGAGCTTTCTTATTGGAGATCAGCAAAAGAATCAAGAATAAGCGTATTGAGAAAAGGCTGACGCTACAGGAGCTGGCAGATAAATCCGGGGTCAGCAAGGGGTTGATATCACAGATCGAAAACGGCAGAAGCATTCCTTCCCTGCCGGTAATGTTCAGCATTATCCAGTCCCTCGAGATAGCAGTAAGTGAGTTCTTCAAGGACCTGAACCTGATCGAACCTACCATTATCGTCCAGAGCGGAACCGATTATGAAGCGTTTTAAAAAAAGAGGATGCCCGGGGATTTCATTATAAACGGATGCTAACCCGCAGCATACCTGCCTGCACGGTTGATTTTGTAATCCTTGATTTAGAGCCGGGGGCCTACCGGGAAGAAGTAAGCACTGATGCGTTCGAGTATAAATACATACTGAAAGGAGAGGTAGCATACAGGATCAATGGTGATACCTACCTGCTCAGGCAGGGAGATTCCTTATTCTTCGACGGCAGGCTCTCGCACGTGCCTAAAAAACCACAGCGATGAAACGGTCAGTATGCTGATTATTTATTTTTTCCAGTAGACACCGCTGTTCACTGATCTTCACCCTGTGCCCTCTTGCGAATGATGCCGGGGTCCCCGGTATTACCCGGCATTCTCCCTGGATATATTCTTATTTCCGGCTCCTGTAGATCAGGCTCACAATGAAACCCATAAACATCAGTACAATACTGAACCACAGCAATCCGATGAACGGGTAAACGATGACCTTGATGACGATGAAGTCATCCTGCTGGCCTCTCTGGAAAATATTGAATTCGACAGATTCTGTCTCCGGATCTATCTTAGAAATATTAGCGATGATCCCAAAGCTGTTCAATGTGTCATTCCGGGCAGTCACGCTATTGCCCGTGATCTGATACACAGGGTGTACTTCCCCCAGTTTTCCATGGATATCATAAGCGGAAAGTGTGGCAATAGCCGCTACACTGTTGCTCGCCGGGTCTGAGGCATTGGAGCGCAGCCCCTCGTATACCAGGTAACCGTTGGCCATAAATACGGTATCCGATACCTGAAGTACAAACGGCCTGAAGTTGACCTCTTCTTTTTTCTGTTCCGGGTCACTGGTAGAAGAAATATAGGTAAAGACATCCCTGGTCAGGTAATTACGGGCAGCGGGGTTGGAACCCAGTCCTTCTTTCCCCTGGGTATTGACAAATACATTCGGATATAAATAGAAGGTTTCCAGCAGTTCATTGGTACCCGGATCACGTTTTTCAAACCTGATTTTGAAGTAATTGATCGGGGGGTCATTGTCCACAACGGAATCTCCAAGATAAGTTACCATATACTGACCCATGGGATAGGGTGTATTCCGGAACAAGAGCACATTCTCCCTGCTCTCCTTCAAATTCTCCTGGTAGGTCTCAAATCCAAAATCGGACACCTGCCCGGTGCTGTTCATTGAGATGATCTCTTTCTTATAAGAAGAGAAAAGAATAGCCAGCAGCATCAATCCGAATGCAAGGTGCGTCATCGCTCCCCCGGCTTTTTTCAACTGGAACTTCTGGAAGGAAACAATATAAAATACGTTCGCGATAATGGCAAATATCGAAGCAAAGCTAAAAGCTATTAATGCCATGCCCTGTACCTTCTGAACCATTACCAAAAGGACAGTAAGCAATGCCGCAATGATGACCTGTAACACGAGCAGAACACCCAGTTTGCGCATTTCCGTCTTTTTGTACTTCAGGAACTGAACGGCTCCGCTTAAGATACCGATCAGCACTGCAAACCAGACTTGCTGCTTGTTATAAAAGGAAACAGGGTCTTCTATCGTGATCTCGTTATCTGATACCAGCTTCCAGGCAGTGGCCCATATCGGTACCGAAGTATAAAATATAATCAATAAAGAAGACAGCAGCAAGGTTACCGAACCGATCAGCATCCAGAATTCCCTGGAACTTGTCGCTTCTTCGCCTGCGATCTTTGGCATTTTCCTCCACTTGGAAATCAATGCCCACAAACTCATCCCGGCCAGTATTGCAATGACCAGCAGTAAATGGTAATACAAAGCTTTTCCTGCATCTGTGAACGCATGTACCGAAGTTTCACCCAGTACTCCGGTCCTGGTCAGGAACGTGGAATACCAGATAAATATATAGGTCAGGGCTACAAAGATGAGCGATACCTTCAGGGACCTTCCTGTAGACTTATAGATAACGATCGTATGGATCGCGGCAATCATAATGAGCCAGGGCACCAAGGAAGCATTCTCTACCGGGTCCCAGGCCCAATATCCCCCGAATGTCAATGATTCATACGCCCAGGCACCTCCCATCATAATACCTAATCCAAGGAATGCCCCGGTAGCTAAGGACCACCTCAGGGCCGGTTTGACAAATGACCTGTAATCATTTCTCCAAAGGGCTGCTATAGCGTAGGCAAAAGGGAATAATGTCATTGCGAAACCCAGGAATAATACCGGGGGATGTATCGTCATCCAGTAATTCTGGAGCAACGGATTCAGACCATTTCCGTCTTTAATGCGGCTCAGATAATCAGGCTGTGCAAATACCGGGGCATCGGACATCTCGTGCCGCAATAGCCTGAACGGGTTACTGCCTATATGGAAGATCTCGCCGAAATAAAATCCCAGTACCATAGTGGCCAGGAGCGCCTGGACCAGATTGACCACCACCATTACCCTGCTGTTCAGTTCGTTCCTGCCATTCAATACGATAAGTCCCAACAAGGCCTGCCAGAACATCCACAATAAAAAGCTTCCCTCAGACCCTTCCCAGAATGAAGACAGAATATACTTGACCGGCAGGTTCATAGATGAATGCCGCCAGGCATAGAAATATTCAAAATAATGGTTGAAGATGATGTAAAAAAGACAGAGGAATATGCCGATGATGGAAGCAAAATGAACAAAATAGCTTGTTTTTGCCAATTTAAGGAAACGGCCCCGGTCCCCCGCCTCTGAAGTATAAATGGACTTATAAAATCCAAACATACTCAATAACGAACTTACAAATGAAAGTAAAATGAAAAACTGTCCGAGGTAGCCGGGTAGCAAATGTTCGCCCGGAAATGCTTCTGGCATGATATCTTTTCTAAAAGTGGTACAATGATAATCTTTAATATTTCGCTTCTACAAACTGGTCGTTTTCATATTTGGACGGGCATTTCATCTGCATAGAAGTACAGATAAATATATCTCCATCCATAAATCCCATCATATTGAGCTGTTCTGCCCTTTCGAAGTCCGTAGGTTTGGCATCTTTAAAGATTACTTTGCGCACATTTCCTTTCTTATCGACTGCGTGAAAAGAAAATTCATTAGGGTTTTGAATCCGGTCATATACAATAGCCTTGGTCGTATCCAGGAAAGCAGGGATCTTGAATGTCTTACCGGGTTTATCTTCTGCAGATGCAAATGTCTGAACGCTTGTAAAACCTTCAAAGCTGCTCAAAACCACGGCAAGCGTGGCTGCCACTACCAGTAGAATGATGATGTGAATTTTTTTCATAACCCGATACTTTATCAAAAATTTCCGCCCCGGTCTTTTTCTTTTTATCCCTATCGAAAAAGAAAAAACAGAGAGGCTTTTTATTTTCGAGTGCAAAGGTAAGCCATAATTGTCAAGGTAGTCATACAATAAAGTGTATACAGGATAAGGAATGCCTATAAGTTGAAGCAAAAATGACAAAATGATGACAAATCCTGAAGCAGCCGGTCCGGTGCCTCATACATAGACATGTGTCCTGTCTGGTCATAAATATGCACATCATTGACCTGTGCCAGGTATGCCTGTGCAAGTGCATGGTCAGGAGGTGTAGCCTTATCTTCCGTGCCGATGATCCATTGTACAGGAATACCGTTATCCTTCAGCACGGCAGTCCGGTCCGGCCGATGCATCATGGCCGTGTAGAAGTTGGTCAAAGCCACAGTGCTCAAAGCCATCCCCTTATCCGCAACCATCTGAACCGTATCCGGATGCTCTGCAGCAAATGATGCTGCAAATAAGTTGCCAGCCATTTCTTTGAGGAACCTCTGCCTGGCATCATCTCCTTTACGGATCAACTGTATGGATTTCCTTCTGGTCTCTTTCTTTTCCTCACTATCTGCGGAAGCGAGGCTATGGATCAATGAAAGACCTGCTATCTTTTCAGGAAATAATTCGAGGCAGGCCATAGCCGTATAGCCTCCCATCGAGTGTCCTGCGATAATAACATTTTCAAGGTTTTCCCTGTCTATGACGGACCGGATGCCCCGGGCCATATCTTCTATACGCAGGGATTCTTCCGCTACGCCTTCGCTCAGTCCTGCGCCGGGAAGATCCGGAAGGTAAAGCTTAAACGACCGGGATAAAGCAGGAACGATTGTATGCCAGGTAGTATGATCACTTGGGAATCCGTGGATCAGGATGACAGGCTTACCCTCACCTGCGGTCTGGTAATGCAGCATAACCATATTCAAATAGTACGGATCAAATGTAATAAGATAATATCAACCTGAGCATAATTTCAATCTAAAATAAGGGGATAAAATTCCTGTAATGCCATGATATGATCAGCAGCCTTCTCTTCACAGGTACCGGGCAGGCATAGAGATGGCAAAAAGTTTAAAGCAACAGGTCTCCTTTGATTGCAGGTTATCAGAAAACAATAAAAGTCAGAATAATAAAGAGGCGGTCTACTGCATCTGGCCGGGCAAACATCTGAGACCGCCTCCTGAATTATCTTAAGTTGTATTCAATGTAAGGAATATTCCTCTTGGTCAGCACCTATAAATTTTCTTCTTGAATGCTGACTTAAACTGTATTAGTCCAGTTTTTCAATCACCACGGAGCTCGCTCCTCCACCTCCGTTACAAATACCGACAGCTCCATACTTACCGTTTTTCTGGCGAAGTACATTGATCAGCGTCACCAGGATTCTCGCTCCGCTTGCACCCAGAGGATGTCCCATGCTGACAGCGCCCCCGTTGACATTTACTTTCTCCGGGTCCAGCTTCATCATATCCATATTTACCAATCCCACTACGGCAAAGGCTTCATTCAATTCATAATAATCGATATCTTCCATATTCAAGCCTGCTTTCTTCACAGCTTTCGGTACTGCTACTGAAGGAGTGGTCGTGAACCATTCCGGGGCCTGCTCTGCATCCGCATAACCTTTGATAACGGCCAATGGCTTTAATCCTAAAGATTCGGCCTTTTCCCTGCTCATCAGCACCAATGCTGCAGCACCGTCGTTCATCGTACTCGAGTTCGCTGCAGTCACACTTCCGTCCTTAACGAATGCTGATTTCAGCTCCGGGATCTTATCGAACTTCACATTGAAAGGCTCCTCATCTTTAGCAAAAACGACAGGGTCGCCTTTTCTCTGTGGAATAGAAACCGGGATGATCTCTTCCTCGAATAATCCGGAATTTACCGCATTCTGGCTCCTTTTATAAGAAGTGATCGCAAATTCGTCCTGCGCTTCCCTGGAGATTTGCTTATCTGATGCACATAGCTCGGCACAGTTGCCCATCATCTGGTTGCTGTACACATCCTGAAGCCCATCCTTCACGATGCCATCTATCAGGCTGATATTGCCATATTTATTTCCCCATCTTAATTTGTCATTATAGAAAGGAACATTGCTCATACTTTCCATACCTCCGGCTACCACGATTTCCGCATCACCCAACAGGATGGATTGAGCACCTTGCATGACTGCTTTCAAACCACTGGCGCAGACTTTGTTCACTGTAGTACAATTCACCGTATCCGGCAGACCGGCAAACTTTGCAGCCTGGCGCGCGGGTGCCTGTCCCAAATTGGCCTGCATGACACAGCCCATCAATACATCATCTACCATATCCGCCCGGATACCGGCTTTCTCGATGGCGCCTTTGATCACAAAGCCGCCTAGTTCTGTAGCAGAAAATCCTTTAAGGCTTCCTCCCCAACTTCCGATTGCAGTACGAACTGCTGCTACAATGACTACTTCTTTATTCATCTTAATTAAGTTTTAATAAAAATTGAGGGACGAATTTAGGAAATTCAATCAGAAATGTATCAGAATTTAATAATGACAATATATTATTTACACAAAAGTAAAATGAATGTGCATAACGGAACCTCCATGCCTGTCCCCTGATATAATAAGTCATTACCGTTTCTATGTAGTACATTTGTGCCCTAATCAAGAACCAGTAAAACCCAATAGCATCCATGTTTAAAGGATACCTCAGAGAGCACCCGGCTATTTTCCAGCTTTCAGTTTTTGTAGGAATATGGAGTACATTACAATTGATCACATATTTACTATTACCTAAAATGATCTCTTTCTTATATGGCCAGAATACCTCCGGCATCGCTGGGGATGGCCTGTCCACACAACAAGAAATAGATGCTTATATGATGATCAACGGGATCAGCTCTTTCCTGTGTTTTGTACTTCCTCCCATATTATTCGCAAGTGTGGCAGCGCCCAAAGTCATGCCTTACCTGGAGATCAAAAAGGATCATCTCAGGAGGATCGCCTTAGCCGTTTGTCTCGGAATAGGTATGGTACTTGTATTTCCAATACTGGGACACTGGATCAACCTGGCCAACTGGGGAGAAGCTGCAAAGGAAAATATGCAGCAGCTCATTGAAAGAAATAATGCCATCTTCTCTGATCCGGATTTCTCTTCTTTGTTGAGAAATCTTATCGTAATGGCCTTATTACCAGCTATCGGGGAAGAATTATTCTTCAGAGGAATGGTACAGCGGTTTGCCAACTCATGGCTCAGGAACCCCAGGAATGCTATCATTTTTACTTCTCTGTTTTTTGCTTTCATACACCTTCAGATCGTTAATTTCCTACCGATTTTTCTGGCCAGCTGCCTGTTGGGATACATTTTCCATACCACCGGTAACCTGCTGATCACCATCATTGTGCATTTTGTGTACAATTCTATACAAATCTTATTGAGATATACACCACAAAATAATGAAAACCAAAATTTTGAATACATCATTTTATTCGTTATCGGGCTATTGATATCGGCTTGTTGCTGGTATCTTTTCCGCCGGTACCAATCTCCGCTTTCCAAAAACTGGGGAGTACACGAACCCGGTGAATCACAAGGAAATAAAGCAATTAATTAAAACAATAATTAAAATATTTTTTATGAATTGGCCGGTATTCTTCACAAGGTTGGGCTCAGCAGTTATTTTTACAGGGATCATGCTTCTCGGGTTGATGTATGAACATCCTATGGCCATTTTGCTCCTTGCCGCCCTGGTTATCTTCCTGTGCATTAAAGAGTTTTTCAATATCAGCAAGCAGATATATGCAGATCAGCATTTTACTTCCTTTCACTTTCTGATCTCCCTGGCTGCTTCTGCTTACCTGATCGTATGTATGATCATTAAAATACCGGAAGCCTTTTTAGTACTTACCATTATCCCGGTATCCCTCCTCATCTGGTCCGCCCTGAGCAAAAAAAAACACTTTAGCAGCCACTCTCACCACATTGATTTCCACACTTTATATAGGATTACCTATAGCAATGATGGTAGACCTGAGAAATTATGCTATGGTCGTTCCTGTGGGTATCGTCTGCCTGATCTGGGTAAATGATACAATGGCTTATATCACCGGTTCTTTTATCGGCAGGACAACATTTACGGATATATCCCCCAAGAAGACCATAGAAGGGACTGTGGGGGGGATTGTATTTACAATGATCATCGGCTGGGTATTCGGTAGTTATATGCAGGACTATTTATTGCCCATCCACTGGATGGTGATAGCCGGTATCGTGGCTATAGCAGGGACACTGGGTGACCTGCTGGAGTCCCAGATGAAAAGGAAAGCAGGTATCAAGGATTCGGGGAATATCCTGCCGGGACATGGCGGAGCACTGGACCGGTTTGACTCCTTATTGGCTGTTCTGCCGTTCGTCTATTTATATTTTCATTCTTTTGCCAACCCTCATCTTCTTTGATTTTCGCAAAGTTGCTTACTTTTGCAGTCCATTTTAAAAACAATTCATGTATTTACATAAAGAAGGAAATATCCACATTCTTGCAGCTACGACTCTTTTTATCGTTATCAGCCTGGCTTCTTTTTTCCTGTTACCGGAAAGCCTGAACTGGCTGTACTGGGTGATCATGATTATTTCTTTCCTGCTGTGGTTCTGGGTATTATGGTTTTTCAGGATACCTGACAGAAACTATACCAAAGGCAAGGATCTGGTGGTCGCACCTGCAGATGGTAAGGTCGTAACGATCGAAGAGACTTTCGAACCTGAATATTTCAAAGACAAAAGGCTCCAGGTCAGCATCTTCATGTCTCCGCTGAATGTGCATGTCAACAGGAGTCCGGTTACAGGCCGTGTCCGATATGTCAAATATCATCCCGGCAAATTCTTAGTAGCCTGGCATCCCAAGTCCAGCACTGAGAACGAAAGAACAACCATTGTGATCGAAAATGAAATGCAGCCGCTCCTGCTCAGGCAGATAGCCGGAGCTATGGCCAGGAGGATCAAATACTATGTGAAGGAAGGAAACACAATCGAGCAGAATGCGGAATTCGGCTTTATCCGCTTCGGGTCCAGGGTAGATATCTTCTTCCCGCTGGGTACCCGGATCGATGTAAAGGTGGGTGATGCAGTACAGGGCGGTATTACCGTACTGAGCCGTTTCAGAAAATAATACCCCGGGAAACCCAGAGCAGGATGAATGTAGCATTAAAGATACGTTACAGGATTATGCCGTTCCTTAATCAGTTATACTGGAAGAAATAGGATTATAGCCTGTTCATTCCGATGAACGGTCATACCAGATTACCCTATTGCTTCAATATGTGCCTGTTCAAAACTGTTAGTGTTTTTAAATCTTTCCAATAACAAATAAATAAACTGCTACTATCTGAAGCAAATCCAATAAGCGCTCAGATAAAATATAAAATTTTGAATATCAACTTTTTATACCCTCACTCTTCATTCAATATTTTGGTAATTCTTTCTAAGTATTTAGTTAAGGATGGAACTTTAACCCGGATGGCAGACTATCTTGCTGATGAATTTTTATTAAATCAACCCAACAAAAATTAAAAACACACATGAAAAAAATCATCAGCCTTTTGGCAACCTTAGCAGCATTGAGTATCCTCTTGATCTCCTGTAGTAAAGATACGGCCCCCCAGGATACAGACCTGTTCATCGGAGACTACCATGGCGCTATCTCCTATAAGTCTGCGGATGAAGATATCGACATCGACAATGGTAAGGTAACGGTATCTAAAATCGGGGACACTTATAATTTTGCCTTCTCCAACAGCATTCCTAATATCAATGGCATCAAATTCGAAGAAGGTGACGACGAGTACTATATCAATATAGGCGGCAGCGGCACCAGTTATATCAAAATCAATAAAGACAAACTGATCATATTGTACCTTTCTGATGGTCAGACCTGGACTGCAGATTGTGATCGTTAATTCAATCGAGTTGAATTACCTGAGACCGGCATCTTTTGCCGGTTTTTTTATGGATCACCCTATTGAATTACTTTTTAATTGCCATTTTTCCGCCAAGCCAGGTAGCGTTAATATAAATGCCACTATTTAATTGCGAAAACTTTTTGACATTTTTTTCCGATGTGCTCAAATGACAGGGAATGACAGCTCGAAAGTCATAACAAATGATGAGCTGGCTTCCAAAAATCTATTGCTTTTGTATACTCCAACCCGAGTCCATATCCATTGAATCCAAACTCCGGGACTCTGAATTCCTTACCCGGATCCAGCGATAAGTGATTAAAATGAGGCCATTGAATGTCTAAATCACTTTTCCGATAAGGCTGGAGTTGCTCTTGAACAACCAATAAATGGATTGTCGAAACAATAAGTATAAGTAGTAAAATATTTCTCGTCCGAAATCATATAACTTTGCAGAACTATATCATCAACACGCTATGTACGGATTAGAAACGATCAAAATAACAGAAATTGTAACAGTTACCCTTTCTTTATTTGCAGTAATAGATATCCTCGGCTCTATACCCATTCTTCTCGGCATTAAAAACAAGCTGGGCGATATCCATGCCGGGCTGGCTACTACAGTATCCGGCGTACTCATACTGGCCTTCTTCTTTTTCGGAGCAGAATTACTGAGCTTTATGGGATTGGACGTCCCTTCTTTTGCCATAGCGGGCTCTATCATTATCTTCTTCCTGGCGATGGAAATGGTATTGGGAATAGAATTTTTCAAAAGTGACCCCGGGATGGAAAAGAACAATAAGAGCGGCAGCATCGTACCGATCGCTTTTCCTATGATCGCCGGATCCGGCACACTAACTACTGTGATGTCTTTAAAGGCATCTTACGGCGATTACAACATCCTGATCGGTATCATCATTAATTTACTGATTGTATTCGGCTGTCTCAAATCCCTGGGGTTCCTGGAACGCCTTTTAGGCCCTTCGGGCATATCTGTAGTCAGGAAATTTTTCGGGGTAATCCTTGTCGCCATCTCTATTAAGATATTCAAGGAAAACCTGGTCCTGATGATGAATTAGACTATTTTCTTAAAGACCATACTCAGGATATAAAAGATAAACCCCAGGCCGACCAGGATAAATTCGGTAAGGTACATCTGAAAGAAAGAGTTGATCCTCGCCACCTGCGGTTGGGCAGGCTCATAATAAACCTTCACCTCGTCTCCTACCCGGAAGGCAGCAGGACTGGAAGCTATTCCCGATACAAACTGATACTCTTTTCCTGCTTCATCGCGGAATGATACTACAGGCACAAAAGTCTCTGAATTCTCAAAAGTATCATTCCTGATAATGACACCTGTGGCTTCGCCGCAATTATAGGCAAATGACCAGGTTCTTGCCAGCAGCCCGGCCCCAATGAGCAGCGATATCCATGCGATCATCAGAAAGGCCCGGGAAATATTCAGATGTTTCATTCCTGGAGCAACAGATTATCCTTGAAAAGTAAAAATATAGAAATCTTTGCTTATGACAAGAACTGATGTAATAAAAACATCTACATTTGGCCAGATTTCTGGATCCCGCCATGCAAAATGAATCATTATTCATTTATTCTATAATAATAGTGAAATTTGTAATAGTTAAAGATTACAGAGTTATGGTTTATGGATGATTTATTTTAATAATTTTGTAAACTGCTTTAATTTATCCTTACAATAATATTTTGTGGAACTACAACCCGTAAAGAAAGTTTCAGGATTAAGTGTAAAAGAATTCCGGAAAGACTACATGAAGGCGAGTATGCCGGTAATCCTTACAGACTTTGTAAAAACAGAAAGTCCGGCCTGGAAGAAATGGAGTTATGATTACTTCAAGCAGTTGGCCGGAGATACGATGGTCAATGTATATGGGAAGGAGGAGGATTCTATGGACCGCGCTGCTTCTGCTCCCGTGGACAGGATGACCTTTGGTGAATATCTGGATCACATAGAACGTGAAGCGGACGGAACACAGGTTGTTCCTGTTCAACCTGATGAAGATCAAGCCACAACTGGTTCATGA
>JAHHDV010000019.1 GCA_019739295.1 Taibaiella sp.
AAAAAAATGAAATTTGTTGGATTTTATCAAAGAGCTGACAGACTCCCTGGACCGCGCGTACCGGTTCAGGATAGCCAGGAAGATGATGACAAAAGAAATTAATGCTGCTATTTTCGCTATACCTGCACTGGTAAAGATCAACAGGCACAGGATGGGGAGCAGGATAATAGTCAGCATTTTGTTTATCAGTGATATATTCATTGTGTATTCATCTGTATATTCTTCTATCTCAAATAAAAAATCCCAATAATTTAAGGAACCCGATCTTGATGAAATATACCAGCATTATGCCCAGTGAGAAGAGTGAGATCATAACTGCCCTCGGCCAATGGTATAGCCAGGGGACATATGCAAATAAATGAAGGATATAATAGACAATAAACACCGGATACCAGATAGAAGATGATCAGCATCAGAAAAATTGATCATATTTTTTTTGACCGATTTTGGACTTTACCTGCCTGGCAGAACGCCTGGTACTCAGAAATGATTCAAAGAGATTTTTAAAAAAACGGGGTTCGACCGACCTGAACCACGCCCATCAGCAGTAACATGATTAAAATAAAATAAAAATATATCACTGTTATTGACATCGGCACTTTTTGCAGCTCCTTCATATCTTGGATCCGGCCCGGGGGGATCCGGCTGAACCGATACCCGAGGCAGTGAATCTGCCAATGTATCATCCATATTTGTGCTCAGTGTATCTGTATATCGTCCCATACTATCCTGGGCCAAGGACAGACCGGGATAAGAAGAAACAGCATAAGCAGCAGGGCAGATAATAATCTCAGCATAAGGATCACTAGTCAGACACAAAAATAAGCAGCAGCAACAGAAGCAGGAAATTTTATTTCAATTATTATTCACCATAGCCGGGCGTAAGGTAGAAGACAAAGGTGTAGATTTGTCCATAGCATTTGATTAGCTTTGCAGCTCTATTTTTAGTATCACATTTCAGGGATTCAGGTTCTCGTTTAGAAACATGACATGCTCAGGTTCGCGGGATGAATCACTGGACATCCTATTTATTTATCATTCAAATTCAACGTATTTTTGACTTTTGAATATAGACTTATTATGAACCAACATATGACGGCTTCAGAAGTTAGAAGCACATTTTTTGAAATTTTTTTGAAGAGAAAGGGCATACCATCGTACCTTCTGCACCCTATTGTGATCAAGAATGATCCTACCCCTGATGTTTTACCAATGCCGGGATGAACCAGTTCAAGGATTATTTCCTGGGAACCAGGGAAGCACCTTATAAGAGAGCCGCTGATACGCAGAAATGTCTTCGGGTGAGCGGCAAAGCACAATGACCTGGAGGAAGTAGGTGTGGATACTTACCATCATACTATGTTTTGAAATGCTGGGCAACTGGAGCTTTGGAGACTATTTCAAGAAAGAAGCGATCGCATGGGTCCTGGGAGCTGCTGACAGAAGTTTTTAAAAATACCAAAAGACAGGTTGTATGTTACCGTATTCGAAGGGGATGCTTCCGAGGACCTGCCTTTCGACCAGGAGGCATATGATGAATGGAAGAAATGGATCGGCGAAGACCGTATTTTTAAAAGGCAATAAAAAAGATAATTTCTGGGAAATGGGAGATACAGGCCCCTGCGGACCCTTGTTCTGAGATTCATGTGGGACTGCCGTGCCGATGAGGAAAGAAATGCAATGGACGGAGCTGCTCTGGTCAATGCAGATCATCCCACAGGTAATCGAGATCTGGAATAATGTATTCATGGAGTTCAGCCGGGCTGAAGGATAAAAGCCTGCAGGCCCTTCCTGCCAGGCATGTGGATACCGGGATGGGATTTGAGCGCCTGGTAACGTGTATTGGCAGGGCAAACAAAGCAATTACGATACGGATGTATTCACGGGGACCATTGCGGTAATCGGAGGGATAGTCGGCAGGAAGTACCAGTCCGGGGATGACAACGAATCGGTAGCCTTCAGGGTGATATCCGACCATATCAGAGCCATTCTATTTACCATAGCCGACGGGCAATTACCGGCAGCCACTGGTGCGGGCTATGTGATCCGCAGGATACTGAGAAGAGCAGTTCGTTATTATTATACTTATCTGGATTATAAGCAGCCTTTGCTGCATCAGCTGGTGCCCTCTGTTTCGGAACAATTCGCTCAGGTATTCCCTGAAGCGAAGGCCCAGCAGGATTTTCGTGGAAAAAGTGATCAGGGAGGAAGAAATATCTTTTCCTTAAAACTTTGGAGAAAGGCATCAGGAGATTCGATGAGTATATAGGGAACCGGCACCCGGGTTTGGAAGCACCCGGTACGGAATCGATTACAGGTACCCACTACCCGGGATATCATCAATGCTATTTCGCAGCAGCAGGCAGGTATCCATAGACGGGAAGTTTGCATTCGAACTTTACGATACCTACGGATTTCCTTATGACCTGACAGAGGTTTGATGGCCAGGGAACAGTCTATGATCATAGACGCGGAAGGGTTTTAATGCAGAAATGCAGCAACAGAAGGATCGTTCCCGTGCAGCTACTGCATTGGATACAGGAGACTGGCAGATATTTGACGAAGCAGGACACGGTTTTTCTCCGGGTACCGGGAATATACCACGCATACCCGGGTGCTGCGTTACAGGTCAGTAAGCAGCAAAGGGAAAAGCCAGTTCCAGATTGTATTGGAACGGACTCCCTTCTATCCCGAAGGAGGAGGTCAGGCCGGTGATACCGGGGTACTGATATTCGGTGATGAAGTGATCGAAGTAGTGAACACCAAAAAAGAAAAATGACCTGATCATTCATCTTACGGAGCAATTACCACGGCATCCGGAAGCAGATGTGGTCGCCAAAATCAATATCGCCAAAAGGATAGAGACTGCCTACAACCATACAGCAACGCATTTGCTCCATGCCGCATTGAAGCAGGTACTGGGGGCACATGTCAATCAAAAAGGCTCCCTGGTCTCTGAACAGGTATTGCGTTTTGATATGGCTCACTTCAGTAAAGTGACAGAAGAGGAATTACAGAAAGTGACAAATATTGTCAACCGGAAGATCCGGGAAAATATACCGGTGGTCATCCGGGAATTACCTAAAGAGGAAGCTATTGCTATGGGTGCAATGGCGCTTTTCGGGGAGAAATATGGAGATGTGGTGAGAACGGTCATCATAGACCCCGAGTATTCGATAGAACTATGTGGGGGTACACATGTAGGATATACCGGTGAGATCGGCACGTTCGTGATCACCAGCGAGAGCGCTGTAGCTGCAGGTGTAAGGAGGATCGAAGCAATGACCGGGCAGAAAGCCCTGGACTACCTTTTGGATAAGGCAACGGTAATGAAAGAAATAGCGGAATCGATGAAAACAAAAGACGTTCAGAAGGCATTCCATAGATTATTGGAAGATAAAGCAGCGTTGGAGAAACAGATCACAGCATTGGAACAGCAAAACCTGACCCGGCAAGCCGGTGAATTGGCTAAAAATGCCATAGCCAGGGATGATTACCAGGTTTTAATTCAGAAAGTGGAGGCAGGTAGCATGGAGGTCTTGAAGAAACTGGCCCATGACACAAAGGCAAAATTGGAAAACGCATTTGTAATGTTATATGCGATCACTGATGGCAAACCCCTGGTTGCTGTTGCTATCAGTGATACCCTGGCCAGAGAAAAAAAACATCCATGCAGGGCAAATCATCAAGTCTTCCATTGCACCCCTTATCCGGGGCGGAGGCGGAGGCAGCCCGGTCCTGGCATCAGCCGGCGGATCGGATGTAAGCGGACTGGATGGAATTGAATCCGTAATAGAATTGTGATATAGGATGTCAAATGCTGAGGTCATTTCGGGAGAAGATTGGTGGGAACACTGCTTTTTTTGATGTTATGCTCATAGGCCCAGGAGGAGCTATGGGCCTCTTTGAAACCAGCTATTTGAAAGACCATTCTTTAATAGCTCTTTTGGTAACTTTGACAGATTAAAATGATGTGCCATGTATCAATCCGTAAACCCCAAACTCCCGATGCGGGATAGAAATGTAACAAGAGATTATTATATCCATACTTTAGGGTTTGATGAGACGGGTGCCGCCGGATATACAGATTACCTGATGTTGAGAAAGGACCATGTCGAAATACATTTTTTTTGCTTTTGCAGCATTGGATCCTAAGGAAAATTACGGGCAGGTCTATATCCGGACAGATCAGATCCGGGCTTTGTATCAATCTTTGCTGGATAAGGATCCGGCCCTTATCCATCCCAATGGCGCTCTTCAGCTAAAGCCATGGGGCCAGCTTGAATTTTCACTGTTGGATCCCGACCATAATTTATTGACCTTCGGACAACATATGAACTAAGAAACGACACTTCATTTTTGTGCATGGATTGAGGTCGCAGGCAGATGAAAACTTCTATCCACGTAGCTTTTATCATACAATTGTTTTTTTAATAGGGACTTCATAAAAATCAAAAAATAAATTTGGTAATATCAGTCACTTGATTAGCTTTGCATATACAATTATCAAAATTTTTTATTAACTAAAAAAACAAGAACTGTGGCGTACGACAACAACAGAAATTTCGATGAAAAGCGCAATGCGGAAAGTGTATTCAGTAAAAGAGTAAAAGCCGGGAAAAGAAGAACTTATTTCTTTGATGTAAAAGAAACCCGCGGCAATGATTACTTTATTACTATTACCGAAAGTAAAAAACGTTTCAATGATGATGGATATGATCGTCATAAAATGTTTATCTACAAAGAAGACTTCAATAAATTTTTGAATGCGCTTACCGAGACTGTAGATCACGTAAAAACGGACCTGATGCCTGATTTTGATTTTGATGCATTCAATCACGATTACGCTGACGAACAGCAATCAGAGAACGAGGAAACTACAGAACCGGTATATCCGTCATCTGTTTCTGATGCATCCGACAGCAGCAGCAATGAAGATAGCGTTGTGGATAAATGGTAATCCCTATTCCAAACGTAATCATATAAAAAATGTCCTGAATCAATTCAGGACATTTTTTATCTCTGTAGACGGGCTCCCGCCGGCATGATTTCCTGTCTTTTCAACGTTTGCTCCATACGATCACTGCCTGGCTTCATCACGGATCCATAGCACATAGATAGCACAGGATACATTTTTGAATTTCAAAGAGAAGAGACACATGCAGGTGTTCATCCCTGAAAAAACCTATATTCCTTACGGGCTTAAAATTTGTTTTTCAAGAGATCAGAATGCTACAGGCAGTACAGCGCAATCCCGGAATTGATCTCCTGAGAGGACTCAGTATTTTTTTTGTGATGCTGCTTCATTTCAATATTCACCTGGATATTAAAGAGTCCTACCTCAGAGCTGCTTCCATCAACGTTATTCAATACGATCGGTTTTCCGGTATTTCTCCGACCCGGTCAGTCAATGGCTGTGCAGGAGATGGCAGATGAATAAACCTTAGGTTAAGGTGCTGTTGTCCGCCGGGGCCCTGTTCAAAGCCATTTCCCTGCCTTTTTTACAGCGAAAGTGGAGATCAGCGCTCCTCTCCGGCCTTTTAAAGATCCACACCGATGCCGCGTAAGATAATCAAACGTTTATTTGCTTATTTAGATAATATTTAAGGAATGCTTAGAGAACATTATGATCCTGGGAGAAAATAACAACAGGAAATGTCCAAACTTTGTATGGGACAGGTACCAAACCTTATTATAGAACAATCTAAAACATAATCTTATGGAACTGCAAATGAGAAAAAAAGAGCATACAAATGTTATGAGCATTCCTTTGATGAAGGGGGCTATCATAACGATCTGGGGAATATTGTCTATACTTTTAGCGCAATCCGCCCCTTTTTTCCTGATCAGGACCTTCGGTATATTGAACCTCATAGCCGGCGTTTTGACAGTATGGTTCACATATAAATATCCTTTTTTAAAGATATCCCGGCAATGGCTGATACTGGAAGCCGGCACCGAGTTCGCAGCTGGTTTTGTGTTTACTTTCCTGATCAGCACGATTCCTGATTTTGTATACTATATCAGTATCGGTATCTTCTTTATCATCATCCTGCAATTCATTTACGGGTATGCCCTGTTGAATTCCGGGGAATACAATTACTGGAATATCGTGATCCGTTTTGCTACTTTGTTTATGGGTTCGGTAATCGGTGTGGTGTTATTCACGTCAGTGGTTACATATACTACGGCAATCGTCATTGTAGGTGTCTTTTCCATTATTTATGGTATCATTAATATCCAATACGGGTTACAGCTCAAGAACAGTATCCTGGGAAGGATAAGGTGACCCCTGGGAATGATTATTGATAAAAAATGAGAACCCACCTGAACAAGGTTGCATGTAAAGGGTTCCGGTTTTGATTTTACGTTTTAGAGCGAAAAACATGACTTCAAATAGGTCTTACGTAGCTGCAGGTAAGGAAATCGTGTAAGATATCCTGACAAAATAGTAAAATATTAGTAATTTTGTAGTATCAAAAGGGTTTATTATGGCCGAAGAGAAAATCAACGTTTTGTTTGTGGATGATGAGGAAAGTAACTTGTTTTCTTTCAAAGCCAATTTCCGTATAAAATATAATGTGTTTACCGCTATCAGCGGTGAGGTCGCATTACAGGTTCTGGAAACCCAACCGGTGGACATCATCATTACAGATCAGCGGATGCCCGGTATGACGGGGGTGGAGTTTTTGGAAAAGGTGTTGGAAAAATATCCTGATCCTATGCGCATCCTGCTTACGGGATTTGCAGATATGAATGCCGTGGTAGAGGCGATCAATAAAGGAAAGATTTACCACTATCTCAATAAACCTTGGAACGAGGAAGAACTGGACGAGACCATTCAAAGGGCTTATAAAGAATACCTTACCCAAAAAGAAATAAAGATGACCAATGAAAAGCTGGCCATATCCAATGACCAGTTGGAATTCCTGCTTCGCCAGAAGCTGCTCTCCTGATTCAGGGTATACTCCTTTATATAATCGTGTGAAGGCTGGGAATGGTAACGGAAAAGACTGTTCCTTCTCCGATTTTCGAACGCACATCGATCGTGCCATTCAATTTATTCAGTGCCGATTTTAAGTTATACAAACCAAAGCCAAAGCCGGACTCCTTTGAAGCCGAGCGGTAAAACAGGTTGAATATATTTTTGATATCTTCTTCCGGGATGCCGATACCGTTGTCCGTAACCGTGATCACCGCTTTGGCTGCATCTGCTTGAATCAGGAGTTTTACCCACTTTTCCGACATATCCTTGCGCTGGAACTTTATGGCATTGCTCAGCAGGTTGGTCAAGATCAGCTTCAGGGACATTTCATCGCTGTAGAAAGGTTGCGGAGATTGCTCTACAACCACATCGAGGTATATGTTATTGGTAAGTCCAAAAATGCTGTAGATGTCTTTCTGGTCATCTGCGATCTTTTTAAAGTCAATGCCGGTGATCTTGAGCTCACCACGCTGCACATTATAGTAATCGTGCATATTCAGGATGAATGTATCCAGCTTTTTTACTGACTTTTCCATCATGCTCATGATATCCTTTATTTCTGAGATGTTTTCCAGGTCCCGTGCGAAATTCATAGCGGTAAGCAAGCCGATAATAGGGCCCCGGATATCATGGCTGACACTGTATGCAAATTTGTCCAGCTCCTGGTAGGCTTTCTGAAGTTCTTCGTTTTTTATAGATAACATGGAGATGGCTACATAAAACTTATTGGCTTCGTCTATGCAGGATATAATATCTATATTGCTCCAGGGCTTCCTGATGTAGCGGAAAATATGGCCTTTATTGATCGCATCGATTACTGATTCCACGTCGGTATAGGCTGTAATCAGTATCCGGACCGGAAGGGGAAAGTCCTTGCGGATCTCATCGAAGAATTCAACTCCGGTTTTTTCGGGCATCCGCTGGTCACAGAAGATGATCCTGATATCCGGGTGCTCTTCCAATATCTTCCTGGCCTCATCCGTGTTCAGGGATGTAAACAGGTTGTAGTCCATCCTGAAGGCTGCTTTAAATCCCAGGAGGTTGTGTACTTCGTCGTCGATATATAGTATTTTGATTTTTTCTGACATGATCATTATTTAATGATAATTTGCGTTAGCAGATAAATAGCAGGTTGCTTAAAGAGTCGTGTCGGGCTGTTGTAACGGAAATTGCAGCACAAATTCCGTACCTATAGATTCTTCAGTTTTAATGAGAATTTGTCCGTTATGCTTCTTTAGTGTATTATAAGCGATGGACATCCCCAGACCTGTACCTTGTCCCACTTCTTTGGTTGTAAAAAAGGGTTCGAATATTTTATTTTTTGTCTCTTCACTCATTCCTGTACCATTGTCTGCAATGCTGATGAATATATCATGTTCGTCGCAGTAGGTGCTGATAGTCAGTCTCCCTCCCGGTTGCCGTCCATATTTTTCTTCAATGGCATGGATTGCATTGGTAAAAAGGTTGAGGAATACCTGGTTCAGCTTACCGGGATAACATTCCACTAAAGGGATCTCTCCATAGTGTTTTTCTACCTGTATATGGTCCAGCAGGTTATTGATGATAATGATCGTTGATTCCAGGCCTTCGTTAATGTCTGCGAATTTAAGGGTATCTTCATCCACCCTTGAAAATATACGTAGCCCTTTTACGATCTCTGCTGTTCGTGATGCACCCTCATGGATACCTTTCAGGAGCTGGTCCAGTTCCATTTTCAGGTAATCAATGTCGGCATCCTGCTTATATGCTTCGATCTGATTTTTCTTTTCTTCCATACTCAGGGTTTCGTTCAGGCCTACGCTTTCGATAAAACTAATAGAATCGAGCAATATGCCCACATCTCTTTTTAAGGGTGAGACGTTGCTGGTGACGAAATTAATAGGGTTATTGATTTCATGGGCAATCCCTGCCGTTAGCTGGCCCAGAGATGCCATCTTTTCTGACTCGACCAGCTGTGTCTGCGTCTCCTTAAGATCCTCCAGAGTCTCTGTCAGCTCCTCATTGGATGACAATAGTTCCTGTGTCCGTTCCTGAACACGCATTTCCAGTTCTGCATTTTTCTCCTTTATAATTTTCAGGTTCTCCCTGGTTACCTGGATGGTTGTGGCCTGAAGGATATTGATTTTATCAGCCAGTGCAAACGAAAGCAGTATGACCTGTAGTGCTGAGCCGGTAAGCATTATCGTGGCCGTAAATGTATTGTAGGGTATAATGTTGAAATCCTTAAGGGCGAATAATATGATGGCCACCATAAACAAGCTCCAGCTAAGCAGATAAAAGCGGGCCTGTTTATACCCCCTTCGTACCAGAGTGCTGGCCAGATACAGGATAAACAAGGCAACCAGTATTTGAGTGGGCTGCAGCATCTTATAAGCTAACGTGCCCAATCCCAGAAGCGATAAAAGAATAATAATCCCGTAGCTGATAAAGAATAAGAGAAAAAAGCGGTTGACCCTCGGCGTATATTTTCTTGTTTGCAGGAACTCCTGCATAAATATGATCCCCACGATGCTTACCAGGCAGGTAAGGATAAAAAAACTCTGCTGGGCGATCCAGGGGCTGTCCGGCCATAGAAACTGGAACGCATAACCCAGGAAGCTGGCCTGCGTAAGCGCAACCAGGAGCGTATGGACGGCATACCACATGTAGCTCCTGTCTTTTTTGATGCTGAACATCAGGAAGACATTGTAGAGGAACATACAGGCCATGATGCCCAGGTATGCGTAGAAGACTGAATTGCGCTGGTTAAGATATTCCAGTGCCACGCGGTTACGGGATATGATGATCGGTATGATCAGGGGGGAGTTGCTTTTTACCTGGAGATAGACAACGGCGGTGTCTCCTCCTCTTACATTGGCGGGGAAAATATAAGAGGGTGAATGGACATCCCTCTTGGAAAACGGGAAGCTGGTTCCAGCTACGTGCGTACGGTGGTATGCACCCAGGCTATCAGGCTGGAATATCTGGACCATGTTCAGTATGGCCTGGTCGATGATTACCGATAGGGAAGAAGATCTGGTGTGGTTGACCAATGGCAGCCGTATCCAGTAGTAGGAATCACTGAGGCCAAAGTTCAGGATATCTTTATCATTGGTAGTGAACTTTCCGTTTTTCAACGCTTCTTCCAGTGAAGTGGAATCTTTCATTTCCATATAGGCGATACCTTTACCCACAAGGATGCGTTCATCACCCGATAAGACCTGGTACTCCTGGGCATTCAGGTGTAAGCTGGTCAGCAGGCAGATGAGGAGTAAGAAAAGCGGAATCCGGTTATAGGTGCTCATGGCGGTCTTGGTCTGTTGTCAGGTTTAGGTTAAATGAAAACTCACCCTTGGGGCCGGTATCCGATGTCAGTTGTACCGGCTGTGAAGAGAAGCTATAAATTTTTTCCTTATAAGCCGCATTTGCAGTAGGTAAATCTTTCAGATCTCTTATCAGGAGTGCTGTTGCAATCAGGTCCAGCTTAGGATAGTTAAATGTCCCGCGGCTCCCTACGGATTCTTCTATTTCAAAACCGGCCGCCTGGCACATGGCGACCGTATAGGGAGCGCACAATACAAATAAAGACGACATTTCCAATCGCTGTGCCATAGCTACACCCAGCTTCGTCAGGAGGTTGCTGAACCCCCGCCCCGCTATTGCTTTAGAATTCCACAGACCACATAGTTCTCCGGTACGCCCCAAAGCGCGGTATTTTGATGTCAGCTCAAATATATTCCTGTCCACAATGCTTACCGCCTCTTCTATCGGGAGCTTCGCATGATCATTGGCCAGGTGTATCCGCTCTCCGCCATATGCAATACTGCCGTCTTCCGATTCTATCAATATGACATATACGCCGGGGTTATGGAACCAGCTGAGATTTGCAGTGGTTACTTTAGTGACCCCATATTCCAATAATACGTTCAGATGACCATCTGCAAACGTCTTGCAGGATTCCGGATCATCTACTGCTCTGAAAGCCCTAATTCTGTACATTGTTGCGATGGTGATTTTATACTTTCGGTTTATAAATGCCGGGTCCAGCCCGATCAGATTCATGGTCTCCCGACCCGGCTTGAATCAGATCAGTCTGTCAAAAAAATATCTTCTCTTTTTCTTCTCAGGGCCTTCACTTCCGGATCAGGCGCTATCGCCAGCCGGAAAATAAACATGGGCTGTTCATGTTCCGGGAGAGGAAGGATCTTCCTGAAATCCTGCTGGAGCTGCTGCAGCGCTTCCCTGAATTCCGGGCCGAGCTCTTTATCTTCCGGGTCATTCGCTCTTTCGGTAAGAAAGATATATTGGGCAAAAGGCTGGAATGCAATCTTTGCTTTGCTGGCCTCTATCCAAAGGCGCTCTACTGCCCGGCCTGCTTTAAGGTAATCAAGGTCCGTATGCTGTGGCATGGTGACAATACCTATAGAGGAGGAGGCAGCGATCGCTTTGCGCGCCATCCTTTTCATCCCGCTACCCCCTTTTACCGAACGGACAAAAGCTATAGCCTGCTCATCGGAAGCGACTTTCAGTGCCAGGGTCTCGGCTGCACTTATGCCCAGGGTCGCTACATCCATACCATCGCGCCTGGCTTCATTTTCAGCCGGTGTCCATCGCAGCTCGTTGGTAAAGGTGTCGTAATGCCCGCGGGGGTGCAGCAGGCGCAGCATTTCCGCAGAAGACAGCACTTCGCCCATTTTTTTTATAGTATCATGTTCGGTAATAAAATGAACCCTGGCTCCTTCATAAGAGGCGATACTTGCTTCCAGCTGCTCATAAACAGCTGCCGGTATCGGTACCCGTTCGCTGACGGTCCGGTTGGTAAGCCTTTGGGTGATCAATGCAGCCAGTTCCTCATGGGATTTACCCTGGGACGCAAGGCTGAAATCGACCGTTGCAACCAGTATCCTGTTGTTTTTTAAAGGGAAATAGCTGACCTGTGTTTCGTATCCTTCTGCAGCAGCCTGCAGGCTGATATTCTCTATCGCAGTACCGATGGCCACGTAAGAGCCCAGGTCGTTATAGTCAAGCAGGGAGTAGGAATAATGGCGGTCATGAAAGATATAGATCCTGCCTTCACGGTAATAGAATTTCCATGGTTGTACATTGCCTCCCGAGGGCGCAGCTATGGCAGCATCCGCTATATGACACAGGCACCTGTCGTCTATAGGTACCGGCATCTGCCGGGGGAGGCAGCAGGGATATAATGGAATCCATAGTGGCGGTATCCATGGGTGCAGGTGCCTCTTGCCCATAATCCCGGGTACCGGGTCCGGCAGGGGTCTTGTCGCCAATCAGCTCTTCCAGGTCGATATAATACCGGCCGCTTTTATGGTACTGACCGAGGAAAATACGGCGTACCACATCTGTGGTGACCGCCCCGCCAAGTACCACGGAAGATGCCAGCTGTGGCCAGGTATTGATACTCTGCTCCACTTCCATCATAGACGCTTTCATCCTCGTGGAGAGCGTATCGGCTCCTACCATTTTCAGGATATAGGGTATCTTATCTTCATTGCTGAGATCCCTGATCGTTTCGGGGTTAAGGTCCCCGGCAAGCCCATGCAGGATCGGGCGTTTCCGGTTCCAGGTCGAACCGTTCCACATCCAGCATACCCCGGTCATTCGTGTCCATCACTACGGGGATGCCCATGGACCGCGCTTTGAACCGGCTGATAACCTTAACATCCAGCCCGTCGCAGACTTCCACCAGCAGATCTATTTTCTTCCCGTCGTCAAAGAAAACGTCTATGTTCTCCTGGGTTAAGCCCTCGCTGAATATTTTTACTTTGAGAAAAGGGTCAATTTCGGCAATTTCACGGGCAGCTATTACTGTTTTCCGTAATCCCAGGCTGGAGATCCCGGTACGTATCCGGTTCAGGTTGCTCAGTTCTGCCGTGTCGAAATCAGCAAGGCGCAGCTCACCGCAGCTCCTTTCCATGGCCAGTGTCAGCGCAATGGACTGCCCTACGGACAAGCCTACAATACCTACCGTCTTGTTTTGCAAAATAGCCTGCTCTTCAGCAGTAATTTTTATAGCGGTTTCGATTGGTGCGTACAGCAACGAACTCAGCTTCATCCAGCAGGTGGACCATCTTCCCGTTCCATGGGAAAAAACACCCATACACCGTACTCCCCGCTTTCCCGGCCGGCCAGGTGCTCCTGCATCTTATGCTCGTAATCTGCAGCAGTCAGTTTCGCTGAGGGGTGAAGGCTTTTTATCAGTTCTTTTATCTGGCCTTCTATTTCATCATACAGGAAAGCTACACGACCTGAAGCTAACAGGTCCTCAAAAGCTTTCTTATCTGCTGCCTGGCCAAGCCGGAAGAAAACAGGTGAGGAAGACGAATGAGAAGTAATGCTGGATTGCCGCAGCGTTTCGAAGGTTTTCAAAAATTATCGGCGTTTTTATAGGTTAATGATTTCTATTCAGAGACTATCAGGTTAAATATTTTTTAATGCATAGTGGTTTTTCCTAAAAAAAGGTAACACGGGCACTTAAATATCCCTGTATAACTCTTTACAAAATAAATACATTTTCCCGTCAATTACTACACATGTGAAATATTCGTATTTGCGAACTTGCCTCGCCTTTCTAAAGGGATAGCACACCCGTCAGCCATAAGCGGACCGGTTCATGGGTCCCTGGTAAGGAATTTCATTTTTTACAGCGTTCGGGAGTAGCCTTATTTTATCATTCTGTCAAACTGTCCGGGTTGGGGTTGATGGTTACCTTTTCATTGTTTTGTTCCGGTCAAACTTTTCTTTTGACGCTGTATTTCTTCTCGACAGGTCTGCCAGCATAGCATTGATTCTATGCCGATCCAGCCATTGTCCATCCACGAACACACCGGCAATTTTCCGTGTATTCGTTATATCTGTTAAGGGGTTCCCGGCAAGCAATACAAGGTCTGCAAGCTTTTCCTTTTCTTTAAAAGCACGGACCAACAGGGATTGAAATGCTACCATTTTATCAAAATAAGCGATCCGTTCCGGTGAAGTATCCCTGTAATAGCTGTTAGCCGTCAGCCATTTCATTTACTTTGAAGTAGCGGATGTACATACTGTGTAGTCTGCGAATGCATTGATTTGTCGAGGGAACGGGTTTGATGTGCGATCCAGTCCATAGCAGGTGATGGAACGGCTGAAGATCCTATAGGGAGCGGCTTTTTGATCTGCAGATCCTTCGTTCGGACTGGCTGACCCGGAATAAAAACCCGGTTCAATATTGTTTTATTAATTAATTATAAATTTGAGCTTATTAACCCTTCAAATATTGTTTTTATGCAAAGAAAAACCGACAGACTTTTATGTACAGCAATATTATTTGTGTTGCTGCTCCTGAATGTTACCGGCTACGCCCAGCCTGGCTCCAAAGAAAAAAAAAGCGGTAGCTACCGTTAATAATCAATGCCAGAAATACGCTTATGATTTGAATACCAACCCCTCCTCATTGAAGGATGTGCCCAACACATTGCTTAAAAATACAAGTGAGTTCTATTTAGTTGGTTATTCCGGCTTTGTCGGTACAGACACCTTGTTTAAACCTCATTTCACAGTGAGGAACCGGTATCAGCAAGAAATGGCAAGCTATCATCTAAACTTCTTTGCCGACGAAAGCGGGGAGTTCAATAACCATATATACCTGATGGATATGAGTGATATTACCTCCAGGGAGTCATTCTTCATAACGGGTTTTGTGAAATATGTGTCCGCCGGTACACCTGTCTGCATTGGTTTCATTGCGGAAGTAGAACTCCTGACCGGCGCCATCCTCCAGCTGTCCAAGATCGATGAAAACAAAAGTATCGTTCCTTACCATATTTTAGTAAACGAAGAGCAAGGCCAGGTACTGGTTTCCGGAGAAGAGTTTGTTGACCAGGGTTTTGATCCGATGGATCCCTCCATCACCTCAAACATTACCTATGGAGATCCTCCAGGGCAGGGCATTATTATCTGTTGCTCGCAGGACGATATCTCTTCCGTGCAGTGGTCCTATTGGGGTACCCTGATGTTGACAAGCGGATCGCAGAACGTCGGTTCTACATTTGAAAATATCAGCGCGACACCTCAAGGATACTGTGTAGTCGGTAAAATGACCGTGGAAGCAGCGCCCAACTTTTTTTATACGCATACGACCCGCATAGAAGCCTTTCACCTTGACTTCGGCGGCGGGATCCTGTGGCAGAAATCTTTGAAATTAAATAATTCCTATGTCAGGGGCGTCGCCGCTCATTATTCGGAAGTATACGACAGGATATTCATACTGTTCCAGGATTATTACAATCATACTTACGGACTTTTCGCTGTTGATCCCTCATCGGGTACCCACGGGCCCGTTTGCTATATATTCGGGATGCCCGGCGAGTCAAATACTTCCCGGATCATGTCTTCTACATTAGATGAACGGCAGATAATCGTAGGCGGCATGGGCCACAACCTGCATCACCCGGGTACCGCTGTATTCAGCCCGTTCTTTGCTAAATTCGAATTTGAACCCGGGCCGGATACCTTCCGCTTTGCTTTCGGTTACAATTTTGACCGGTTTAATTCCTTAGATGACGGCATTGATTTTAATTCACCGAAGATCTCCGGTTATTTTAACTGGGCCAATCACAGCTACGGAATGTTTGATATAGACAAATGGCAATCCAATGCTGTGGGCGTGGAAACCTACCTGTACGCGTCAAAAGATTCGACCTATAATTCAGTACTGCTATACCGCGTCAACTTCGACCATTGCAATTGCGACATGGTATATCGCGATTTGTTTGTTTTCCCTGTTGCTATTCCCGATTCTCCGCAGGTATACCTGGAGGCTCATGATCTGCAACCCGTATCGTATGATTCGGAAAGCATTCCTTTGACAAAGCCGGCTACCCTGATATGCGGTAACCCGGACGATCCGGACGCATTTTCATCCCAACTTCCGGAGCAGCGCTCACTGGAAGAGCCATCCGAACCTGAATTGGACGGTAATAAAAAAGTGGCCGTATATGACGGGTTAGGCAGGCTGCTTTTCCGGGGTACTTACAGCGAGTTTTTAAAAGACATACACCTGTACAACCTCAATATGCAAATGTTGATCATTGTAGACCTGGAAACACAAAAAGGCAGAAAAGTGATCTATACCAGATAGGCAGGAGAATAATGGTTTTGTCAACCGGAAGTAGCAGCTGCCTGGGTTAGTCAAGATGGTTGTTACTTCCGGCTATCGTTTTTATAACAGCCCGGTGGGTACGTTCCACGTAAATGACAGCATAGTTTGTAATGATTACTTTGGTATCCGTTCATGATCCATTGGCTGGAATACATCGTATTTTTACCGCCCTATATCTCACGGTATATAATTGATTCGCTTCTGGCATGTCTTTTGGATGAGAAGGTGTGTAATTCGGCAGGTTAGTGCTCCTGTTTTTGGGAGCCATCGCAAATGCTTTTTGGTTTGCAAGAGTCCGCCTTGGGAACGTTTGAGAATATTGTCCCGGATTTTCGCCTTATGTTGTGGTTACCAATACCCGGAGTACGGCTTTTGATATGTTTTTATTCCAATCAGGGACGAGCTCTTTATATAGTTAGCTGCTTTCATTTATTTTCTTCATTACATTCTTCACCATTGCATCACAGGATGGATGTATTGCTCCCAATGGGTGAGCAGGTAGGTGAATTTATCTGCACCTGCAACGACAGGTACAGATACAAATTTGCCCTTTAACAGGTTGAACGCTGATCTCAGCACTTGTTGCTGATGGGTTTTTGTTTTCCATGTTCCATTTGCTTTATGCTACTTTATTAGAGTAATGATCAACGGAAAGGGTATAATATTTTTTCAGTACCGGCAGCACTGCAGTAGCCCTTTTATTTTTCTCTGCCTCCGCCGTCGGCAAGCAAGTCCTGGCAAAATGATGGAATCAAAACAGCATCAAAGCTGAGTTTGAGATAAAAGAAAGAAATCCGGCCCGGATAAAACAGGCATTGTACGGACCGCCACACCTGAAGCACCACAGGTACAGGCCTTCGCCGCAATCCGGAATACCTGGTCATGCGGACAGGCACGAAGACCTGTTTTTTATTCCTTAAAAAGCCAGTCCTTTTGCTGTCAGTGCTGCCCTCAGGATGGGGATCGAGCTTTTCCCCAGGCCATGAAGTTTCATGATTTCCTTTTCGCTGTAATCAGAAAGCTGCTCTATCGTTTGGATGGCATTATTTTCCAATGCCCTTCTTGCAGGTGCGGAAAGCAGGGATAGAAACCCTTCCTTCGGTTTTTTACTGGTTTCACAATCCGGGCACACGGGGCAATCCCTGCTCTTATGGAACCGGTGCCCGTTTTCACAGGTTCTCCATGTTTTTTCTGCGCTCATATTTCTTTCTTTTCTGTTATCCGGGTTGTCCGGGTAATGCTACGGTTGCTGAGAGAGGCTGTCCGTTTCGGATGTGCCGCTCCTTCAAAAGCTTCGTCCCGGTTCCTGTCTACGCTCCTTTTAATCCCTCTTTTTTACAATAAATACGGTTCCTGCCGGATCCTGGATCCAATGCATATGTGCGGGAAGCTGCTCTATTTCATCACAGGTGCCCACATCATTTGCGCTCAGGTACTGCGCAGCCTTGTCCGCGTCATCTACATTCAGTTCCAGCCAGGTTTCGGAATGCGTATAGTTGTCCACGCAATCCAGCCAGACCTTATTGCTGCCGAATTTCACTTCGTGTGTTCTGGAAACCGTAGGGTTGTTGATCGCTCTTTCCGAAACTTCCAGCTTCAAAATGTCCCGGTAAAAAGCAACTGTTTTTTTCATATTTGCTTTTTGGAATTTTGATGGCAATGTTGATCCCTCCTTCAAATTTTGGTGCCATAGTCATATTATTTCCTGCTAAAATAGGAAGTTGTTCATTCAGCGCTCTTGCCCTATGACAAGAATATAGGGATACGGTCCTGTCAGCGGACCGCTGGCGGGCAATTTTGGACTTATCGGAGGGAGCCGGTACATCATATCCGACTTCCGGCACGATACAAATCCTGTTACCGGTTTGTTTTTCCGCGTTCGTAGGTCAGCTCAACGACACCGGACCTGAACACCCGTGTCTGTGTTAATTCCAGCACTATCCGCTCTTCGAGGTCTTCGAACAACGGCTTCCCGCTACCCAGTACCACCGGGTGAACGGAGATTTTATATATATCAATAAGTCCACGGCTGATGAAGGTCCTGATCAGTCCGGCACCACCGTAAAGCCAGATATCCCTGCCCCCCTGTTCCTTTATTTTCCGCTACCCTGCCGGCAATACCGGAAGAGATAAAAGCGGCCCTGTCGTCAACCCGGTTTTGACCGGAGAAAACGAATTTATTTTTGGAATGTATGGCCTCCCACATCCGTTTTTCTTCCGGGCTTGCAATGTTCCCACCGGCCGGAAATTCCCCCAGGGCATCATAGCTTCACCCTTCCGTAAAAAACATGGTGTCCACGCTGTCGATAAAGGCACCCGAAGTCCATATCATCGTCCATGATGCACCAGTCAATCTCGCCGTTTGGCCCTTCAATGAACCCGTCCAGGGATACTGCCAGGTTTAAGATGATCTTTTTCATAGGCTGTTATCTGTTTTCCTGCAAAGGTTAAAACAGGTTTCTTTGTTCCTGGCTTTGAGGAAAAGCGATCAATTCACCCGGTTTACTGAGGATCCCGGTACCGGGAAATATATGGGCTATAGCGTTTTATTCTTCCCCGACAAGACAAGCCCTTTAACTTTGTAATAAAAAACTATGTGGTGGATTTATGCAGTATTATCAGCTTTGTTTGCTTCATTAACGGCAATTTTTGCCAAAGCAGGTGTCGCCAAATATGAATTCAAACCTTGCCACAGGCATCAGAAACAATAATCATTTTGATTATGGTCTGGGGCATCATCCTGGCAAAAGGGGAAACAAAGGAGATCGGCAATTTATCAAGACAGAACATCCTCTTTCTGGTCATTTCCGGAATGGCTACAGGGCTGTCATGGCTGTTCTACTTCAAAGCATTGCAGGTAGGGAACGTATCCCAGGTGGCAGCGGTTGACAAGCTGAGCGGTCGCCCTGACCATCGTCCTTGCGCTTCTTTTTTTAGGCGAAACATTGACATTGAAAACGGCCATCGGGGCAGGATTGATCCTTGCGGGAACCCTGGTAATGGTCATGAAATAAACGTAATGGCAGATTGCTGGAAAGCCGGGCTTGCTTCACATTGTATTCATCCAGGGTAATAGTGGTCAAAAAGATGGGTATATCCGATACCTGCATCGTTATTTTTCAGGTTTGCAAGACTTCTTTTATTTCTCTTTCAGAGGAGGGAGATTTGCAGGCTGTGGGGAATACTGGAAATATACAGAGACGGAACTTACAGCGTTTATAAAAACGTATTGCTTATTTCCTTAAAGTTATATTGTCTGGCGTACACAGTGGGTTTACAATTTTGATTTAATTAATTTTGGATTAACTAAATGAATTTATCAAATGAAATTAATGCTCCTGATATTTCTTGTTATAACAGGCAGCCAGGCTTTTGCACAAATTGCCGATAAGAACTTCATGAAAGCGGCTGACAAAAATTTGCCGGGTCTGGAAGACTGACTTCCTGCCCGGTGATAGCTTGATCATAAAGTGGGATGGGAGTTGTCAGGATAATCATGCACATGGGCAAGGAAATATTTCTTACCTGATCGGGAATAATGAGGTTGCTCATTATAAGGGCCTGGTACAAAATGGCTATCCGAATGGTGAGGGGCAATTTATACTCCGGGACGGGTACACAATGCAGGGGAACTTTGTAAAAGGCGTTCTGAACGGAGAGGGGCAGATTGTTTTTGCGGATACTGCTTATAAAACTTACCGGTAATTTCTATGATGGCAATATCCTGAACCTGGATAAACAATATTTGGACCTGCTTCATAGGAATGTTATTTCTACACAGGATTCTGCGGATATGTACGTTGGGGACAGGGACCAGACAGAACTATTCTATTATTCATTAGTACCCGAGGATACAAAGGCTGTTATTGTACTTTTACCGGGTACATGGGACAGGGTCGAATATGTTCTGAGCAGCAACAAGACACTATGCCAGCTTGCTTATGACCACAATATAGCGGTATTGGCACTATCTGTTAACCAGAGACTATCGCTTAATGAAGAAGTGCTGGCATTCATCAATTCAAGTATTGAAGATGCCATTAAGCGGTACCGGTTACCGGGCGACCGGTTCATCATAGGCGGGTTTTCTATGGGGGGACTATTCAGCTTGAGATACGGGGCGTTATCCCGCCAGGATAAGGACCAGGACAGCAGTACAGCCCATTGCGGTCTATTGCGTGGACGGGCCGATAGATCTTGAAAGTATCTATCATAAATTTGAAATTGCATTGGAAAGAAGTCCTAACAAGAAGGAACCCGCTTATGCATTGAACGAATTTAAAAATTATTTTAAAGGCAGCCCTGAGGAAAAACAGGGACACGTATTTATATTATTCGGCTTTCAGCTATTCAGAAGAAGACGGAGGCAATGCAAAATATTTGAAAGATATACCGGTGAGGATATACAATGATGTAGATGTCTGTTGGTGGATTGAAAACAGGAATGCAGATTTGTATGCGATGAATGCCGTAGATCAGTCTGCCATGATCAATTTGTTGCGGATGAATGGCAATACAAGGGCTGAATTCATCAATGCCTATCAGAAAGGTTACCGTTTAGAGGGAATGCGGCACCCGCATTCCTGGAGCATCGTAGATCCGGAAGATTGTATTGATTGGATCAGCAGCATCATAAAAGGAATAGTGCCCTGTTTCCAAAGAGAGGCAAGATGTATAAAGAGCAGGGTTTATAAGGTTTGGCTATAAAAATGCCCATACG
>JAHHDV010000020.1 GCA_019739295.1 Taibaiella sp.
CGGTGTCGCTACCAATGATAAGCTCTTGTCCCATAACGCCAATAATTTCCTGGCAGCGGTTACTTTCCGGGAAGACAAAGGCGGTGCGTGTTTCCTGGACATCTCTACCGGAGAAATATACACAGCAGAAGGGAGCCGGGAATATATAGACAGGCTGCTTTCTTCTATGCAGCCTTCCGAAGTATTGCTGAGCAAGACGGAGCTCAAAGCATTTCAACAGAAGAGTCATGAGCAGTATTACTGTTACGGCCAGGAAGACTGGATCTTTCAGTACAGCTATGCGTATGAACTGGTACTCAGGCATTTTGAGACACAATCCCTCAAAGGATTTGGTATAGAAGAATGGATACTGGCCATTACCTCCATCGGTGCCGCCATCCATTATCTCAAAGATACCGAGCACCCTAACCTGGAGCACCTGAACCAGATACAGCGCATCAACGAACAGCAATTCGTGTGGATGGACCGCTTCACGATCCGTAATCTTGAACTGCTGAACAGCAATCACCTGAATGGCAAATGCCTGATCGAGACCATAGACCGGACCGCCACAACCTATGGGGGGCCGTATGCTGAAGCAATGGATACTGTTCCCCCTGACCCAGAAACAGGCTATTACCTCCAGGCAGAATGTGGTACATACCTTACTGAACCAGCGGAACCTGGCGCAGTCGCTTATCCCCCTGCTCAAGCAGATCGGCGATATGGAAAGGCTGGTATCGAAGATTCCCTTAAGGAAGATCAATCCCCGGGAGCTCCTGCAGCTGCAGAGAAGTTTGCGCCAGGGAGCGGAGATCAAAAGCAATATAGATGAAGCGGCATTGGCCTGCAGGGAGGAAGAAAAAGAAAGATACAAGGACTTACTGCACATCGCCGATCCCATTCTTGAACTGAAAGAAGTGCAGGATCTCATTGAACAAACGATCCGGGAAGAGGCTCCTGTAATGATTCAAAAAGGCAATGTGATCCGGGAAGGAGTAGAAGAAGAACTGGACCAGCTCAGGAATATCGCTTATAAGGGTAAGGATTATCTGCTGCAGATCCAGACCCGGGAAAGCGAGGCCACCGGCATCCCCTCTTTGAAGATCGGGTTCAACAATGTATTCGGCTATTACCTTGAAGTCACCCATACCCATAAGGACAAGGTGCCAGCGGAGTGGATCAGAAAGCAGACGCTTACTTCTGCAGAACGGTACATCACTCCGGAACTGAAAGAATACGAAGATAAAATATTAGGAGCTGAGGAGAAGATCCAGGAATGGGAACAAAGCATATACCAGGGATTATTAGATCAGCTGATGCCGCATATCTCTGCCATCCAGAATAACGCCAGGCAGGTCGGCATACTGGACTGCCTGCTTGGGTTTGCCCTGCAGGCGGAACGGCACCAGTACTGCGCCCCGGAGATAACGGAAGACAAGGCACTGTTCATCAGGGACGGCAGGCACCCGGTCATCGAGCAGGCATTGCCAGTGGGCGTACCCTATATCCCGAATGATGTCCGGCTCGACAGGAATGACCAGCAGATTATGATCATTACCGGTCCGAATATGAGTGGTAAGTCTGCCGTATTGCGACAGGTAGCCCTTACCGTACTGATGGCACATATGGGGTCTTTTGTAGCAGCCCGGGAGGCCCTCATACCGCTGACCGATATCATCTATACCCGGGTAGGCGCATCGGACAACCTGAGTGGCGGCGAATCTACCTTTATGGTGGAGATGCTGGAGACCGCCAGTATCCTGAACAACCTGAGTACACACAGTCTCGTGATCCTGGATGAAATAGGAAGAGGGACCAGCACTTATGATGGCATCAGCATCGCCTGGAGCATCGTGGAATACCTTCATGACCACCCGAGTCAGGCATTTACGCTTTTTGCCACGCATTATCATGAATTGAATGAACTCGAAGACAAATTAGCAAGGGTGCAGAACTTCCACATCACCCACCAGGAGGAAAACAATAAGGTCATCTTCTTAAGGAAACTAAAGAAAGGCGGCTCCCACCACAGCTTCGGTATCCACGTGGCCAGAATGGCGGGTATGCCGAGAAAGCTGACAGACAGGGCTATGGAAAATACTGGCATTGCTGGAAGATAAGCGAAGCGATAACGAACTGAGCCAGAAGATAAAGAAAATCCCGGTCCAGAATTACCAGCTGAATATCTTCGACGGCATCGGCCAGGACCTGAAAGAAATAAGGGAAAGGCTCTATGCGGTCGATATCAATACCCTGACACCCGTAGAGGCATTGCTCAAGCTGAACGAGCTCAAAGACATTGTTAAGGATTACAGCAACTAGCAGGGTGCGGGTTCCTGTACTGGTGCTATCGGTCGTGGATCAGCCCTTTATCCCTGCAATAAGCGATCGCTTCCTGGGTGGTGGCAAACAGGCAGGTGGAAATGCCCAGGTGCTCCGCGTTCTTTAAAAAAGCTCTGGTTGCCGTCTCTTTATCCCGGCTTACATTGCGAATGAGGATATGAGCGATCTGCTGCGGGTACTTTTCGGCAATGGCAGCATATATCTCAGGGTCCCGCTGGGAATTATCCCCCAGCAGTACAAACTGGTTTTCCGGGAAGGCGATGATGATCCTGGCTATTCTGAACAGCTTTCCTTCGTGACCGCTCTTACCGGTGGTCACGAAGGATTTCAGGTATTTGAGGGTGTGGAGCAGGAATACCCCCTTCGGTAACTCATGCTCCCTGAATACCGTACTCAGGTAATCATAGAGGTTCCACTCACTGCTGCTGACATAGAAGAAGGGGTTTTTATTGCCATCCAGCGTATTGCTTTCCGCCAAGGCATTATAGAATTTGCTGGTGTTGTCAAAACAAAACGTCTTTTAGCAGGAGATCTTGAGATCAGCTCGTACAAGCGCCTGATAATAGTAGCACTATAGGACTTCATGATCGTGTCATCTATATCCGATATGAACGCATACCGGGTTCTCTCCGGCATATATAATGCGCCCCTGGAAGAACAGATCACCTCATCCTCTTTGCCGAGAAGCTCCACCTCTACATCATTCCAGCCGCTTATCTCCCGGTGTCCGGTATGAAAATCGAACTTGAAGAACCCGTCAAATTCTGTAGTCGTATGGTAAGCCTGGCCATCGAACCACAGTCTCAGGCGGGCATTGGGTATGGTCTTTTTCCGGAAGAGCTGAAGCAGGGCTATGAAATTATTGCTTACCCTCTTCTGCTCCACCTGCTGCCTTTCCGGGACCAGGAACAGGTGACCGATGATCAGTATATGACCATGATTACCATAACTATTGTAAACTTTTATGAATGGAATTGATGCCAAAGCCGATAGAAATATTATTTTTGAAAGAGGAGCACAGCTTTCATGGAGTCCCGAACAAATACCACGCATATCATCTTCGCCGTCAATCCGATGTCGGGTACTGCTTCTCACGCCTGGGACGAGGTGATCTCCTCCTATTTTAAAGGTAAGGAAAAATATTCATTTTCTATTTTTCACCCCCGGAATCAGGAAGAATTCCCTTTGCTGAAAGAAAAGATCCAGGAGGAACAACCACAAATTGTGGTGGCAGCAGGAGGTGACGGCACCGCCAACTGGGTAGCTAAGCACCTGTACGGTACATCTATTAAGCTGGGCATCCTCCCCATCGGATCTGCCAATGGCCTGGCCCGTAACCTTAATTTGCCCCATGATGTCCCGGAAGCATTGCGTACCTTAACCGGGGGCAAGACCATCAGTCTTTCCAGCCTGACCATTAATGACCAGTTTTGTATCCACCTGTCTGATGTAGGCCTCAATGCAAAGCTGATCCGGACCTTCGAGCACAGGGGGGAAAGGGGGCTGGCAGGTTATTTTAAAGCAGGGTTCAGGGTATTGAAAAATTATGCCGCAAGCCATGTCTCCATTACTGCCAACGGAAAGACGATCCGGTCAGATGCGGTCATGGTGGTCATCGCCAACGCAACGATGTATGGTACAGGGTTTGTCATCAACCCTATTGGGAAGCTGGATGACCATGTATTTGAGATCATTGTGATCAAAAAAATATTCGTTGATCGAATTGTGCAAGATGGCATTCAACAACTGGATGCCGCACCCGGATAAGACGGACATCATCCAATGTTCGGAAGCCTGGATAGAGTCGGAATCCCCCTTGCATTTCCAGATAGACGGGGAGTATATGGGCAAAAAAAAAATCCGTGGCAGCAGCCATCAATAACCGGATGATCCAGGTGATCGTCCCTTAGTACGGCAATCCAATCATCGTTCTTTAAATCAAATTTCCTTACCGGAATGAAGAACGGCAACGGTCAGGGACAGTAGCTTTGATCGTTCATAAACCTGCAGGCTACCTGTGATCATCAGGAGAAACTGTTTTATATTCTCCGGTTATGAGGTGTGCAATGCCAATACAGGAACGTTGCTGGCCTTGCTGATGACCTCTGACTTGCTCCTGTGGAAGAGACTTTCGAAGAAATTGTACTTCTTAGGGATGACGATCAGCCAGTCGGAACCGTGTTTGTCCAGGTAGAAGGTAATGGCATCCCTGAGCTGCTCGCTTTCCATAGAATGGAATGAATAGGAAATACCCTCAAAAGGCTTGAGGTGTTCGTTTTCATCTTCTTCATCAAAAGGGTCCAATGGCTGGACATTCAGAATATCCAGGGACGCATGCATCTCCTGTACCCAACCTTTTACTTCTGCAAACGGAAAACGCTCATTGTTGGCATGGATATCCATACACAGCATCATCCTGTCTACATCCTGGTAAGAGGATTGCGGGGGTACCAGGAGAATCGGCCCTGTATGGCTTCTCATGGCATTCATGCTTTTGCTGCCCCAGAACAGGCCGGAAGAATTCTGCCCCGTGGTTCCCATGATCGTCAGCCATATATCCCCCTGCTGCGCACGCTCCTGTAAACCCGCTACGATATCCCCCACGAAGAATTCCGATGTTACCTGCACCGTATCCAGCTGACCCTGTACCCGCTCTACCTCTTTCTCCAGACTCTCCTCGGATATCTTTTGGGAAGCCAGCTTTACATTACCCTCCATCGGGGATATGCCATCGCCATATACCGTCAGGTCATTCGCATGCATCAGTATGATATGGCATTGTTTTTCTTTCGCCAGGCTGATGGCATAGTTCAATGCATTCCGGGCACAATCACTGAAATCCGTTGCTACAAGTAGATTTTTCATAGAAAGTTTGTTTTAAGAAGGTAAACATTTTAATGCTATCCTGCCACCTCAAACGGCTACCGATGCTCCAGGCAGTGTCTAAAATTACAAATTTTTATTGGTGGGAGCAATGAAATTCCTGCCTTTTAATATTTATTTAAAACTCTTGAAATCAATAAAATAAGCCCTAACAGCTCCCTTACGGTCCCTTCCTGTCAGGTTTTGTCAAAACAGTGTAAATGATCCGGGGTCAGGCAGGCGGATAATGTCTGGTCCCAGGGTGAAACATCATCAATGGCATCTATAAGGGGGAAATAACTCAGGCCTATTGTCATACATCCGGGCGATAGCGTCGCCAGCAGCCGGTCATAATAACCTTTGCCGTAGCCCACCCGGTGTCCGCTCCTGTCTGCCGCCAGCAGGGGCAGCAGTACCAGATCCAGTGCCGCAGGATCTACGGGGGTACCCGGGTATTCGAAGATACCGTATGGATTGCTGACCGCTTCCCGGGATGAATCAGGAAGAACGGGAAAGATATGCCCGTCCCTGACCCGGGGATAAGCCAGGATCACTTCGGGGTTTACGGAGCGAATGGATGCTTCGAAGGCCCCGGGATCTATTTCGGCAAATTTCCGGAAAGGCACGAAGCTCATTACGGCTTGCGGGATATGTGAAGGCAGCCACGCATCAAAGTGACGGCTCATTTTTTGAATCAACCGGGAGGTTTGATCAGCAGAAAGCGACTTTCTTTTTTCCTTGAAGACTTTCCTTATTTCATCTTTAAGCATGTCCTCTGTTTATGAGCAATACGTGAATGTGCCTGTTTGCACCCCGTATCCGCAGTACAACACCATCCATCTCTGAATTCATAATACTGCCGTCCCAAGGCCTAAAGCTTACTGGTCTGGATCCTGAGTATCTTCCTGTTCTTGGTCTGTGCCCTCATTTTCTCCGGCACCATTTCCAGGATGGTATCCATCAACGACTGCAGGATCCCCATTTTTACAAAATGCTCATTGGTCACCAAAGAGATCTCACGCACCGGCTCCGGGTCGCTGAAATAACGGATCCTGTCAAATGCGTCTTCTTCAAATTCCCGGGTGGACAATTCGGGGAAAACGGACAGTCCCCCGTTGCGGTCTACCATTTTTCTCAAAGTATCTACATTGCCGGATTCATACCTGAATGCCCTTTGTTCCTGAAGCTTTTCCACCTGGTCATTACAAAGGTTGATCACCTGGTTCCGCAGGCAGTTTCCCTCGTTCATCATCCAGATCTTAGTAAGGTCGATATCATCAGGGTTTACCGTTTTTTTTACTGAGGGCTTTTTCTTCTTTGTTGAAATAAGCGACCAGCGGCTCATAGAAGAGAGGGATCTCCTTGATCCTGTTATCATCCAGCGGCGTTGCCAGCAGGCCGCAGTCTATTTCATCATTCTTCAGCTTTTCAATGATCTCAGATGTTTTGGCTTCTATGACAGTGAGCGATACATCCGGAAATGCATCGCTGTACTTATCCAGAAGCCTGGGGATAATAGAAGGGGCGATCGTAGGGATAACTGCCAGCTTAAAGGTACCGGAGACCTTACCCTGGCTCTTGTTGACCAGTTCATCTATTTTCTTGGCTTCTGTCAGGATGACTTTAGCCTGCTCTACGATTTTCGCTCCGACCTCTGTAGGGGAAATAGGGTGTTTATAGCGGTCGAATATCTTTACATTCAGTTCTTCTTCGAGCTTATTGATCTGCATACTCAGCGTGGGCTGGGTCACAAAGGTCTTTTCTGCTGCAGCTACAAAGCTCTTGAAAGTAGCAACTGCCACGACATATTCTAATTGTGTTAGTGTCATATATAAATGCCTTAAAAAATATGAATGTACGCAAAGATAATTCATTGTAGCTTTGCATCTTGAAGATATGGAAATAACTTTAGCACTATTACAACAACAAATAGGGAAAACCAATTTAAAAACGCCTTCAGGCGCCGGTACCTGGATGAACCTTACCCTGACGGACATACAGAAGGGGGAAGCCAGGCTGAAGATGCGGATCCGGCCGGAGATGTGTAATCCCTACGGGATGATCCACGGCGGCATGATGTCCCTGCTGATCGATGAATCTATCGGCTGGGCCATTATCAGCCTGGAATCACAGGCCAACTATACCAGCCTGAACCTTATGGTGGATTTCCTCTATGCGGCTGCGGTAGGAGAAGAGATCACAGCCCATGCCTATATCGTCAGAAAAGGCAAGAAGATCATCAATGCAGAAGTGAAAGTATACAACAAAGACCATGTCTTATTGTCCAAAGCTACCAGCAATTTAATCGTAACTTCATTACCCAAAAAGGATCCTCATGCTTAATGGAAAGAAGATCATAGTGGTGATGCCTGCCTACAATGCGTCCCTCACCCTCGAAAAGACATACCGGGAGATTGACTTCAGCATCGTAGACGATGTGATCCTGGTGGATGACCATAGCCCTGATAATACTTCCGAGGTAGCCAGGAAGCTGGGCATCCGGCATATCATCCGCCATGAAGCGAACAAAGGATACGGCGGCAACCAGAAGACATGCTACAAAAAAGCCCTGGAGCTCGGCGCGGATATTGTGATCATGGTTCACCCGGATTACCAGTACACGCCTTTACTGATTCCTTCTATTTCTTATATCATCGCCAATGGCCTGTATCCCGTGGTTTTTGCATCCAGGATCTTAGGCAAGGGTGCTTTAAAAGGAGGTATGCCGTTATACAAGTACATTGCGAACCGCTTCCTGACCTTTACCCAGAATGTACTGATCGACCAGAAGCTGAGTGAATACCATACCGGTTACAGGGCCTTCAGCAGGGAGGTGCTGAACCAGGTCAATTTTGAGGCCTGTGATGATGATTTTGTTTTTGATAACGAGATGGCATCCCAGATCTTCATGGCCGGTTACGAGATCGGCGAGGTCACCTGCCCTACCAAATACTTTGAAGAGGCTTCTTCCATCAATTTAAGCAGAAGCATCAAATACGGCCTGGGCGTACTGAGGGTTTCCATCCAGTACAGGCTTCACAAATGGGGTATGCTCAGGATTAAAAGGTACCTGTAAGAAACAGTATTACCAAGCTCAACCATGACGCTCCTTACCGGACGAGGGTAAGGTCTCCCCTTTTGTGGAACATGCTCCGGTCATAGCACACCCCCTGCACCGTGTAGAAATATACACCGGCATCAGCAGAAATCCGGTCCTCACCATAATATGTCCCGTCCCAGGTATCCTCAGGCTTATACCCAATAAAAATCCGCTCACCCCAACGGTTGAAGATCTCTAAACGAAACGATTCCGGATTGCCATATGTCACAACGCCAAAACGATCATTCAACCCATCTCCGTTAGGCGAAAAAGCCGTAGGTACCAAAACCTCACAACAAACCTCAGCCTGAACAGATACAACTGCTGAATCAACACAACCGTGCTCATCTGTCGCCAGAACTATATATTCATAAACACGGTCCGGTACGATCACCTCAAGCTCCGACCCGCGACCCAGCAAATCATTGAACCTGTTGAAATAGGCATAACTGTAACCGCCAATCGCCTGCAACGTAACCGTATCATAAACACATAAAGGATCACTATCTGTCGTATAATCAAGATCTACAACCATATCCGCATTGAAAATAGATATATCCGAAGTATCCACAACCGCATCACACCCACTCCACGGAATAAATACAGTAGCCAGGTAAGACAAAGAAGTATCCGGACGAACATAAACAACAGGATCACTCAGAGACGGACTTAATACATAATCTGGGGACCACACCAGGTAATCATAATAATTGCTCTTCGCATCCAAACGTACCGTCTCTCCTCTGCAGATAACCGCATCCTCAGGAAAAACAGAAACATACACAGAATCCAAAATACTGATCGTATCCGAAAGGATCGTCAATGCTACGGGATTGTTCGGACAGCCTACCGTATCCAGTACCTTAAGCGAAACAGTCCTGAGCATTTTCAGGTCGGAAAGAACCTGGGGACGTATATACACATCTACATAAGAAGACCCGGAAGGAATCGTCACATGATCAGGAATCCACTCATAATCCGTACCGTTCACACCAGTACCCTCTATAATATAATGAACCGTCTGGTCCACATCCGCATCAGGACGCTTGATCCAGGAACCACGCAGGAGCACAACCCCGGATACAGGAATACAAACCCGTCGAGGCCAGACCAGGAGCGTAGGTCTCTATCACAATATTAGACCCCATATTCACATTCGTATTCACCGCTATCGATGCACCTATCCCTATCCACACAAAGCCGGAAGAAAAGGTAACAACTCCTGCTTCAAAGTCACATCCTGATCCCAGCTCATTGGGTTCATTGATACCGTAGACGCTGGTAGTACCAAAATTTACACCATATATTTTATCGTTGGTGGCCAGTCTCAATGTGGAGATTCCCGCTGTGGAAGAAACAGTATACAGACTCGCCTCCACGGCGTCCTCATCCGGAAAATCGGTCAGGTCATACTGGTACAGTGATAAGAATTCATTATTGATGTACAAAACCTGGCTATTGGGAGAGAAACCAATCACCATAGCCCATAGATCCGTTCGAGCATGATAAAATCGGATACCTCACCGGTACCGACATCAAAAGAGGCCACTCTCCACTCTGTCTGATCCAGGATAGTCCCGCATTCGGCGATATAATCTTGCTCCCGTCCGGGAGATATCTTGATCTCCCCTGTGATGCCGCAATTACTTGCCCCTGAAGAGATGACCGGGGGCTCTATCCCCTCCTGCCGTGATCCGGTAGCTATGGTAATAGGCATTCTCGACTCATAATTGTAGGTCACCAGCCAGGAGCCGCACCCCCCGTCATTGACCACCACCATCTTCTCTCCCATAAAGCTGTCCAGCACGATGTTCTTCTCCGTACTGATCACATCTCCCGAGGCCGCCATCCAGGCTCATATCTATGATATTGTACCGCAGGTAACCTATGGTACGTTCTTCACCAGGGATTCTTTTCTAGAATTCTCCAGGGTAAAGAGATAATACAGGCTGTCGCTGCCGGGGTATTTGCTGATCGCCACACTTTGCGTGCCTGAGCCATCATGTCCCAGGATACCCGTTCCGTTCGGCATGAGCTCATGATCTTTATTCCAGGCCTGCTGACCGGTACTATAAAATAACAGATCTCCGCCTGAATCGGCAATGGATGCCGTTCCTTCGTTAGCCGATATCATAAATCCTGATAAGGCAACCGGCGCTCCGGAGTTCAGGTCCAGGGCTACATTGAACCCGAAAGCCCAGATATTATCCTCTGCCTGGGCCCGGACAAACAAGGTGAAAGAAGGATCAATAAACATATAAGTAAAGAATTCCGCATGATTTATAACAAATATTTTATACTCAAAAAAAGTAATAAATATTAAGCCATTACCCACACTGACAGTATCCTAAAATGCTGAAACTATCTTATCACTGGAAAGCATCAAAAAATTCAATCCCTTTTTACCTGATCAGGGTCACATTACCCTGGAGATGAATTTTCTGTCCGTCGGTAAGGATCCCTTCAATGATATATACATACACCCCCATCGGCTGAGTTTCCCATCGTAACGGCCATCCCAGCCTTCCTCTATGTCTGAGGTCTCAAACACTTTCACGCCCCAGCGGTCATACACTTCAAAACGAGCCAGGCGGACTTCTCCCCGCTTCAAAATCCTGAAGATGCCATTTTTTGAAAATCCATTCCCCGGTACAAAGGCATTCGGTACCTCAAAGACATACCCGTTGTCTACCACAATGTCTATCGAATCCGTAAGGGTACAGCCATGCTCCGTCGTCGCCGTCACAAAGTAACGGGTCCGTACATAGGGACTGGCCCAGGGATTTGCAATGTTCACATCACTCAACCCTTCCGGTGGATACCAGCTGTAATAGCTGGCATTGCTCGCCACATCCATCTCATAAGCCTCTCCCGGGTAGATCTTCACTGAATCCGGCATATACAAACTGGCATTTGGATAAACGCTAACATTCACATACTGCGTATCCATACAACCCTCCGTATACCCGATCACCATATATTCAACAGATTCATCCGGATTCGCCACAGGATTGGATATGCTGTCATCAGACAGGCCCGTACCAGGGATCCATACATAAGAATCCGCATTCGATGCCTCCAGATGAACCATCCCGGGAGGACAATACCCCGTGTCCGTAACATTGAGAAGCACGCTCCGCTTTGGAACCACCGTAAGCAATACCGTATCCCGGCTGCTGCATCCTATAGGAGTACGCACCTCAAGGATCAGCTCCTCCGAGGCCGTATAAGACGTAAACCAGGGATTCTTAACGCCTCCATCCGACAGGAACGTGGATGGGGTCCATTCATAAGTATAAAACTCATAATCATCCGGTATCACTCCCGCAAACAACTGGTAGGGAACACCCCCGCATATTGTATCATCAGGACCCGCATTCACCTCCGGTACCGGCTGAAGATCAATATAAAAACTGTCTGTCATATCATCACAGCCCTCACGGGATGCCGTGATCGTTACCCAGCCGCTCGCCTCAGGAGTGATGGAGCTGTTCGCCTGGTGGGGATCAGCTATCCCCTCCTCAGGAGCCCAGTAATACGTGAAAAGAGGATGTCCTTCCACACTGACCGGTATGCTGATACCACTGCATAGAGAAGTATCATTGTTCACCAGGTCTATGCTGTTCGGGATCACCGATATCCGGATGGAATCCACCACATCACAATCTTCAGCACCCGAATTGACCGTAAGGTAATACGTCGTCGTCAGCTCAGGCGATAAGATCACATCCTTAGATGAAGGATCACTGACACCCGCTGCCGGAACCCACGAATAACTATAGTCCTCATCTGCTCCCGGGATATAAGGATGTACCTCGTGTCCCTTTCCTAAACAGATCGTAGTGCTGGCTGGCATCTCCACCACAGGAACCTCCTTCACCTCCATATAAAAGGACCGGTAGAAGGGGTCACAGCCCGGGTAGTTCACTTTCAGGGTAACCGTACGCGACTCCGTAGCCTCTATCGTCGTCACTGGAGAGGCCGGATCTGCTATCCCCTCAGATGGCATCCACTCATAAACATATCCCTCCACATCATCGGCAATCAAATCTACTACAGATCCGATACAGACCACCGTATCATTATTATGTACACTGATGTTCGAATCAGGCATATCAATGTAATAGGTATCTACAGTCTGGATACAAACGCTCCCGTACCGAACCCAGTAGGTCCCCGAACCGTAGATCGTGCGCTCAAATGAAGAGCTCCCGTCATCCCATACATATACAGGATATCCCAAAGGGGCCGCCAATACCATACTGTCCTGGTAACATGCCAGTGTATCATAGATCTCTCCTATCGTGATATCCGCATTCTCATTCACGGGTATGGATGCACCTATCCCTATCCATACGGAACCGGAGGACAGCATAAGGGCACTCGCTTCAAAATCACAATCCGCTCCCAGTTCATTGGGATCATGGATCACCTCGATACTTGTGTTGTTAAAGTTTACACTATATATCTTGCCGTTGGTCGCCAGTCTCAAGGTCGATATACCTGCCGACGAAGAAACCGTATATTCACTGGCCGCTATAGTAGTTGCATCCGGATAACCGGTGAGATCATACTGGTACAGCTGGCTCATCTCGCTGTTGATATAAAGCACTTCACTATTGGGAGAAAAACCAACCCCGTAAGGCATCACCTGGTTGACCACGATAAAATCAGATACTTCACCGGTGCTGACATCAAAAGAGGCGATCTCTATATTTGATTCAAAATCACCGGCGTTCACAATCTTGCTCCTGTCAGGAGATATTTTGATCTCCCCTATGATCCCACAGGGATTTTCACCATAAGAAATCACGGGAGGTGCTATCCCGTCTTCCGTGATCCGGTAGCTGTGGTATGTGTTCTCACTATAATTATAGGTCACCAGCCAGTAGCCGCAGCCGTCATCATTGACCACCACCATCTTCTCTCCCATAAAGCTGTCCAGGACGATGTTCTTCTCCGTAGTGATCACATCTCCCAGCCCACCGTCCAGAGACATATCGATGATATTATACCGCAAGTAACCTATGGTAGACCAGGGTATATTCTCATAATTTTCCAGGGTAAACAGGTAATACAGGCTGTCACTCCCGGGGTATTTGCTGATCACCACGCTCTGGGTGCCCGAACCGCTATGCCCTAAGATTCCCGTACCGTTCGGCATCAGCTCATGATCTTTGTTCCAGGCTTGCTGACCTGCACTGTAGAACAACAGGTTGCCATCCGAATCTGAAATAGCGGCTGTCCCCTCATTCGCAGCTGTCATAAAGCCTGATAATTCAACCGGGCTTCCCGAGTTGAGGTCCAGGGCCACATTAAACCCGAAGGCCCAGATATTGTCCTCTGCCTGGGACCGGGCTGCCAAAGGTGAAATCAATAATAATAATAAAAATACAAGTACAGAATTCCGCATGATTTATTTATTAAACTTAAAAAAGCACAATGAATAGCAAGAAGCCATTCCTTCAAAATACTACAAACTACAGGAAAACACTAAAATGATTTTTCCATCTCCCTCCCGCTACCGGACCAGGGTAAGATCTCCCCTCTTCCGGAAAAGATCCCCGCCATAGCACAGCCCTTTAACCGTGTAGAAATATACACCCGCATCAGCAGGGGTACCTTCCTCATAGGTGCCATCCCACGTATCTTCAGGCTTATAGCTGATGAACACTCGCTCGCCCCACCTGTTGAAGATCTCAAGACGGAACTCTTCCGGATGACCATCCGTCACCACGCCAAAACGGTCATTCACACCATCTCCGTTAGGTGAAAAAGCATTGGGAATCAATACCTCACAGCACGGCTCCGCCTGAACCGAAACAACAGCAGAATCCAGACAGCCCCGCTCATCCAAAGCCAGAACAATATATTCATAATAACGGTCGGGAACGATCACATCCAGTACCGAATCACTACCCAGCACATCATTGAACCGGTTGAAATAAGTATAGCTGTAGCCCCCGTTCGCCTTCAGCGTGATCGTGTCATAGATACAGATGGGATCACTATAGGCCGTATAATCAAGGTTGACAACCATCGTCTCGTTGGATATGGAGATCACAGAAATATCCTCCTCTACATCACACCCGCTCCAGGGAACATTAATAGTTGCTGTATACGAAACAGATGCATCAGGCCTCACATAAACTACAGGAACATCCGGAGACGGATCCAAAGCTGCATCCGGGGACCAGATCAGGTAATCCTCATAATTGGTCTCTGCCTTCAGCATAACCGTCTCACCCTTACAGATACTCGTATCACCGGGAACAACCGATACATAGATAGAATCCAGGATCACGACCGTATCCGACAGGATCGTCAAGGGTATCGGGTTATTCGAACAGCCTACCGTATCCAGTATCTTCAGCGATACGGTCCTGAGCACCTTCAGGTCGGGAAGAACCTGGGGACGTATATAGATATCCGCATAGGATGATCCTGCGGGAATGGTCACCTGATCCGGTATCCACTCGTAATCCGTCCCGTTCACACCCGTTCCTTCGATAAGATAATGAACGGTCTGCTCCTCCTCCAAATCTGTATCGGGCCGCATGATCCTGAAACGGGCAGAAGCACATCCCCGGATGCAAGAGGGCTCCCCGGTTGCTGCCAATCCCGGGGCATAGGTCTCTATGGATAGATCTGAACCCATATTTGCATTTTGATTCACTGCTATAGATGCACCTATCCCTATCCATACGGAACCGGAGGACAGCATAAGGGCATCCGCTTCAAAATCACAACCCGCTCCCAGCTCATTGGGATCATGGATCACCTCGATACTTGTGGTAAAGAAATTCACACTATAGATCTTGCCATTGGTCGCCAGTCTCAAGGTCGATATGCCTGCCGAAGAAGAAACCGTATATTCACTGGCCGCTACGGTAGCTTCAACAGGATAACCGGTCAGGTCATACTGCAACAGCTGGCTGCCCTCTGTGTTGATGTACAATACTTCACTGTTGGGAGAAAAACCAACCCCGTAAGGCATCACCTGGTTGACCACGATAAAATCAGACACCTCCCCGGTACTCACATCAAAAGAGGCGATCTCTATATTTGATTCAAAATCACCGGCATTCACGATCTTGCTGCCATCGGGAGATATTTTGATCTCTCCTATGATCCCACAGGGATTTTCACCGGGCGATATGACCGGAGGCTCTATCCCCTCTTCCGTGATCCGGTAGCTGTGGTAAGCACTCGTCTCCCAATTATAGGTCACCAGCCAGTAGCCGCAGCCGTCATCATTGACCACCACCATCTTCTCTCCCATAAAGCTGTCCATCAATATATTCTTCTCCGTACTGATCACATCTCCTAAGCCGCCATCCAAAGACATATCGATGATATTATACCTCAAGTAACCTATGGTGGACCAGGGTATATTCTCATAATTTTCCAGGGTAAACAGGTAATACAGGCTGTCGCTGCCGGGGTATTTGCTGATCACCACGCTCTGGGTACCCGAACCCTCGTGCCCCAGGATACCGGTACCGTTCGGCATGAGCTCATGATCTTTGTTCCAGACTTGCTGACCTGCACTGTAGAACAACAGGTTGCCGTCCGCATCTGAAATAGCGGCTGTCCCTTCATTCGCAGATGTCATAAAGCCTGATAATTCAACCGGGCTTCCCGAGTTGAGGTCCAGGGCCACGTTAAACCCGAATGCCCAGATATTGTCCTCTGCCTGGGCCCGGACAAGACAAGTGGAAAGAATCATCAATAAGACTACAAGGGTTGATTTTTTTCATTATTTATTTAAAATTTAATTTTATAAAAATTGATTGTATGATACAGGATAATAATAATCCGGGGACCTCCTCCTATCATGTCCTCAGGTCTCCTCCCTGCTACCTGACTAAGGTCAGGTCTCCCCTTTTGATAAATACACGCTGATCATAACATACTCCCCTCACCTTGTAGAAATATACGCCAGCATCAGCAGGTGTTCCTTCCTCATCCGTACCATCCCAGGTATTATCAGGCTTGTAGCTGATAAATACACGTTCACCCCACCTGTTGAAGATCTCAAGACGGAAATCTTCCGGATATACATCCGTCAACACACCAAAACGATCATTGAGACCATCCCCGTTAGGAGAAAAAGCATTAGGTATCATCAGCACCTCACAGCATAGCTCTGCCCGGACCTGAATAAACGCAGAATCCATACAGCCGTTCTCATCTGTCGCCAGAACTATATATTCATTATAACGATAAGGTACGGCCACTTCAAGATTTGAACTGCCTCTTCCCAGCTCTTCATTGAACCGGTTCAGGAAGATATAACTGTACCCTCCGTCTGCGATCAGCATGACCGTATCATATACACACACAGGATCATTATACACTTCATAATTTAGCTTTACTTCCATAGTCTCATTGTATATGGAAATATCCGAATTATCCTCTTCTGTAGCACATCCGCTCCATGGAACATTGATTGTCGCTAAGTAGGATATAGGCATTTCAGGAGTGACAAAAACAACAGGAGCATTCGGGGATGGCTGCAAATTCTGGTCAGGAGCCCAGCTCACGTAGTCCTCATAGTTGGTCTCGGCTTGAAGCCTGATGGTTTCACCCCTGCAGATATGCGCATCTTCAGGAAACACCGATATATAGATCGAATCAAGGATCACGATGGTATCCGACAGGATCGCCACAAGTGCGGGATTATTGGAACAGACTAATGTATCCAGAATCTTAAGTGAAACAGTCCTGAGCACCTGGAGATCGGAAAGAACCTGGGGACGTATATAGATATCCGCATAAGAAGATCCCGAAGGAATCGTTACATTATCAGGGATCCACTCATAATCCGTACCGTTCACACCCGTTCCTTCGATAAGATAATGAACGGTCTGCTCCTCCTCCAAATCCGTATCAGGCCGCATGATCCTGAAACGGGCAGGAGCACATCCGCGAATACATGAATACAAACCCGTCGACGCCAGGCCGGGAGCATAGGTCTCTATCGAAAGATCACTATTCCTACTCAAGTTCGTATTCACTGCTACAGATGAACCTAAACCAAAAACGACACTTCCAGATGAAAGTGTAAAAGCACTTGTCTCCAGACTACTAGCCGCGCCCAGCTCATCAGGATTATGGATTGCATAAATATCCGATGAAAAGGTACTGGGGAAGTATAGCTTCCCATTGGTTCCCAGCCGGAAGGCGGATAAAGCTACCCCCGAAGAATGTGTATACTCACTGGCTGCTACTTCATCTCCATCCGGGAAACTGCTCAGGTCATACTGGTAGAGATATCCATTATTAATGTACAATACCTGGCTGTTGGGCGAAAAACCTGCTCCATAAGGACTCATATGGTTCAGCAGGATAAAATCGGAAACGCTTCCGGTAGCGATATCAAAAAAGGCAACCTCTACATCTCCTTCTATGAATGCCGCATTGGCTATCTTGCTCCCGTCCGGGGATATTTTGATCTCGCCTACAATGCCACAATCATTTTCGCCTGGAGAGATAACAGGAGGTTCTATTCCATCTACCGTGATCCTGTAGCTGTGGTAAGCACGCGTCTCGTAATTATAGGTCACCAGCCAGTAGCCGCAGCCGTCATCACTGACCACCACCATCTTCTCCCCCATGAAGCTGTCCAGGACAATGTTCTTCTCTGTAGTGATCACATCTCCCTTCCCACCGTCCAGAGACATATCTATAATGTTATACCGCAGATAGCCTATGGTGCTTTCTTCAACGGTTATTTTTTCTAAATTCTCTAATGTAAATAAATAGTACAGTCTGTCTCTGCCGGGATATTTACAGATCGCCGTACTTTGTGTTCCGGAACCATCATGCCCTAATATGCCGCTGCCATTAGGCATAAGGTTGTGATCCCTGTTCCAGACCTGCTGCCCTGCACTGTAAAACAACAGCCCCCCGGATAAATCTGAAATGGCAGCTGTACCTTCAATCACATGGGTCATAAAGCCCGATAAGGAAACAGGAGACCCCGAGTTCAGGTCTAAAGCCGCATTCGACCCGAATGCCCAGATATTGTCCTCTGCCTGGGCCCGGACAAGACAGGGGGAAAGAAGAATCAACAAAACCACAAGTACAGATTTCTTCATTATCTAGTTAAACATATTCATCAGAAATTGAATGCATGATACAGGATCTGATCATAATCCGGTAACCTTGTCATACCATGCCCCAAGGTCCCCATACCGCTACCGGACCAGGGTAAGATCTCCCCTCTTCCGGAAAAGATCCCCGCCATAGCACAGCCCTTTAACCGTGTAGAAATATACACCCGCATCAGCAGGGGTACCTTCCTCATAGGTGCCATCCCACGTATCTTCAGGCTTATAGCTGATGAACACTCGCTCGCCCCACCTGTTGAAGATCTCAAGACGGAACTCTTCCGGATGACCATCCGTCACCACGCCAAAACGGTCATTCACACCATCTCCGTTAGGTGAAAAAGCATTGGGAATCAATACCTCACAGCACGGCTCCGCCTGAACCGAAACAACAGCAGAATCCAGACAGCCCCGCTCATCCAAAGCCAGAACAATATATTCATAATAACGGTCGGGAACGATCACATCCAGTACCGAATCACTACCCAGCACATCATTGAACCGGTTGAAATAAGTATAGCTGTAGCCCCCGTTCGCCTTCAGCGTGATCGTGTCATAGATACAGATGGGATCACTATAGGCCGTATAATCAAGGTTGACAACCATCGTCTCGTTGGATATGGAGATCACAGAAATATCCTCCTCTACATCACACCCGCTCCAGGGAACATTAATAGTTGCTGTATACGAAACAGATGCATCAGGCCTCACATAAACTACAGGAACATCCGGAGACGGATCCAAAGCTGCATCCGGGGACCAGATCAGGTAATCCTCATAATTGGTCTCTGCCTTCAGCATAACCGTCTCACCCTTACAGATACTCGTATCACCGGGAACGACCGATACATAGATAGAATCCAAAATCAAGATCTTATCCGAAAGGATCGTTACAGGTATCGGGTTATTCGAACAGCCTACCGTATCCAGTATCTTCAGCGATACGGTCCTGAGCACCTTCAGGTCAGGAAGAACCTGGGGACGAATATAGATATCCGCATAGGAGGATCCCGCAGGTATCGTCACCTGGTCAGGTATCCACTCGTAATCCGTCCCGTTCACACCTGTTCCTTCTATGCTATAGGAAACCGTATAGTCCTCCTCCATATCATCTTCAGCCCTGCTGATCCTGAACCAGGCAGGAGCACATCCCCGGATACAAGAGGCCTCCCCGGTAGCTGCCAAGCCCGGGGCATAGGTCTCTACTGAAACGGTCTGGCCACCGGTACCTATATTCAGGTTAACCGGTATTTGTGCTCCTAAGCCGAACACGGCAGATCCGGAAGAAAGGGTATAGGCACTTGTCTCCAGGTCACTGGCTGCTCCCAGTTCATCCGGCTCATTGATCGCATGAATATCCGCTGTAGAGGTACTTGGAAAATACAGCTTACCATTGGTCGCCAGCCTGAAGGCAGATAAAGATACCCAGGAAGAATACGTATATTCACTGGCCGCTACTTCATCCTCATCCGGGAAACCGCTCAGGTCATACTGGTACAGCTGCCCATTGTTGATGTATAATACCTGACTATTGGGAGAAAAACCTGCTCCATAAGGACTCATATGACTAAGCAGGATAAAATCGGAAACGGCTCCTGTACTGATATCAAAAGAGGCTACCTCTACATCTCCTTCTATGTATGCCGCGTTGGCTATTTTGCTTCCGTCAGGGGATATTTTGATCTCCCCTACTATACCGCAAGCACTTGCCCCTGAAGAGATGACCGGAGGCTCTATCCCCTCTTCCGTGATCCGGTAGCTGTGGTAAGCACTCGTCTCCCAATTATAGGTCACCAGCCAGTAGCCGCAGCCGTCATCATTGATCACCACCATCTTCTCCCCCATAAAGCTGTCCAGGACAACGTTCTTTTCCGTAGTGATCACATCTCCCAGGCCCCCGTCCAGAGACATATCTATAATGTTATACCGCAGATACCCTATCGTGGTAGCCATGGCCGTGATATTTTCATAATTTTCCAGGGTAAACAGGTAATACAGGCTGTCGCTGCCGGGATATTTACAGATTGCTGTACTTTGTGTTCCCGAACCGTCATGTCCTAAGATACCGGTGCCGTTCGGCATAAGATCATGATCTTTATTCCAGGCTTGCTGACCTGCACTGTAGAAAAGAAGGTCTCCATCCGAATCCGAAATCGAGGCTGTCCCTTCGGAAACAGAAGTCATAAACCCCGATAAGGAAGAGGGGGAACCCGAGTTAAGATCCAAAGCCGCATTATATCCGAAGGCCCAGATGTTGTCTTCTGCCTGTGCCCGGGCCGCAAAAGGCGAAATCAATAATAATAAAAATACAAGTACAGAATTCCGCATGATCTAATCAATATGTTTAGGGTGGAAAATATAATGAACTTCTCTAAATATTTCAGAAATTCATTTGTAAAATATTTATATGAATTTAAATATGAATGATTTTTCCTTAATAATAACTTTCTATGCACTTTTTACCTGATCAGGGTCACATTACCCTGGAGATGAACTTTATCCCCCGTAGGTAAAGATCCTTCAATGATATACACATATACCCCCATCGGCTGAGTCTTCCCATCATAACGGCCATCCCAGCCTTCCTCTATGTCTGAAGTCTCAAATACCTTCACGCCCCAGCGGTCATACACCTCAAAACGGTCCAGGCGCGCTTCCCCACGCTTCAGTATCCGGAATGTCCCGTTATCTGAAAATCCATTCCCCGGTACAAAGGCATTCGGTACCTCAAAGACATACCCGTTGTCTACCACAATATCTATCGAATCCGTAAGGGTACAGCCATGCTCCGTCGTCGCCGTCACAAAGTAACGGGTACGTACATAAGGACCGGCCAGGGGATTCGCTATGTTCACATCACTCAACCCTTCCGGGGGATACCAGCTGTAATAGCTCGCATTGCTCGCCAGGTCAACCTCATACACCTCGCCGGCATAGATCGTCACCGAATCCGGAACATACAACGACGCCTGGGGATATACCGATATCTGCACATACTGCGTATCCATACAACCCTCCGTATACCCGATCACCATATATTCAACAGATTCATCCGGATTCGCCACAGGATTGGATATGCTGTCATCAGACAGGCCCGTACCAGGGATCCATACATAAGAATCCGCATTCGATGCCTCCAGCTGTACCATCCCGGGAGGACAATACCCCGTGTCCGTAACATTGAGAAGCACGCTCCGCTTTGGAACCACCGTAAGCAATACCGTATCCCGGCTGCTGCATCCTATAGGAGTGCGCACCTCAAGGATCAGATCCTCCGAGGCCGTATAAGACGTAAACCAGGGATTCTTAACGCCTCCATCCGACAGGAATGTGGATGGGGTCCATTCATAAGTATAAAACTCATAATCATCCGGTATCACTCCCGCAAACAACTGGTAGGGAACACCCCCGCACAAGGTATCATCAGGACCCGCATTCACCTCCGGTACCGGCTGAAGATCAATATAAAAACTATCTGTCATATCATCACAGCCCTCACGGGATGCCGTGATCGTTACCCAGCCGCTCGCCTCAGGAGTGATGGAGCTGTTCGCCTGGTGGGGATCAGCTATCCCCTCCTCAGGAGCCCAGTAATACGTGAAAAGAGGATGTCCTTCCACACTGACCGGTATGCTGATACCACTGCATAGAGAAGTATCATTGTTCACCAGGTCTATGCTGTTCGGGATCACCGATATCCGGATGGAATCCACCACATCACAATCTTCAGCACCCGAATTGACCGTAAGGTAATACGTCGTCGTCAGCTCAGGCGATAAGATCACATCCTTAGATGAAGGATCACTGACACCCGCTGCCGGAACCCACGAATAACTATAGTCCTCATCTGCTCCCGGGATATAAGGATGTACCTCGTGTCCCTTACCTAAACAGATCGTAGTGCTGGCTGGCATCTCTACCACAGGGACCTCTTTCACCTCCATATAAAAGGACCGGTAGAAGGGGTCACAACCCGGGTAGTTCACTTTCAGGGTAACCGTACGCGACTCCGTAGCCTCTATCGTCGTCACTGGAGAGGCCGGATCTGCTATCCCCTCAGATGGCATCCACTCATAAACATATCCCTCCACATCATCGGCAATCAAATCTACTACAGATCCGATACAGACCACCGTATCATTATTATGTACACTGATGTTCGAATCAGGCATATCAATGTAATAGGTATCTACAGTCTGGATACAAACGCTCCCGTAGCGAACCCAGTAGGTCCCCGAACCGTAGATCGTGCGCTCGGGAGTGGAGCTCCCGTCATCCCATACATATACAGGATATCCCAAAGGGTGCCTCTAATACCATACTGTCCAGGTAACATATCCAGAGTATCATAGATATCCCCTATCGTAATCTCTGCATTCTCATTCACAGCTATGGATACAACCTATACCAAATATCACGGAGGCACCGGAAGAAAGCGTAATAGCTCCTGATTCAAAATCACAATCCGCTCCCAGCTCATTGGGATCATGGATCGCATCTATACTTGCAGTGCCAAAGCGTAGTCACACTATATATTTCCGTTGGTCGCCAGCCTCAATGTAGACACCGACGCCCAGGTAACTGTATATTCACTGGCCTCTACTGCATCCTCATCCGGGAAGACGGCTCAGGTCATACTGATACAGCTGCCGCATTGTTGATGTATAGGCACTTCACTATTGGGAGAAAAACCAACTCCGTAAGGACTCATGGCACCCAGTGAGATAAAATCAGAAACGCTCCCGGTACTGACATCAAAAGATGCCACCTCTACTCCCCCTTCTATGTATGCCGCATTGCCGATCTTACTCCTGTCAGGAGATATTTTGATCTCCCCTACTATGCCACAAGCACTTGCCCCTGAAGAGATGACCGGAAGGTCTATCCCTTCTTCCGTGATCCGGTAGCTGTGGTAGGCACTCGTCTCATAATTATAGCTTACCAGCCAGTAGCCGCAGCCGTCATCATTGACCACCACCATCTTTTCTCCCATAAAGCTGTCCAGGACGATGTTCTTTTCCGTAGTGATCACATCTCCCAGGCCGCCATCCAAAGACATATCGATGATATTATACCGCAAGTAACCTATGGTAGACCAGGGTATATTCTCATAATTCTCCAGGGTAAAGAGGTAATACAGGCTGTCACTCCCGGGGTATTTGCTGATCGCCACGCTCTGGGTTCCCGAACCGCTATGCCCTAAGATTCCCGTACCGTTCGGCATCAGATCATGATCTTTGTTCCAGACTTGCTGACCTGCACTGTAGAACAACAGGTTACCGTCTCCATCTGCAATAGAAGCCGTTCCCTCATTTGCCATAGTCATAAATCCTGATAAGGCAACCGGGGAACCCGAGTTAAGATCCAAAGCCGCATTATATCCGAAGGCCCAGATGTTGTCTTCTGCCTGTGCCCGGGCCGCAAAAGGCGAAATCAATAATAATAAAAATACAAGTACAGAATTCCGCATGATTTTATAACAAATATTATACTTAAAAAAAAGGTAATGAATATTAAGCCATTACCTCACACTGACAGTATCCTAAAATACTGAAACTATCTTATCACTGGAACGCATCAAAAAATTCAATCCCTTTTTACCTGATCAGGGTCACATTACCCTGGAGATGAACTTTATCCCCCGTAGGTAAAGATCCTTCAATGATATACACATATACCCCCATCGGCTGAGTCTTCCCATCATAACGGCCATCCCAGCCTTCCTCTATGTCTGAAGTCTCAAATACCTTCACGCCCCAGCGGTCATACACCTCAAAACGAGTCCAGGCGCGACTTCCCCACGCTTCAGTATCCGGAATGATGCCCGTTATCTGAAAATCCATTCCCCGGTACAAAGGCATTCGGTACCTCAAAGACATACCCGTTGTCTACCACAATATCTATCGAATCCGTAAGGGTACAGCCATGCTCCGTCGTCGCCGTCACAAAGTAACGGGTACGTACATAGGGACCGGCCAGGGGATTCGCTATGTTCACATCACTCAACCCTTCCGGGGGATACCAGCTGTAATAGCTCGCATTGCTCGCCACGTCCACCTCATACAGCCTCTCCCGGCGTAGATCGTCACCGAATCCGGAACATACAACGACGCCTGGGGATATACCGATATCTGCACATACTGCGTATCCATACAACCCTCCGTATACCCGATCACCATATATTCAACAGATTCATCCGGGTTCGCCACAGGATTGGATATGCTGTCATCAGACAGGCCCGTACCAGGGATCCATACATAAGAATCCGCATTCGATGCCTCCAGCTGTACCATCCCGGGAGGACAATACCCCGTGTCCGTAACATTGAGAAGCACGCTCCGCTTTGGAACCACCGTAAGCAATACCGTATCCCGGCTGCTGCATCCTATAGGAGTGCGCACCTCAAGGATCAGATCCTCCGAGGCCGTATAAGACGTAAACCAGGGATTCTTAACGCCTCCATCCGACAGGAATGTGGATGGGGTCCATTCATAAGTATAAAACTCATAATCATCCGGTATCACTCCCGCAAACAACTGGTAGGGAACACCCCCGCATAGGTATCATCAGGACCCGCATTCACCTCCGGTACCGGCTGCAGGTCAATATAAAAACTGTCTGTCATATCATCACAGCCCTCACGGGATGCCGTGATCGTTACCCAGCCGCTCGCCTCAGGAGTGATGGAGCTGTTCGCCTGGTGGGGATCAGCTATCCCCTCCTCAGGAGCCCAGTAATACGTGAAAAGAGGATGTCCTTCCACACTGACCGGTATGCTGATACCACTGCATAGAGAAGTATCATTGTTCACCAGGTCTATGCTGTTCGGGATCACCGATATCCGGATGGAATCCACCACATCACAATCTTCAGCACCCGAATTGACCGTAAGGTAATACGTCGTCGTCAGCTCAGGCGATAAGATCACATCCTTAGATGAAGGATCACTGACACCCGCTGCCGGAACCCACGAATAACTATAGTCCTCATCTGCTCCCGGGATATAAGGATGTACCTCGTGTCCCTTTCCTAAACAGATCGTGGTGCTGGCTGGCATCTCTACCACAGGAACCTCCTTCACCTCCATATAAAAGGACCGGTAGAAGGGGTCACAGCCCGGGTAGTTCACTTTCAGGGTAACCGTACGCGACTCCGTAGCCTCTATCGTCGTCACTGGAGAGGCCGGATCTGCTATCCCCTCAGATGGCATCCACTCATAAACATATCCCTCCACATCATCGGCAATCAAATCTACTACAGATCCGATACAGACCACCGTATCATTATTATGTACACTGATGTTCGAATCAGGCATATCAATGTAATAGGTATCTACAGTCTGGATACAAACGCTCCCGTACCGAACCCAGTAGGTCCCCGAACCGTAGATCGTGCGCTCGGGAGTGGAACTACCGTCATCCCATACATATACAGGATATCCCAAAGGGGCCTCTAATACCAAAGTATCCTGGTAACATATCAAAGTATCATAAATATCCCCTATCGTAATCTCTGCATTCTCGCTGACTACGACACTTGCGCCTAAGCCGAATACCAGGGAAGAACCGGAAGCCAGGGTATGAGCCGAGTTATTAGGATTACAGTCCGACCCCGCCATATCAGGATCATCGATTACGCCCAGGGTACTTCCGAAAGAAGTGGAGGGGAAGTAAATTTTTTTCCGTTAGTAGCTGCCCTGAACTGAGGGTATGAATTGGAAAAAGGAAAAACTATATGCACTTGACTCTATATCGGTTTCCGATGGCCAGTAATCCAGGTCAAACTGGATGGTTGTCCCTGCAGTACCGGCATACAACTTGGTGCTCCCGGGGGAAAAAATACATCCGTACGCGCTTGAAAAGGATGGAAAATCTATCGCCATCAGATCCGACACCGCTCCTGTCAAATTATCAAAGCTGCCTAATTCCACATAACTGTATCCATATGCACCATTGGCTATTTTTGTTCCATCCGGAGAGATCATCAGCTGTCCGACACCCGCATTCGGGTTTGAGGTTGTACTGATAACTTTGGGTTCAATGCCATCTTCGGTGATATGAAATGCATGATATTCATAGTTAACATAGCTGAATGTGACCAGCCAA
>JAHHDV010000021.1 GCA_019739295.1 Taibaiella sp.
TGTCAGGAATAGCCATAGATGTCCGCAGCATGATCAATAATGGCAAAGAAGAATATCTCCAGGCGCAACAATTAAAGACGCTGGGGATCCACGGATCATTTGTGACGGACAATAGCAGTGTTCAGGGCTGGAATGCCCGGTACCTGAGGCTGTCCTATTTCGCGGACTGCCCGATCTATAGTATGCGGGACAGTGATTTTACAATGGCAGAAAGACTAAAGGATGCGAAGAGGTATCAGGTAGATTATTATTTTTATTTTTTCGATGGTATAGATAGTGACTACGAGTTAAAAGATACAGACGGTATTCCCTTCAGGGAACTGACGGGTTCTTCGGTCAAAGGGCTTAAAGTCTTTTCACTTAAAGAAAAGGTAGTACCGGCAGACCATCCCCTTGATGTGAAATCAACAAAGCCGGCTTCTTTTAATGAACAGTAAGAAACGGGGCAGCCGCTACATTTCGGTAGCGGCTGCCTTCATATATTTTATTAGCTTATCCTTTGGTATCCTATTGTCCCAATTTTGCTTTCAGATTTTGATCCAGCGCTTCAAGGAACTCTTCCGTGTAGAGATAGTGCTCTCCATGGCTGACTTTGTTCCCGTGGATACATACGGCCAGGTCTTTGGTCATCTTGCCGGACTCTACCGTCTCGATACAAACCTGTTCCAAAGCATTGCAGAAATCAATAAGCTCCTGGTTGTCATCCAGCTTTCCCCTGAATTCAAGCCCTCTTGTCCAGGCAAAGATAGAGGCAATCGGGTTGGTAGAAGTCGGGTTCCCTTTCTGATGCTCCCGGTAGTGACGTGTCACAGTGCCATGTGCAGCTTCTGCCTCCATAACCGTTCCGTCCGGGGTCACCAATGTAGAAGTCATCAGTCCCAGTGAGCCAAATCCTTGTGCTACGGTATCTGACTGCACATCCCCATCATAGTTTTTACACGCCCATACGAAGTTACCGTTCCATTTCAATGCTGAAGCTACCATATCATCGATCAGCCTGTGCTCGTATGTGATGCCTGCTTCCTCGAACCTGGATTTGAATTCATTCTGATAAATCTCTTCAAAGATATCTTTGAAGCGGCCGTCATATTTTTTGAGGATCGTATTCTTGGTAGAAAGGTAAAGCGGCCACTTTTTGCCCAGTGCAGTATTGAAGCAGGAACGTGCGAAGCCCCGGATACTTTCGTCCGTATTGTACATTGTCAATGCGACACCATCTCCTTTGAAGTGATACACTTCGAACTCCTGCACATTTCCGTCTTCGCCTTCAAATTTTACGGTTAATCTGCCCGGTCCCTTCGTCACAAAATCCGTGGCACGATATTGGTCACCAAATGCGTGACGGCCGATACAGATAGGTGCCGTCCAGTTAGGAACCAGTCTCGGAACATTCTTACAAACAATCGGTTCACGGAATACGGTTCCGTCAAGGATATTACGGATCGTACCGTTCGGGGACTTCCACATTTGCTTTAGCCTGAACTCTTCTACTCTTTGCTCATCGGGTGTAATGGTCGCGCATTTGATCCCTACACCATATTGCCTGATCGCATTGGCCGCATCCACTGTGACCTGGTCATCAGTAGCATCTCTGTGCTCAATACCTAAATCATAATATTTGATATCTACATCTACATATGGAAGGATCAGTTTTTCCTTAATAAACTTCCAGATGATCCTGGTCATTTCATCACCATCAAGTTCCACTACCGGGTTGGCCACTATTATTTTCTGAGACATATATCTGATTTTTAATTTTGGCAAATGTAATAAAATTCGCTTTGCTATCAAATTACAAATCCCTTCCCGGCGATTTTTTACATTTCTTCCATACAATTGTTCATCACGGGATCATCTCTCTTTTGCCATTCGCTCCGCGTAGTGTCTCTACCTCAAAACCGGTTGCTTTCAGATCTCTTTTGACCCGGACCTTCCATCGGTGGTTGAGACCCATTTAAGTGGAGAATGGGCTGAGCGTTTCATTATATATGGATTAACCAATGTCATATCAAAATTAATGTGCCGAGTTTTCTCCCTCTCATTTTTCCTTTCATTATAATGCCATAAAAAAAACTCCCATATTCATAATGGGAGTTTTCTCAATAACATATTTTATGTGTATCACAGGCTGCTGGACTTTTTCAACTGCCCGTCTATACCTACCTGGATTGCCGAGGTTCTTGATGATCTCCTCCCCGAATTCGTCCGTTTTCAATAATGTGGCCCCGGTCATCAGGTTAAAGAAGTCGATGGTCACCCTTTTCCTCATAATAGCGGCACTCAGCGCTTCTGTGATCAGGTCGGCAGCTTCCTGCCACCCCATATATTCGAGCATCATCACACCGCTCAGGATAACAGATGACGGGTTCATGGCATTCTTACCTGCAAACTTGGGAGCTGTACCATGTGTAGCTTCAAAGACGGCATACCCGGTTTTATAATTGATATTGGCGCCGGGCGCGATACCAATGCCTCCTACTGCCGCAGCAAGTGCATCAGAAATATAATCACCGTTCAGGTTCAGTGTGGCTACTACTGAATAGTCCCTGAGGGGCCAGCAGGATCTGCTGCAGGAAGTTGTCCGCTATAACGTCCTTAATCAACAGCTTACCATTGTTCAAAGCTTCCGCCTGCGCTTCATTAGCAGCCGACTCCCCTTTCTCCGCTTTGATCTCATCCCATTCTTCCCAGGTAAACACTTTATCCGCATACTCCTTTCTCGCCACTTCGTATCCCCATTTCTTAAAGGATCCTTCCGTAAACTTCATAATGTTTCCTTTATGGACCAGGGTCACGGATGGTTTCCTGTATTCCAATGCATCATTGATCGCTGCCCTTACTAATCTTTGGGTACCATCCTTGGATACCGGCTTCACACCAAAAGAAGAACTCTCCGGGAAGCGGATCTTATTCACACCCATCTCTTCGATAAGGAACGTCTTGAACTTTTCTGCTTCCGGGGTCCCGGTCTGCCACTCGATGCCCGCATAGATGTCCTCCGTGTTTTCCCGGAAGATGGTCATATTCACTTGCTCAGGGTGCAATAATGGTGAGGGCACACCTTTGTACCATCTTACAGGCCTGAGACATACATACAGATCTAAAGTCTGTCTCATCGCTACATTCAGAGAACGGATACCACCACCTATCGGCGTAGTCAGGGGTCCTTTGATAGATACTAAATATTCTTTGGCAGCTTCTAAGGTCTCCTCAGGGAGCCAGTTACCGGTCTTATTGAAAGCTTTTTCACCCGCTAATATTTCTTTCCATTCTATTTTTCTTTCCCCTTTATAAGCCATTTCCACAGCAGCGTCCAGAACTTTTGACGCTACTTTCCAGATTTCGGGCCCGATTCCATCACCTTCGATAAAAGGAATGGTAGGACGATTCGGAACGACCAGCTTGCCATCGGAACCCATTGTTATTTTTTTCTGACATAGTATGCTACGATTATGAATATTAATTTTTTAAGAATGTTCATTAATGGACTATCTACCCGTAATGAAGGCACAAAGGTAATAAAAAAAAAGCCCACTCTATAAGGAGCAGGCAGGAATAAAATGATGATGAAAATTTATTTCATTTTGGACTGTACTTCATTGAAACAGGGCATGACTACCGGGGTGATTTTCTCATTGACCACCTGCTTCTCCTGTGCAGTTCCATTCATAAGAATTTCGTCCATCTTCTTTACCTTCTTCTACTGTAAATTTAGCAAGGAGCTTGTCGGCATTGCATTCGCAAAATTGCTGTAAATCCGCATCAGATATCTTGACATCTTTCATCTTGGATTTGAACTCTTTTTTGCATTTTTCTACATATGTCTTTTTAACCTCGTCCTTCTGCGATTGTGCAGCTATGGTCAGCGGAAGGGCAAAAACCGTTACCACCAAAAGTAATTTTTTTCATTTTCTCCGATTTGGGATATGAGCAAAATAATTAAAAAATGTATTACAGATATGTTAATAATCAAACCGGGAAAAAGATTGGATTTTAAAATTATATATGTTTGCCGTTTAAAAATACATAATTTTCGTTAAGGATATGAAGGGTTCGGCTACCGCCGTATGATAAGTATGTTTATCTTTGACGCTGCTAAATGTCTACTTTTTATGGCTTTGAAAATAAACAATGAAGTAAAATTAGGAATACTTGTGATTGTCACCGTAGCTGCGTTGATCTTCGGGATACGCATGCTACAGGGAAAAGGCCTGTTTGATTCCGGGAAAGACTTCTATGCATACTATGATGATGCTACAGGATTGCAGAATTCGGCTCCTGTTGTACTGAAAGGTGTATCTATCGGCAGGGTCAAAGACATAGAGATCACGGACCAGCAAAAGATTAAAGTGACCATTCATGTCAATAAAGGCATGGAAATACCTGTAGGAAGCAGTGCAGAACTCTCTTCTACGAGTATGCTTTCCAGCGATAAGGTGATTGCCATTCACTTCCCTGAGACCCCTGCCCGGCAGTATATGAAAGATGGTGAATCCCTGCCGGCACAAGTGTCCGGGGGATTACTGGGCGATCTGGGAGATGGTGTAAAACCTATATTGAAAAATGTAGACGGTACGGTTCAGAATATCGACTCGCTCGTTCTTTCACTCAATAGTATCGTCAATTACCAGACCCAGCAGTACCTGAACAATTCATTCAAGAACCTGGATGTAACACTGGCCGAACTTTCCAAACTATCCGCAGCACTTAACCAGCAGACAACAGCACTCAGCGGGATTATGAAAAATGTAAATGGATTCACCGGTAACCTTAATGAAAACAACTATAAAATTTCCAACATACTCTCTAATGCCGAAACTGCGACCAATTCACTTACCGGACCCGAGATCAAAGAAACGTTGAAGTCACTGCAGTCTGCTTCGGATAACCTGAACAATACGCTGGCCGGTATCAACAGTACAGACGGAACGCTGGGATTATTAACCAGGGACCGCAAAATGTATGATAATATCGTTCGCCTTTCAGAATCACTGGATGCATTGATGATCGACCTGAAGAATCACCCGGGGCGGTACATTAACGTATCTGTATTCGGCAGCAGCAAGCGGGATTAATCTCTGGATTTGGTCACCCTTTTGATATCGATAATATTCATCGGGTTGACAGACATTCCCTGCACATCTTTGTGCATAAAGGACATCAGTTCATCGTAGAACAACGGGATAACGGCATACTGCTGTGCCGCTATGCTGTCCATAAGCCGGTATTTCTGTTCCCGAACCTGAGGATCTTCCGTTTGAATCGCTTCATGATAATACCGGTCGAACAGCGGATGATGGAACCGGGTATAATTCGGGGGTGCGGGCAGTGAACTGTAAAAATAGGCCAGGTATGTTTCCGCATCCGGGTAATCTGCTATCCACTGGGCTTTAAAGCAGCTTACCTGTCCCTGGCTCATCAGTTGCCTCATCATTCCCGGCTGGTAAACCTGTACCCTGGCAGCTATCCCTATTTCTATCAGCTGCTGCGCGATAAAATTGCACATATCCCCCAATGCTTCCGGTGTAGCGATTTCCAATGTGATCACCGGCCAGCCGGTACTGTCCTTTACCTCCCGGATGAGCCGGGCTGCCCTGTCGGGATCAAATTCACTTTTGAATCCCCTGTCTTTCATTCCCGGCATATAGCCGGGTGTAAACCCCTGGTATGCAGGGATCCCGATACCATTCCTGAAATAGGTGACGATCTTCTGCTTGTTGATGCCCATATCTATGGCGTGCCTTACTTTTCTCAATCTTAATGCAGGATTGACCTGCAGGTTGCTGTCCATCAGTATCCCCAGATATTCCGTATTGAGATATGGCCGCTTCCTTAAGGTCAGGAATGCCTCCACTTCGGGTTTTAATGTGCCTTTCTTGGTCAGTACCAGATCCTTGATCAGTCCGTCGATACCATTGATAAAGTCGAGTTTCCCCTCTTTGATCATCAGGTATTCCATTGCCTTACTTTCATTGAAGCTGACCTTTACCGCATCGAGATAAGGCAATGGCTTTCCCTGTTCATCCCGTTCCCAGTAATGGCCATTTTTATGCAATATCAATGCATTGCCTTCATCCCAGCGTACCATTTGGAACGGACCGGTACCACAGGGATGATTCCTGAAATCCGTACCATATTTCATCACTGCTTCCTGTGGGACGATACTACAATACTGCATCGACAGCAATTCCAGAAACGGCGCAAAGGGTGCTGCCAGCCTGATCTCTACTATAGTATCATTGACAGCCCTGAACGGCTCCTCCGCTGCTACTTTACCATTAAATATCCATGCACCGGGAGATGCTACTTCAGGGTCTATAATTCTCCGGAAAGAATAAACCACATCTGCAGCCGTCATTTTTCTGCCTTTTCCGTCGGGAAATGCATCATGATCCTGGAAATAAACATGATTATGAAGAAAAAACCTGTAAACCAATCCACCCGAATCGATTTCATACCTGTAAGCCAACGAAGGGACAATATTTAAACTGGTATCGATCTCGATCAGCGTATTATAGATCATATGGACCTGCCACATGATGGCCAGGCTCTTGGCAAAGGCAGGGTCTAATGATTCCAGACCTCCGGTCTGGTTGTAGAAAAAAGTATGCTCTTCGCTGATCGGCCTTTCCTTCTCCTTACAGGAATGAAGCCCGAACAGCAACAGGGTGAAGGAACAGGCTACAATTTTAGGTAATTTAAAAAACATATCGGTTTTTGTTCAATGTTTTGACCGGTTGGATATTTTATCCGGCCAAAAAGTTTGGACACCAATCAGGCTAAATTATATAAATATCGAATAATTCTGTTATTTTTGCCGACCTTATCAATAAAAAATATAAAAAGTATATGGCTATTATACAGACTATCAGAGACAAATATGCCAAGGTAGCAGGTGCGTTGATCATCCTGGCATTGGTGGGATTCGTACTTACCGATCTGGGCAAAAGCGGGTTTAGCAACTCTACTACCGTAGCAAAGGTAGACGGGGAAAAGATTGATGTGCAGGACTTCCTCGCATTGAGCAATGAAAGGATCGAACAGCAAAGGGCACAAAGCCAGGGTCAGCCATTGACCAGCATACAGGAAGAACAGCTCAAAGACGAAGTATGGTCCCAGATGCTTTCAAATATTCTATTTGAAAGCTGGAAAGACAAAATGGGAGTGGATGTGAGTGCTGCTGAGTTCAAGGACATGTTTACGGGCATTATGCCGGATCCGAATGTAAAGCAGATGTTTGCCGATCCGCAGACCGGTGAATTCAATGCAGAAGAAGCGATCATGCAATTCAATGAATTTGAAAAGACGACCAACGACACACTGAAAAGAAACTGGGCTGCTTACAAGCAAGGCCTGATGAAGAACAGGCTACAGCAAAAGATCGGCAACCTGGTAACTGCAGCTCTCTACACACCTAAGACGGTTCTGGATATACAGGCTAAACTAAAAAACCAACAGGCTAATGTAGAAATGGTCCAGATCCCATATACTTTAGTAAGCGATGATAAAGTAACGGTTACCGACCAGGAAATCAAAGACTACCTGAATGCCAACAAAGCAAGGTTTACCGTCAATAATCCTATCGTAGAGCTGGAAGTGATACAAATCCCGATTGTACCCAGCATTGCAGATTCTACGGCTTTCATCCATCAGATGGATTCATTGAAAACAATATTTGCCACAGCAGAAAATCCGGAAGAATTTGCGTCTAACGTTACAGGCCAGACCGTACAGGCCCAGTCCTTTACGAAAGACATGTTAGCATCCCTTCCCAATAGCGAGGAATTGATGGCTGCAGGAGTGGGTTCCATAGTAGGTCCATTCCCGATACAGGGTACACAATATGCAGTAGCTAAAATCATGGATAAGTCCACACTTCCGGATTCTATCGAAGTAAGGCATATCCTGATTACTATGCAGGATCCCAGTGGTGCTTCTATGAGAACCAAAGAAGAAGCGCAAAGCCTGATCGACAGTCTTGCCGCTGCATTGAAAGCCGGTGCCAACTTTGACTCTCTGGCTGCTACTTTCTCGGATGATCCGGGTAGCAAGAACAGCGGTGGTAAATATACATTTACTGCTTCTCAAAAGTCAAGCCTGACCAAACCATTCGGGGATTTCGCATTCTCAGGCAATGCAGGGGAATCGAAAATAATATTTGTTGAGCAGGGTTATATGGGATACCATTATATTGAAATCCTTAAAAGGTCTGCTTCCAGTCAGGCTGTAAGCAATATGGTGATGATGTTCCAGAACCTGGAAGTAAGTGAACAATCCAAGCAGAATCTCAATAATATTGCCAACCAGTTCGTGATCGATGCCTCCAAAGGAGGTAACAGCTTCGATAAGGAAGCTCAGAAAATCGGTGTCAACAAAATGCCTGTAATGGCTAATCCCAACACTAAAATCGTAGGAAATGTAGGTGTCTCCGGTGACCTGATGCAATGGGCCAATAAGGCAACCGTTGGCGATATATCTCCCATTGTCATTATTGATAACAAATATGTGATCGCAAAGCTGGCCGGTAAGAGTGAGAAAGGCCAGGTTATGGAATCTGAGAACCTGAAAAAGGAGATAGAGCAGATTCTCAAAACCAAGAAAAAAGCGGATATCCTGATCCAGGAATATGACAGCAAAGGCGATATCGCTAATATAGCAGGTGCCAGCGGCCAGACTATAGTAACAGTAGACAGCATCAGCTTCTTAGGTGCTAAGAATCCAATGCTGAACAGCGAAGCAAAGCTACTGGGATATATTACCTCAACTGCCGGAGCCGTAGGGCAAACGTCCAAAGGTATACCGGGAAGGCAAGGTGTATATTATGTCAAAGTACTGGCTAAAAACGAGATCAGCAATGGTGCTGAAAGGAACCCGGATATGGAAAGAAAAGCGGCTTCCTCTATGTACAGGGCCAATGCCTACAGGATGTTCCTGAACACCAAAATTCAGAATGCGGATATTGACGATAAGCGTTCTGAATTCATAAACAAGGGGTTATAATCCTGGTATCGTCTTTTATCATTTTTGATCAGCCTTTCTGCAATCCGCAAAAAGGCTGATTTTTTTTATACATTTGCCTTGCCAATACAAATTCCCCGGTTTGGACATTCACAGCAAGATAATACTTACAGTAACTACGGACCTTAATTACGATCAGAGGATGATCCGGATATGCACTTCCCTGGCAGGTGCAGGCTATGAAGTAGAAATCGTAGGTATTGAGTTCCCTCACTCCGATCCGCTGACTTCCAGACCTTACCGGCAGACCAGGTTAAGGATTCCTATGAGGCAGGGCAAGGCAATGTACCTCCTGTATTGGTGGAAGCTGTTCTGGTACCTGTTTCGCCAAAAGGCAGAAGCCTTTTGTGCCATTGACCTGGATACCATACTCCCGGTATATCTTATTTCGCTGCTCAAAAAGAAGAAAAGAGTATACGATGCCCACGAGATCTTTACCGAAATGCAGGAAGTCAATGAACGGCCTTTGATTAAGAAATTATGGACATGGATAGGAAATTTCTGTATCCCTAAATTTAAAAACGGGTATACCATAGGAGAGGCTTATGCTGTATTTTTCAGGGAGAAATATAATGTGCACTACCAGGTAGTACGCAATGCTACTATTTATAAAGATTTTACACCTGGAGAGCGCAAAAGAAAATATATCCTTTACCAGGGAGCCGTCAATAAAGGACGTGCTTTTGAGCAGCTCATTCCTGCTATGACGATGGTAGACGTCCCCCTGCTGATCATCGGGAAGGGCAACTTCACCGGGCAGACCCGGGAACTTATCCGGCAGTACCAATTAGAAGATAAGATAAAAATGCTTGGCTATATCAAGCCTGATGATTTGAAAGCTTATACCCGGGAAGCATATATCGGCATTACTCTTTTTGATGCGCAGAATAATGGATTGAGCAACAGGCTGTCTATGGCCAACCGGTATTTTGACTATATGCATAGCGGGGTGCCGCAGATCTGCTGTGACTATCCAGAATACAGGAACGTAAATGAAAAATGGGAGATCGCTTACCTTATCCCTGATCTCAACCCTGAGACCATAGCGGAGGGCATCAATTATTTATTGCAGCATCCCGAAGTACACCAGCGCATGTCTGCCAATGCCCTCGAAGCATCACGTACCCTATGCTGGCAGGAAGAGGAGAGAACATTGCTGCGCTTCTATGAAAATCTGTAGAAAAACAAAATACAGATCCCGCTCTGCTTTGGCGGGAAGAACAACACTGTATTTACAAGCTTACTGGATGACCTGTTCTATCAGCATCAGTCTGCCTGGGTATGATCTTTTTATAGCTGCTTCGAAAAATAAGGACAGGCATCGTTGTCTCTTTTCCTCCGATCTTTCTATATTATTGAATTTTTGGATAAAAGATGCAGGCTTATCGTAATTTTGTCACCGGATGAACTATTCCGTAATTATTCCCGCATATAACGCCGCCGCTGTCATCTCCAGGGCAATTGATTCCTGCCTTTCCCAGACTTTGCCACCATTGGAGATCATTATCGTGGATGACGGATCGACGGATGTTACATCTGAAGTATTGCAAAAATATTCATCTTCCCCTCCGGTAGTCGTGATCCATCATGAGCAGAATCAAGGCGTATCAGCAGCCAGGAATACAGGGTGGAATGCAGCACAGGGCGAATGGGTCGCTTTCCTGGACAGTGATGATGAATGGCACCCGCAGAAAATGGAGATCTGTGCACCGTTCCTTTCAGACGGATCTTTACAATGTCTTTGTCACTTATATCAGTATGCTTCCTGGGAGGAGGAACCGGTATATATTCCGGCCGGGGGACCCGGGAAAGAAACCGTTCCCTTTTCCGAATTGCTGCTCATGAACAAGATGGCTACCTGCTCTCTGGTGGTAAGAAGAGATTTTTCGATCCGGTTCGATAACCGGATGCGGTATTGTGAAGATCATGATTTCCTGCTTCGATCCGGATATCATACGGATATCCTGAGATTGCTGCTTCCGCTCGCACGCGTGCACCGCAGGATCAACAGCCGGGGCGGATTGAGCGGAGCACTCTGGAAAATGAGAAAAGGAGAGCTGTTGATGTACTTCAAATTACTTCATACCCATTTCCTTTTTGTTTTCCTGATACCGTTCTTAATGTTACTCAGCCTGGCCAAGCATCTCTGGCTGCTGATCCGGAGAAAAAGCAAATAGCCGGATCAATCCTGAATATACTTTTTTGCTGTATCTTCTTAATCTTTCCCACGGGGAATCTGTACTTTTAACTGAAGCTGGATATACCTCCTGTTGGAGATATTGCTGTTGTTGGTGATAATAGGAGTGATGCCTTCCCTGAATAGAATCCCGACTTTGAGATTTTGATTCAGTCCGAACTCGGCTTTTCCGGTCAGCCCGAGATCGTGCTTAGGAAGCAGCTTAGATTCCTGGAACATCACGACATCGCTATTCGCATTGGTCAGCATTTGCTGGTAATCAGGACCCACGCTGACATCCAAAAACTGAGCCACGTTAATACCGACAGTAGGATTCACCTGCAGGAAATAGAATGCATCAGAATTGGAGAATTTATTGTTCCTGTCAGTTGAGTTGATCATTTGCGGCTTGCTTTTGTAAGCAATAAAGTCGCCTGAGAAATTAGCCTGGTATGGGCTGGAATTGTTCAGCACCAGGCCTACTGCTCCATCTATAAATATCTTTTCATTCAGGTTTTTCCTGGTATTGAAAGCCACCGCACCCCCTTGCTCCAGGCTGCCATAGTTATAACCGCCGGATACACCGTAATATAATTGTTTCGCATCCCGGGTTGTCCTCCTGGAATCCTGCTGCCTGGTGAATGGATCAAAGGACATTCTTTCCATATCCTGGTCCTTAAGACCTATATGGTTCTCGGTAGAATGTATGGTAGTACTGGATTCCTGTTCAAGCCACTGGATATTCTCCAGTTTTTTGATATTTATTGTACGGGCTTCAGGGACCTGTACGGTGACGGTAAGTTCAGGAAGCACATCGGGGCGGATTTGCTCTAATGCCGCTGCGGAAAATGCAGCCTCCTGAGCTTGCGGATAGAGGGTATCGTTCTGGCTCCTGATCCTCTGCCTGTCATCAAGGATAGGCATATCATTGACATGGGTAGGCTGATCCTGGTCAGGCCGGTGTGCCAGGACCTGCCTGTCATCCTGGCCGGATACAGGTGGTGAGGAAGCCGGAGTATAGTCTTCTTTTGTGAGGAATTGGTCGGGCTGATCTACAGGATCCTGCTCTAAACTCAGAGTCCACCACCCGGCAGTCACCAATATTGCTGCTGCTATCCCCGCAGCCAGCATGCGTGCCAGGCTCCAAAATGGCTTTTTTACAGGGGCCAATCCGGTGCCCTGCTCCTCAAGAGCGGTCTCTATGCGGTCCCAGATATGCTCCGGAACTTTTGAAGAAACATTCATCTTCCTTCGGACCAGTTCATCCAAATCTTGATTCTTCATGCTTTTTTTTTACACGGGTTAGTAAATGTTCAATCTTATTTTTCAGAAATGTCCGGGCACTGTTCACATGCCATTGCGAAGTCCCTTCTGACATTCCCGTTAGTTTCCCGATTTCCTTATGACTATAACCTTCGAATACGAAAAGGTTAAAGACCAGCCGGGTCGTGGGTGAGAGCTTCTGAATATATGCCAGGATCGGTTCCATATTGATTTTGTGCATAGCTTCATTAAAGCTTACCCGGTCATAGTTATCCCTCAGTTCCTCGGGATAAATAGTCAATTGTTCGTTTTTGAATTGTTTGCTCTTGATAAAGTCCAGGCAGGTATTCACCAATATCTTTTTCATCCATCCTTCGAATGAGCCCTTGGCTTCATACAAATGAATATTCTGAAATATTTTTAAGAATACGTCCTGAAGCAGCTGTTCTGCATCATGCCTGTCCTTGGAATACCGGCTGCAGATGGTATAGAACAAGGGAGCATATCGATCATATATGACTTTCTGAGCCACTCTGGAATGTGTCTTACATTGTTGTACCAACTGTTGTTCATCGACATACTGCATTCAGCCAGAAAATTAATTCACATAAAAATACGAAGTATGTATCAGCAAATCAATCGATCTTCCTGATTTTTTTGATCTTGATATACTCCGATCCGGGACAATAAGTACTGTCTCTCTCCCAGTTGAAGACCACTTTGATGGGAAATACAGAACCCTTTGTAATATCTGAATCCGGGGGCATTTCCAGTGCGTTGAGCATCTTGGTATAAGCCGGATCATTGATAATGTTCAGTGCAAACCCGCCTATGCAATCGTCGACATCATAATATCCTACTATGACTGCTTCATTCTGGTACTCGGCAAACCCATTGGGCGATAACGGATCATCCTTACTACAGCCTGCCAGCGTAGCCAGTATCCATAATAATATAATTCCTTTTTTCATTTATGATACACCTTCCTAACAGGGTTATAGACGATATTATTGCTCTTTTTCATTGGGTTCCCGCTGATAATTTTTGTCTCCGGTTTCCGGCCGGCCTTTTGATTATCGGCAAAAGCCATTCCCCGATCGCTACTTCATCTTTTTTTGTCAAAAGTTTTGATTTAAAAAAATTCAATGTCATTTTAAACCAAATTATAACGTATTTTATTTTTAATAAAATAGATAAATATCTTTTATAAACAACCGTTTAAAATTTTTATTGCTTTTCTCCTGTATCATTCCCCTACACTTCTTAATAATTATGGAATTTAAGAATATATTGTCCATAGATCTAAAGATTTGATCGCCATCTTCACCATTTTTTGATACTTTTTGCACTCCCAAATAAGATGGCTTCCGACCTGCCGGCTTATCCATATCCTTACATTAATCCAGTAATTTTCATATATCCATGAAATATCAAAACGAGATTGACAAAAGACGCACGTTTGCTATCATTGCCCACCCCGATGCAGGTAAAACCACATTGACAGAAAAAATTCCTGTTATTCGGTGGTGCGATCCAGGTGGCAGGTGCTGTAAAGAGCAATAAAATCAAGAAGGGAGCTACTTCCGATTTTATGGAAATAGAAAGGCAAAGAGGAATTTCAGTGGCCACCTCTGTAATGACTTTCGAGTACAAAGACAAGCTCATTAACCTTTTGGATACCCCCGGCCACAAGGATTTCGCAGAAGATACTTACCGGACGCTTACTGCTGTAGACAGTGTTATCCTGGTGATTGATGCGGTAAACGGGGTAGAGGAGCAGACCAGGAAACTGATGGAAGTCTGCAGGATGAGAGACACTCCGGTTATCGTATTTATCAATAAAATGGACCGGGATGGCAAATATCCTTTTGACCTGCTGGACGAAATCGAGAAAGAGTTGAATATATCCGTTCAGCCATTGACCTGGCCGATCAATATGGGGAAGGACTTCAAAGGTGTATATAATCTTTATGACAAAGATTTACTACTATTCACACCGGGAATGAAAGCCACAGACGAAAATGCTGTCCCGGTCAGGGACATCCATGATGTCATACTTGACCGGAAAGTTGGTGAGAAAGACGCCACCCAGCTGAGAGAAGACGTGGAGCTGATCGAAGGTGTCTATGACGAATTCGCTCCTGAAGCTTACCTGGAAGGCAAACTGGCACCCGTTTTCTTTGGCTCGGCCGTAAATAATTTCGGTATCAGGGAAATGCTGGATACCTTTGTCAGGATCGCCCCTGGCCCCCTTCCCAGGCCCACTACCAGGGGAGAAGTAGCCCCTTCAGAACCAAAATTCAGCGGGTTTGTATTTAAAATACATGCTAACCTTGATCCCCGGCACAGGGATCGGATTGCATTTCTAAGGGTATGTACCGGCAGGTTCCAGCGCAATAAGAACTTTCATCATGTCCGCCTGGACAAGGATGTAAAATTCTCTGCACCTTACAGCTTCATGGCAAGATCCAAAGAAGTGGTAGATGATGCTTTCCCAGGGGACGTTATCGGTCTTTTCGATACGGGAAGCTTTAAGATCGGCGATACCCTGACAGAAGGGGAAAACTTTTATTATACGGGTATGCCCAGCTTCTCACCGGAGCTGTTCAAAGAAGTGATCAATAAAGATCCCATGAAAACCAAACAACTGGAGAAAGGCCTGGGTCAGCTGACCGATGAAGGCGTAGCGCAACTTTTCACCCAGAACAACGGTAACCGGAAGATCATAGGCTGCGTGGGCGAGCTCCAGTTTGAAGTGATCCAGCACAGGCTCTTACATGAATATGGCGCTTCAGTGGATTTTGTGCCCCTGGCATTCTATAAAGCCTGCTGGATCTCCGGAGATAAAAAAGACACCGATGAATTCGTGAAGTTCAAGCAAGGCAGTATAATGAGAGATAAGGACGGCAACCTTGTGTACCTGGCGCAGAGCGAATGGTTTCTCAATACAGAGATCCAGAACAACCCGAAGATCCGCTTCCACTTCAGCAGTGAACTGGTAGGAAGCCGGGAGTAGGCAGACAGACAACCTGAACTATTTTATCTGTAATTTCGTTAAGATCCGTAAATGGTAATTTTTCACAGACAGATGGTCAGATTTTGTACCATTTATTAATGAACTTTAACTTCCCATGCAGGGAACGGGGCATGTAAAAACCGACGGGTCCCAAGCATGATTTTGTAATCAGGCAAACTCAGGCCAGCAGGTCCTGGAATGGCTTATTGTTACACAGAAAGCATATCAGAATGAATATCCATAATATCTGGAAGAAAAAACCTTTAATCATCAGCGGTCCCTGTAGTGCTGAGACAGAAGAGCAGGTACTGGAAGGTGCCAGGCAGCTGGCGGCAACCGGGTTAGTGGATATCTTCCGGGCAGGCATCTGGAAACCCCGCACCAGGCCCGGTACGTTCGAAGGCGTTGGTGCAATTGGTTTGCCCTGGCTCCAAAGGGTAAAGCAGGAAACGCGCTTACCGGTTTCCATTGAGATCGCTACTGCAAAGCAGGTAGAAGAAGCTTTGAAGCATGATATAGATGTATTATGGATCGGGGCCCGTACTACCGTAAATCCCTTCAGTGTGCAGGAGGTCTCAGATGCATTGAGTGGAGTGGACATTCCTGTGTTTGTAAAGAACCCCATCAATGCCGATTTGGAATTATGGTCCGGAGCCGTCGAACGCCTGAAAAGGGCAGGAATCGATAAAGTGGGCCTGATCCACAGGGGATTCAGTAGCTACGGTAATCATCATTACCGCAATGCACCTATGTGGCACCTGGCCATCGATATGAAGCTCCGGTACCCGGAACTGCCCATGCTCAACGACCCCTCACACATCTGTGGCAGAAGGGATATCTTATTGCCTGTCATGCAGAAAGCCGTTGACCTGGACTATGATGGCCTGATGATCGAAAGCCATATCCACCCGGATGAAGCCTGGAGCGATGCCGCCCAGCAGGTCACCGCAGCAGAATTCCGGACCTTGATAGAATCTGTCCATTGGCGTAAAGAAAAAGTCAGTTCCGGCTCCCTGATGAATACTTTGGAATCTCTAAGGCAGCAAATCAGCCAGCTGGATGATGAACTGCTGCAGATCCTCGGACAACGGATGAAGCTGGCCGAACAAATCGGCAAATTCAAAAAAGAAAACAACATCACCATTCTTCAGGCAGGCAGGTGGAGCAGGATATTGGAAAATGCGGTCAAAGCCGGTGAACCATTAGGGCTGAGCAGGCAATTTATTCAAAATTACCTGGATGCCATTCACATGGAAAGCATCAATCATCAAAAGAAAATCATGGATGAATAGCGTAGCAGGAAGCCGCCACTGAGAAGCTCTCCTGAAAACGGAAATGATTTCTAAAAACAGTCCAGGATAATTCCCCGGGACAGCCTCCTTAAACATTATATTTGTCTAATCATAGCAGCCATTCGTCTAAAATAATATGTCCGGCTCCTATTAATCATTAATTTCGCTCTGCAACCGCTTAAAAATAATATTTATGGTAAAGAAAATTTTTTTCACTATTAGGAATAATGATTATGAGTATCAGCACAATGATCGCCCAGATCACGGGAGACTGGAAAGGCTCCATAGATGCTATGGGACAAAAATTAGAATTGATCTTTCACATAGAACAGGATAATGGTAAGCTATCTGCCACCCTGGATGTACCGGCACAGGGAGCTACAGGATTACCCCTTGACAAAATAAACTTCAGTGACCCGGATGTGGAACTGGCCTTCAGCCAGGCCGGACTGAGCTATAAAGGCACATTGAACGGGAATACAATAGAAGGTAATTTCTCCCAGGGAGGCATGGAGCTTCCTTTAACGCTTACCAGAACGGTCATACAAAAGCCTGGAGATGTGAGCCTTCCGTCGTCTGATGCGGAAATCCGGAAACTTATCGATATGGATAAGGGTGATTATAAGTATTCTGTAGAGGACTATTTCCAAAAGCCCAAGTCATCCCGCTTCCAGTTGTCTCCCAACGGCAAATACCTGTCTTATATGGAAAAGGATGAAAATGATAAAAACCATGTGTATGTCAAAAACATCGCAACAGGAGAAATCAAAAGAGCTATTGAAGAGAAGGAAGAGCTCATCAGGGGATACGGCTGGGTCAATGACAACCGGTTACTGTATGTAATGGACAAAGGTGGGAATGAAAACTATCATATCTATGCTGCAGACCTGGATGGCAGCAACCAGATGGACTTAACGCCTTATGAGGGTGTCCAGGCACAGATCCTTTCTACCTCCAGGGACCATAGAGAATACATTATCGTTGGTATGAACAAGGACAACAAGCAGATCCACGAACCTTATAAGATAAATGTGACCACCGGTGAAGCCGAAAAGTTATTTACCAACGATGACCCGGCCAACCCGATCAACGGGTATGTCTTCGACAGGTATGGCAACCTCAAGGCATATTACAAAATGAAAGACGGCACCAAATCACAGCTTTATTATAAATTGGATGGGGCAAACGATTTCCAGCTTGTCAACGAAGGAAAATGGTATGAAGGCTTCGGTATAGAAAGCCTGAACTATGCGACCGAAAACCCCGATGATGCATATGTGATCACCAATATGGATTCCGATAAGGCAAGAATCGTTCTGTACGATTTCAAAACACGCAAAGTAATCAAAGAAGTTTTTTCAAATAAAGATTACGATGCCAGTATCATGGCGCTTTCAAGAAACAGAAATTGGGAGCTGGACTATTATGGCTATGAAGGGGAAAAGGTAGAAATCGTCCCTGTCAGCAAAACTTTCAAAAAAATCCACTCGGACCTGGAAAAACAATTCAAAGGATATGAATACAATATAACCGGCAAAACGGACAATGAAGACAAGCTGCTCATTATCGTTCAGAGCGATAAACTGTATGGGAAATATTATATCTATGATACGAAGACCGGTAAGACCGAGTTGCTTTATGACCTGATGCCGCAACTGGAAGAAGAAGATATGGCAGTCATGAGGCCGATCCGGTTCAAAAGCCGGGACGGCAAGACCATCCATGGGTATATTACATTGCCAAAGGCAGCACTGGAAGGTAAAAAAGTCCCGTTGATTGTCAATCCTCACGGGGGCCCGCAGGGCATCCGGGATAGCTGGGGCTTCAACCCGGAAGCACAATTGTTTGCCAGCAGGGGATATGCGACACTCCAGGTCAACTTCAGGATATCCGGGGGATATGGGAAGGAATTCCTGACTTCCGGCTTCAAACAGATCGGGCGTAAAGCCATGGATGATGTGGAAGATGGCGTAAAACATGTGATCTCCCAGGGATGGGCGGATCCGGGCAATATCGCGATCTATGGCGGTTCGCACGGCGGGTATGCTACCCTGATGGGCCTGATCAAAACTCCTGATCTGTACACTTGTGGGGTGGATTATGTAGGTGTGTCCAATATAGAAACCTTCTTCGCTTCTTTCCCTGAGTACTGGAAACCATACAAAGAAATGGTCAAAGAAATCTGGTATGACCTGGACAATCCGGAAGAAGCAAAAATCGCTAAAGAAGTTTCACCATTCTACCAGTTGGACAAAATCAAGAAACCGCTGTTCGTGGTACAGGGTGCCAACGATCCGAGAGTAAATATCAATGAATCTGACCAGATCGTAAGCGCATTGAGAGCAAAAGGTTATAATGTGCCGTATATGGTGAAGTATGATGAAGGTCATGGTTTCCATAAGGAGAAAAACAGCATAGAATTCTACAAAGCCATGATGGGATTCTTTAAGATGAATTTTAAATAAGGCCTTTTTCATAATCAAATGGTAAGAGAACCGGAACCGGTTCTCTTTTTTTATGTGCCGTGATCATCCCTAAAGAATGATATAGCCTTCCATGCAGATATGATCATATTGCTCCAGGTGGTTGAAGTCTGTTTTTATTTATTTTGATATCCTATGGATATTCATCATGTTTGGGTCAGTTGTGTTAATTTTTTTGATTTTGAATCAGAATGCTGCACATTTGCAAGCGAAACAAAACGTACAACATTGAGTATCAATCATAGGATCAGATGTTCATTCATTTCATTCACTTCATTGGTAATGATGAGCACAACACCGGCTACAGCCCAGAGGCAACAGGTACAGAGTATAGATTCGGTCATTGTCGTTTCTGACAGGATCGATATCCCTTTCAGTCGTCAGAACCGCAACATCCAGATCCTGACTGCAGCAGACATCCAGTCTATCCCGCACAAATCCATCAATGAATTATTAAGCTATGTCGCAGGTGTGGATGTCAGGCAGAAAGGCCCGAATGGTACACAGGCAGACATCGGAATCGATGGCGGAACGTTTGACCAGACCCTGATCCTCATCGACGGTATCAAAATGAGCGATCCGCAGACCGGGCACAATATGATGAACCTGCCCGTCACCACGGATGCTATCGAAAGGATCGAAATCCTTAAAGGTCCTGCAGCCAGGATATATGGTGTGAATGCCATGATGGGTGTGATCAACATTGTAACCCGGAAAGGTCATCAAAATGAAACTTACGCAAAAATCTATGCGGGTTCTTCTTTCGATAAGGATGACTCAACGAACCAGCAGTACCACAACTATGGCATACAGGCTTACCAGACCATTCATTCCGGGTCATGGAACCACCTGATCACCGCCGGGCTCGACCGCGGAAACGGGTATAGATACAATACTGCCTACCGGCAGCTCAAAGCGATGTATGCAGGGCAGGGACAATTGGCAGAAAAAAATAGGGATACAGGTCCTCGGGGGTATCGCTGATAACGATTTTGGAGCTAACTCATTCTACGCAGCGCCCAATGATAAAGAATCCACGGAACATGTAAGCACTGCGGTTCTTTCCGTAAAGCTGCCTATTGCCTTGCGTCCCCAACTGGGAGCTGAAGCCTTATGTACATTACAGGTACGGGTCTGACGATTATATCTTCGTAAGACAGAATCCTGCTATCTTTCGCAATATCCACCATACCAACACCTGGGATGCCGGAATCGACAATATATATCATGCATCCTGGGGAACCATTGCTGCAGGTATCAACTTCAGGAATGAAAACATCAACAGTACGAACCTGGGCCAGCGCAACAGGACCAATCTCGGGGCATTCTTAGAATACCAGAAGGTGTGGGAACAATTGGATGTTAACCTGGGACTATTCCTGAACCACAACTCGGTGTTTGGTACCAGGGTTTATCCGGGACTGGATATCGGATACAGATTACATCCGCACTGGCGCATATTCTTCAATGCAGGAATGGGACAACGCTTACCGACATTTACCGACTTATATTACAGCGGGCCAAGCAATATAGGCAATGATCAGCTGCTGCCCGAATACACCACTTCTTATGAGCTGGGAATCAAATACAACGAAATGGCTACCAGGGCGACTGCGTCTGTCTTCTACAAATCCGGGAAAGACTTTATCGATTGGGTAAGATCTGATACGGCACAGGCCTGGCAGGTCATGAATTTCACGACCTTAAATACTTTGGGGGCGCACCTGGACTTCCAGCACCGGTTTAATATCGGAGCGCATACGCAATTAGTCCTTTATACCGGCTATACCTATTTACACCCTGAAATAGGTGTGCCTGCCGATGATAGTAAAGCGGAGTACCTCTCTCAATATGCTGTCAATAGCCTCAGGCATCAATGGGTGACCCGGGTTTCCCTGGAAGTATTTGATGGTCTTCAATTGGGAATCGGGAACAGGTGGCTGAGCAGGTATATGGCGACCAATACTCCGGATCAGCCGAAGAAAACCAATTACGATCTGCTGGATATTAGGGCAGCATACCAGTGGAATCGTTTTACAATCAGTGCAGATGTGAACAATGCGATGAATGTCCGGTATATAGAAAGCGGTGTGGTTCCGCTTCCGGGCAGGTGGTGGACACTCGGATTTGCTTATCAATATCATTAAGAGAAATGGTACATAAAAAAAGGATGGCAATTATCTTTGAATTGCCATCCTTTTTTATTTCAACGCTAAAAAACACCTGCTGTTACAACCCGTCTTTGCGAAGACAACCCCGGGTATGCATTGTTCTTCACGTCCATTCTGCTACTTGCTTCCAAATACTCTTCTTAAAAGATCTGAAGCCTGCCCCATAGGGTTTTGCCTGATCTTCATTTCTTCTTCCGCGATCGTCAAGAACATGCCATCGGTTGCTTTTTGGGTGACATACTGTGTCAGGTCCGTATTTACTTTGGATACCATCGGAAGTTGATTGTACGCATTAAAAGCCTGTTCCCAGGCTTTCTGTGCACCGACCTTGTCCAGAGATTGCTTGATTACAGGGCTGAAAGCGGACATCAGCTCCTGTTGGGTCCTGCTTTTCAAGTAGTTGGTCGCTGCATTGTTGCCGCCTCTCAGTATCCCGAGCGCATCATTCAGTGTGATCTTGGTGATGGCATTGATAAAGATAGGCGCTGCTTTGGAAGCTGCATCCTCGGCAGCCCTGTTCATATAGAGAATCGCCTGGTCAGCTAAAGAGCCTAAACCTACCTGTCTTAAGGTCTGCTCTACTTTTCTGGCCTCGGGAGGCATCAGTATCTTGATCGCTGCATTCTTAAAAAAGCCGTCCTGGATAGAGAGTTTCTTAGAGGCATTATTGGCACCCAGCGTAAGTGCTTCCCTCAGGCCATTGGAGATATCCAGTTCACTCAACCCTGCTCCCAGGCCACTCCCGCTTTGCTTCGTAGAATTGCGGTTGGTGGTATTGTTCTTACCAAAAACCGTATTGAGCAGATCATTGAAATTCTGAGCCTGGCCCATTACCGGCAATACGCCGATCAAAAATGTAATCGTAATGATTTTTTTTATTGCTTTCATGTTTATGTGTTTAAAACATTTTTAAAGATCCCAGAGCTGCATGATTTCCTCTGAATGTATTTTACTTTTTGGTTTACGAATGATATGCTCTATGATCCCTTTTTCATTGATCAGGAAGGTCGTCCTTACCGTTCCCATAAATTCCCTTCCCATAAATTTTTTCAACTGCCACACACCATATTTTTTATTGATCTTCAGGTCTGTATCTGCTATTAAAGGAAAGGGGAGACTGTTCTTGGCTATAAATTTCCGGTGCTGGGCCGGATCATCTGTACTTACACCGATCACCTGCACTCCCTTCCTGCCCAGCAACACATATGCATCCCGGAGATTACAGGCCTGGACCGTACAGGTGGGTGTCATATCATGCGGGTAAAAGTACAAAATTACTTTTTTACCTATGTAATCTTTGAGTGTTATCTTATTCCCATCCTGATCGGTCCCTGTAAACAGGGGAGCTTTTTTCCCTTCCAAATCCCTTTGACTCATGGATACTTCTATTGTTTAAATTTTCAGATTTTCTTTTTTCACCTTCAGTCGTTCAAATATCATTAATTTTGAGCATTAATCCTTTCATATTCTTAAAATATTGGCATGCCGCAGACCGACCTTCAGCACATTTTATCTCAGTTCAGCATCGAATCGCTTAATGAAATGCAGGAAGCCACTATTGCTGCTTCAGAAGTGCACAATGATATCATCCTGCTTTCCAATACCGGGACCGGTAAGACACTGGCTTTTTTGATCTCCTTGTGGAAGCAATTTGATGAGCCCGCATTCCGGACCGAGGCAATGATCATCGTACCTACACGGGAGCTCGCTGTACAGATCGAGTCCGTATTCAAGCAGATGGGAACAGGGTTTAAAGTAACGGTTTGCTACGGGGGGCATAAGCGGGAGATCGAGGAGAATGAACTGATCCAGGCCCCGAAGCTCATCATCGGTACTCCCGGCAGGCTGGCCGATCATATCCGAAGGGGAAGCATCCGGACGGATACCATTCATTCCATAGTCCTTGATGAATTTGATAAATCCCTGGAATTCGGGTATGCTGAAGAAATAGAATTCATCGTTTCTTCCTTACCGAATATTACCAGAAGGATCTATTCTTCAGCAACCCGGGCGGTGGAGACTCCGGAGTTTGCACAAATGGCAGATCCTAAGGTGCTCAATTTTGTCAAAGAAGAAGCGTATGAGTGGGAGAAGATCATTTACCAGTATACAAGAAGTAAGGAAGAGGAAAAAGCGGAGGATCTACTGAAGCTATTGTGTGAAATCGGGAACAGGAGCACGGTGATCTTTTGTAACCATAAAGAAACGGTAGAGCGGATCTCTATTTTTCTCAAAGAAAGAGGATTGCACAATGTCTATTACCATGGATCCCTGGAGCAAAGGGACAGGGATGCCGCCATTACCCGGTTCAAGAACGGTTCCGCATCCTTCCTCGTCACTACAGACATCGCCAGCCGGGGACTGGATATACCCAACATCCGGTTCGTGATACATTACCAGATGCCACATACCGGCGACATCTTCAACCACAGGAACGGGAGAACGGCAAGGATGGATGCCAGTGGCACCATCATCTGTATGCTAAGTGGTAATGAGACTTTCCGGGATTATGTGGATATGGAGATCGGGGAGAAAGACATACCTCAGGAGTATATTATACCGGACAAGCCCAAATGGGTTACCCTCTACTTTCCTCACGGCAAGAAGAACAAGGTCAACAAGGTTGACATCGTCGGATTCCTGTCCCAGGTAGGAGAACTTTCCAAAGAGGATATCGGTCTCATAGAAGTGAAGGACTTTCATTCCTTTGCCGCTATCCGGAGGTCTAAATCCGGTGATACGGTATATAAGATAAAAAATGGCAGGATGAAAGGAAAATTAGCCAAAGCAGAAGTACAGAAATAGTATAAGCATTCGAGTTGAACAACCGTTAATGTAAGATTTTGTCCGGATCTTCGCTTTGGGGCACCATGAGCCGGTAGGCTTTGGGTAAAACCCGGAATTCAAGACGTTCGGTTGTCGGCACCACATCCCCGTCGATATGAACCCGGGCACTCTGCGGGTTGTGTACGGTGATCTCTGTGGTCTGGAAGTAAAGCACTTTTTCGGAATCATCTATTTTCTTTTGCGGCTTCCCTTTCAACACCTGTTTGCCCACCTGCCATAATAGTTTCAGCTTATTCATTTTTTTGATCACCACGATATCCAGCCTGCCGTCACTCAGAGACGCCCGGGGAGCAATGGTGAAATGATTCCCGAACTGGTTGCTATTGGCTATACTGATAAACATAGCCTGAACGGAGATCGCATATTCCGGGCTTTCCAGGGAGAAGCGGAAAGGTTTTGCTTTAAAAAACTGAAGTACAGATTCTTTGATATATGTGGATAATCCTCTTCTTTTATTCCTTGCAAAACGGTGGGCGATTTCTGCATCCATACCGATACCGCACAGCATGCAGGCAAACTTCTGATTGACCAGGAATCCGTCCACCCAGGAAGTGTATCCGTTCAGAATAATATCCATGGCTTTTTCTTTCTGTTTGGAAATGCCGGCACACAGCGCCAGTCCATTGCCGCTTCCCATAGGGATGATACCAAACCGGACCTCCGATTCCCTCAAAGGACCGACCACATCGTTTACCGTGCCGTCTCCGCCTATGATGATCACATCCGTGATCCCTTCTTCCCGTATTTTTCCGATCAGCTCCTGGTATTGGCCACCCGGATCCGTCGGATGGAGGGAAAAAGCATAACCTTCTTTTTGAAGCTTTCGGGTCAGCCATTGCAGCAGGGTCTTTTTGCTTCGGGTCCCCGATATCGGATTATATAAAACAATGAAAGAGCGCTGCAATGATATTTGGATTTAATAATGTGCAAAGATATCGCCCGGCAGTATGAACTCTGTGTTTCGTTTATATTAAATTATTCTTGGAGGATAGAAGAAGTGGTTAAGATAAGCCATTCCGGCCCTGGCTTAGCTTCATTATCACCTTGCTCCTGATAAATCTTGAGGCCAGCATGACCCCTACAAAACCCAGGGAAATAATGAACCCGATCCAGATGCCGGAAGCGCCCCACCCGAGATAAAATGCCAGGCCATACCCCAATGGCACGCCAAAGACCCAATACCCTAACGCGATATATACGGTAGGAACCCTGACATCCCGGATGCCCCGGAGTGCACCGGCAGCAATCGCCTGGGTCGCATCAGGGATCTGGAATACAGCAGCCCAGATGATGAGGGTAGAAGCTATGTACAGCACCTCCGGGTCATCATTGAACAGCATCGGCAGGTGATGCCGGAAGGCACTCAGAAAAATGGCACAGAATAACCCGTAGCCGATCGCCAGCACCATAGTAGATTTACCGATCATGCTGATCGCATTGCCGTCCCTTCTGCCGAACGCATTGCTGATACGGATAGAACATGCCTGCGACAGGCCCATAGATACCATAAAAGTAAAGGAAGCAATACTAATCGCTATCTGGTGTGCGGCCTGAGCTTCTGCACTGATCAACCCGACCAGGATCCCGGATATCGCAAAAGCGCCTGCTTCCAGCACAATCTGGAATGCAGTAGGAATACCGATATGAAGCAGCTTTTTGCAGGTTTTCCAGGACAGGAACCATTCCCTCCGGATGACTTTCCAGTACTTCCTGAATAATGGGGAACGGAAGAGGTAAACCAGCATGGCCGCCAGCATCATGGTCCGTGTAATCAATGTCCCCCATCCTGCACCATTCAGTTCCAGCCTGGGCAGTCCCCAATTCCCGAAAATCAACAACCAGTTGAGTGCCGCGTTGATGGGTATCCCAATGATCGATATGGTCATGGCCACTTTGGTATATTCTAATCCGTCTGCAAACTGCTTGCATGCTATGAAGCATATCATGGGAATCAAGGAGATCGCCAATAGCTCCAGGAAAGGCTGGGCCAGTACGGCCACATCGTGATCCTGCCCCAGGTGAAATACGATATCCGAACCAAAATAAATGCCCAGGCTGATCCCTATCGCAGTGCAAATGGAGATGAACATTCCATTGAAAAAATAGTGAGACACCTTTTGTGCGTCATTCAGCCCCTTGAACAAAGAGGACATCTGTGCAATAGCAATGGTGATACCAATACCGAATACAAAAGGCATGGTAATGATCCCAAATGCCAGGGAAGAAGCAGCCAGGTGCCTGTAGCTTACCGCACCTACCATCGCAGCATCAATGATGTGCAAAGCCATCTGTACCAGCTCTCCCATAATGATGGGGCCGGCCAGCCTTAATGTAGCTCCGGATGTCGATTTCCAGTTCATGAAGCTGCAAAAGTACTGAACATCCTAACGAATGGACTGGTAATTTTATTCATCTTCCTGTTAATTTTCGGAAGAGATATCAGCTGTCTGCAGAGCGGCGGGATCGCCTGAAGGACTGGAATAGCGCACCCAGCAGGATGACAGCGAGTGCACCTACTACATTTAACCAAAGGAAGGCCACTACATCCCACCAGTAAAAAGCAATAACGATGATTTCCGAAACGGCCACTGCCCAGAAGGTCGCAGAGCCTTTGATGCTTTTAAAGAAAAATGCAACCAGGAATATACCCAATATCGGGCCATAGAATAAGCTCCCCAATACATTCACCGCCTCTATAAGGGAACCCATACTCTTAGCGATAAATATGGCCGTCAATATGCTGAATACACCCCAGAACAATGTATACCAGCGCGCATACGCCAGCTCCTGCCGGTTATTCATTTTTTCCTTCCGCATCAATTGGTGGAAATCGATCAGTGTAGCCGAAGCCAGTGAATTCAGGGCTGCCGAGATCGATCCCCAGCTGGCGAGAAAGATAATAGCGAAGATAAGCCCTACCACGCCTGCAGGGAGGTAATGCTGGACAAAATATAAAAACACATAATTCACATCCTTCTCCTCTACAGGCAGCTGATGGTCACGGATGACCTGGGTAACCGTTCCCCTAAGGGAATCTGAATGATGAATACCTTGCTGCAATTGCAACTGTAAATGGTGTACCTCTGCTTCTGCGCCGTTGCGATCAGCCTGTAACAGCTGCCGGGCAATGGCTTCATTATTGTTTACCACCGATTGATATTCCTCCCCGACCAGCCGCATCTGCTCAGGACGTGCCTTTTGCGCTTGCTCCAAGGCATATTGATTGAAGAAAACGGGACTTTTCTGCAAGAGGAAAAAGCTAAAGAGCAAGGCTCCCAACAACAGGATAAAAAACTGCATCGGGATCTTGACGATACCATTCATCAATATGCCCATTCTTGCACTCCTGAGGTCCTTACCGGTCAGGTACCTCCCCACCTGGCTCTGATCCGTCCCGAAATAAGACAGCGCCAGAAAGAAACCCCCGATAATGCCCGACCATATGTTGAACTTATCATTCAGGTTAAAATCCGTGGTGATCACATTGAGCTTACCGGACTTCCCGGCCAGCAATAAAGCTTCTCCCAACCCGACACCTTCCGGCATCATGCGGACCACCCACACCCCGGCCAGGATCATGGCACCGATGATGATGGCAAACTGCAGCTTCTGGGTATGGGCAATGGCTTTTGCACCGCCGGTAATAGAATAGATGATCAGGAAGCCCCCGATAAGGATACTGCAGATCTCTATATTCCAGTGAAAGATGGCAGAAAGCACAATAGCGGGAGCCAGCACGCTCATGCCTGTAGATATTCCTCTCGAGAAAAGGAACAATATACCGGTAAAAATCCGGGTCTTCCGGTCAAAGCGGGTATCCAGGAACTGGTAGGCCGTATAAACTTTCTGCTTCTGGAAGTAAGGGATAAACACAGCACTGACGACGACCATGGCTAAAGGCAATCCAAAATAATATTGTACAAACCGCATTCCGTCACTATAGGATTGTCCCGGGCCGGATATAAAGGTGATCGCACTGGCCTGTGTGGCCATGATACCGATGAGCACGGTGTACCAGGGCTGGTTTTTGCCTGCCAGGATAAAACTGTCTGACCCGGTCTGGCCTCTCCCTTTATATACGCCATATACAATAATGCATAGAAGGGTAGCAGAAAGTATAATCCAGTCTAAGGTACTCATCTCCAGTATACAGTAAACCAATAGAACAACAGGATATATACCACCAGGGATACCAGGACAGCCGTGTGCCATGTCTTCCATTGGTTCTTCTCTTGCCGCTGGTTCATTTGATTGATTTGATTGAAAAGGATAAAAATAAAAAATCTTATTGAGATTGCAGGGACAGAATTGTCAGGAATGAAATGAACGGGTTCAACCTGCATCTTTTAGGAAGTTCTCCTCTCACCGTTTCATCACAAGGCATATATTTTCATCACGTTTCAAAATCTGCTTTATCTTTATCATTCATTACATTCCGAATTTACCTTGACTACATATATGCTTTCCGGCTTATCCAAGTTCCGAGCCCGGCTGCCTGTCCGGCTAAATTTCTGGTTGGTATTGGGGTGGATTGGGGTGCTTTACTATTTTGCATACCAATATCATCCCCGGCTGCCGGATGCCGGTATCTTCAATTACCCATTCGTCAACCTTCTGGTCGTTATTGCGTTCTGGTTTGTATTGATCGTGTTTCTGTTCTCCACAGTTACCGTCTTCTTTAGTTTTTTAATCTTTCAATTCGGGAAAAAGGCCCTGTTCAAAAACATCCTTGAATCGGGAGTCAAACATGTGAAAAGCGGCTTCATAAAGGGCAATATCCCCTTATATCTCAAGCCCCTGCTGGGCAAACTCCAGGCGATGATCTGGTATCGAGAACGAAATCAGCGGCCTACATTCATTCACAAAATACCCATCGGTAAGTTTACCATGGAATTACCGATTGTTCACATCCGGGTATATACTGTCCAGGAGATGGATTTACTCTTTTTGGATTTCCTGAGGATGTATCGTTTACCCGCGGCACTGTATAGCGTCAGTACATTCTCCAGAGAGCCCGCTGTACTCAGAATGGAAGAGCAGCCTGTTTGCCCCCCGGGTATACCACGAAGAGAACACAGCTACGGATCAGGTATTATACCATCCCGGCGAATGGCTTCAGTTCAAAACATACGAGACAGGGGATGATGTGCGCAGGATCTTATGGAAGTTATATGCCAAAAGCAAAGACCTGTATGTCAGGCACCATGAGCCCTACACCCAGCATAGCTCACGCATTACACTGGTCGTATTTTTCGAACTGGATGCATATTTCTATAAGTACATTTAACCCTGTCCTCCTGCAATTCCTGCTGGACAAATACAAGAATATTATATACACCATATATAAAAAACTGAACGGCCTGCATAAAGATCTGGAACTGGTCGTCCATCATGGCGGTAAAGCCACTACTGATGAAGAAGTAAAGAACCTGATCGCTGCTTCCGAATGGCAGACGACACATCATCATATAGAAACTCCCGGAACGGTCACACCTGATCCTGCACTCACTGATTCCCTCAGATTTGATCCATGCAATAGAAGAGGCACACCATCGGGAGATATCCGTGATTCCTCTGGTTCATGATCTGCTGATAAACAAAACAGACAGGTGGTGGTGGAGGATGGCTCTTTAAGAAAAGAGCCCGGAAAGCCCTTGGATATCCAGAATTACTTACCTGCACCTAAAGCATTGCAGCAATTAAAGAAAGAAGAGGCAGAACGCGTGGACCAGCTTCGCCAATTAAATGCTAAATAAGCTCATTACATATTTATGAAAAACCTTTGCTTACTTCTGTTTATATCATGACAGGCTCTTCTGTACAGCTACATCATGGGCACAGACAACCCGGTATACTGCAGCAGAAGTGATGCGCATCCTTAGCGATGACTCCTTTGAAGGGCGAGCTCCGGGCAGTTCCGGAATGGGAGAAAGCTGTGACCTGGGTCGAATCTTATTTAAAAGATGCAGGCATCGCCCCTTACTTCGGGTATGGATACAGGGATTCGTTCAGCTCCGGTGATATCCATACCTACAATGTAGTGGGCATCATCCCGGCTGCAGAACCGACTGACCGGTTTGTCATCCTGTCTGCCCATCTGGATCACCTGGGCACTGTGGCAGGCGAACCGGGTACAGATCATATCTTTAACGGTGCCAATGATAATGCCAGCGGAGTAGCTGCTGTTTTATCCATAGCTTCAGGACTAAAGGATACCAGGCTTCAGTATAACCTGCTGGTTGTCCTGTTTCTCCGCTGAAGAATCCGGTTTGCTGGGTTCTCTGCATATGGCCCGGTGGATGAAACGGGATGACATCCACCTGGCGTATGTCATCAATTTGGAAATGCTGGGAGCCCCCTTATGCTCCTAGCACCGGGCAAAGTATATATGACGGGCTGGGATCATTCGGATATGGGTGCCTGCATCAACCGGTTTATATGGCTCAGAATTGGGCGGTCCGGTTTGAAATGGGTGAAATGTACCGGCTATTCGAACATTCTGACAATTACCCCTTCTACCAGGTAATGAAGATACCGGCCCCATACATTGAGCACTTTTTGATCTCAATTCTTATGAATATTACCACCACACCGATGATGAAGCAACGGCTATCGACATCCTGCATCTTGAAGAGATTACCCGGAAGCTGGGTGTAGCGTTGGAAAGGTTGCTGACGTCTTCTATGGAGATACTAAGCCGTGATTGACCCAAAGCCTCTATGGCAAATAGCCTGAATGTGACACCGTCCGGATGTTTACAAACCGGCAACACAGCCCCTGGGCATTACAATTCAAAACTCTGGTGCCGCTTCGGGATGATCACATGCCTGAAATCCCATATGCTCCAAACGGTCCCCTGAACGGCAATTGAGATTCCGGTTCTCCATGTACCAGGAAGATTTTTCTGACTTCTTCCGGATGCTGGCAGGAGATCCATTTCATCAGGTCTGCGTAATCACCATGCGCGCTCAAACTCGAGATTTTTGGCTACTTCTGCAATGACCGTAATGGCGCTCTCCGAATATGCCTACTTCTGCGGCACCGGCTGCCAACCTGCCTCCCAGCGATTCCGGCTCACAATATCCCACAATAAGGATAGTATTCCTGCCATCTTCTATATTGTTGGCAATATGATGCTTTACCCTTCCGGCCTCTGCCATTTCCGGATGCAGATATAATGACCGCCGGTTTCTTTAAGCCCGTTAAGCTTCTTCGACTGCTCTGCTTTCTCTATGTATTGCAAACCCGGGAAATCAAAGGGGGTCTTCGTCTATTTTTTAATATTTCCCTGACATGTGTATTGAACAGGCCGGGGAAATTTCTTGGTCAGCTCTGTGATCTCGATGGACATCGGGCTATCCAGGTAATAATCGACCTTGGGCAATCGTTTTTTCGAGGGACAATCTGTTCAGCGCATAGATGCAGCTCCTGGGTCCTTCCCACACTGAATGCCGGGATGATGAGCTTTCCTTTCTTCTCCACACATGTATGGATGATATGTCGGAGCAATAGTTCGATGGTATCAACGAAGGCACCATGAAGCTTATTCCCGTAAGTAGATTCCAACAGGATATAATCTGATTGGGAAAACGTAGCCGGCGACTGGAGGATATCGTCATTGTACCTGCCGATGTCCCCGCTAAAGGTCAGCACCTGCTCCTTCCCGTCCCGGTTCCATTTTACCTGGACAAAGGCCGAACCTAAGATATGCCCGGCCTCTTTATACTGGAAGAACACACCATCGAATATTTCATACCATTGATTATAATCCCGGATGACAAACAAAGGGAAGACCCGGGCTGCATCATCCATTCCGTACAAAGGAGTAACCAGCGGCTTGCCCTGCCTTTGTTTGCGTTTGTTCACATGCTGCACATCCATCTCCTGGATATAAGCGCTGTCCTTCAGAAGTACTTCCGTAAATGCTGCAGTAGCTTCCGTACAGTATATAGAGCCATTGAATCCCTGCTTCACCAGCCTCGGCAATAAGCCGGTATGATCGATATGTGCATGGGAGAGGATCACAGCATCTATTTCTGCCGGATCAAAACCAAATTGCTGGTTGAGCTCCAGGGTTTGTAATCCCATTCCCTGAAACATACCACAATCCAATAAAACCTTTTTCCCATTGTCAAATTCCAATAAATGTTTTGAACCGGTTACCGTCTGAGCTGCCCCGTGAAAGGTTATCTTCATATAGGTTATCGTTTTTTCAAAGCTAAAAGTAGCATCTTTTACGGTCAATATTATACTTTTAACCAAATGTTGCATAGCAAAAATAATGTCGGGCACCTGTTAGGTGCCCGACATTATTACAACAATAACTTTTCAGGAAATTTATTATAATTTAATCCTGTATCCGACACCGACGTTCCACCTGTTGATATTGTTGGTCACATCAGCTACATTGGATAAATTGCCAAGGCCAAGGCCATATCCGCCTTTTACATATACGCCCCAGGGGGTTTCATACCCGAGGTTGAAGTTAAAGCCCCAGTCAAACGGGTTTGTTTCCGCATCCTCACTTCCGAAAGTGATATCGTTTTCTATATCCCCTGTGGGAAGTCCTTCGATTTTGTTTTTACCTGAAAGTGCATATCCTATGTATGGTCCCGCTTCTACGAAGATCGAACCTGCATCAGGGGAAAAATGATACCGGTAGCCCAGGTTTACAGGCACCTGTAAGTAATGCATGCTCGTAGTTGTGGTTACTCCTGCAACCTCTGTCTTACCACCTAATAGCTGGTAGTTAAGCCCGGGTTTTACATACAATCCGCTCCCCAGATCCATATTTACGCCTACTCCTACATTGAACCCGGTAGCATTATCTGAAGTGGTAGCATCATTATCACCGATTTTGGTACGGATAGTAGAGAAGTTAGCGCCTGCTTCAGGGTCTATGGTGATTTGAGAAAATCCGGTGTGCGCGATAGCGGCACTTGCTAATACTAAAACTAGTTTTTTCATTTTTTCTGTTTGGTTTGTTATTTAATGTTTTTTCGAAAGCGCATTTGCTATGCTTTTTCTTGAGGGCAAATGTCCTTCGGTTTTCTGCTCCGGGAAAGTACCAGATCCGTGAAACGGCTAAAATCGGCCGTGAAATGGATTGCGTTTTTTTTAATGTAGCGTCATATTCCATTCACCCCGCAATTTGTCCGTTTCACAGTTCTCCGCTTTTTAGCATCTGCAGCATTATACCAGTTTTGCATTTCATATGCTTTGGGAAATGATGCGTGCTGCTCATATCTCATCATGAATCCTTTCAAACCTATACAACTATAAAAAATAAATGATGAAAAAGACAATCTCTGCAATGGCTGTGATGCTCATCACCGGAGTATTTGCCTATGGGCAATCAGAACTGACTCTGGAAAGTGCCGTAAGTCATGCATTGGAGCACAAAGTCGAAGCGGTAAAGGCACAACTGGATATTAAAAACAGTGAATACCAGATCGAAGAGGTAAGGGCAAATGCACTTCCCCAGATCAATGGAAGTGCCGGCCTTACCTATAATGCCATCTTACAAAAAATGGCATTGAATATGGGTGGACAGACTACAGTGATTGAAATGGGGGTGCCCTGGCAGACTACGGCTACCCTACAGCTCGATCAGCAGATCTTCAATATGGCTGTGTTTGAAGGATTGAAAGCAGCCAAAAACACAAGGGAATTCTATCTGATCAATGCTGAGCTTACCGAGGAACAGATCATAGAAAAGGTGGCGAACAGCTATTATGAAATGTTTAAAACCAAATCCCAGATCAAAACTATAGAAAGTACGATAGGCAATACAACCAGAATAAGGGATGTATTATCCAGCCTTTACGAAAATGGGCTGGCAAAAAAAAATAGATCTGGACAGGATGAATGTTGCGCTCAATAATCTAATGAGCTCCAAGCAGCAGCTTCTAAATGCGTTGACACTTCAGGAAAACGCTTTGAAATATCTGATAGGAATGGATATCCAGACACCGATCACCCTCCCGGAAAACACGTTTGAAGTAGACAGGTATGTGCAATTAGAGAAAACTGATGGCGTAGCGCACAGAACAGAAATCCAGCTGATGGAAAAGCAGGGGGAATTGCTCAGAATGAATAAAAAAGCAATCGAAGCCCAGAGGTACCCTTCTTTAAGCCTTACAGCCAATTACGGGTATATGGGCATGGGCAGCCAGTTCCCCTGGTTTTCAGGTTCAGAACGGGGTGTCAATTGGTCTAACTTTTCCGGTATAGGATTGAACCTGAGGGTGCCGATCTTCACCGGCTTTGCCACCCGTGCCAAAATCAATCAGGCACAGATTGAGATCGACAAGTTCCAGGCTGACCTGGAAGATACCAAACTGGCACTGAGCATGGCTACGGAAAATGCATATACACAGATCAATAATTCGTTGATAACCCTTAATACCCAAAAAGCAAATATGGACCTGGCGAAGGATGTATTGAATGACATTGAGAATAATTACAATAACGGGTTAGCCACGCTTACCGACCTGCTGGATGCAGAAACCTCGTATTCCGATGCCCGGAATAACTATACCAATGCATTGTTGGATTATAAACTTGCAGAGATCCAACTGGTAAAGGCAAAAGGAGAACTAAAGACTTATTATACCCAATCAAACTAAATAATAACACACCATCAAAAAGGAAAAAATGAAAAGAATTATTATAAGCAGCATCATCGCCATTGCTACCATAGCAGGAATCATTTTTGTACTGAATAAAAATCAAAATGCAAATGCCAAGGTTACAGAAATCGTAGCGCAAAAAAAACACCGCGGTTACAGTACGTGCTGAAGTTGCGGAGAACAGAGAGCTGAATCTGGAATATATAACCAATGGTGTTTTTTTCCGCAAAACAGGAAGTCATGATCTCTGCTGAGGCCTCGGGTAAGGTAGCAAGGGTATTGGTAGCCGAAGGAGCCTTTGTAAAAGCAGGGCAAACATTGGCCATTATCGAGGCAGACAAGCAAAATGTCACCGTCTCGAATGCACAAGCTGTATATAACAACGCGAAAGCAGAGGTAGAACGTTTCGAGAATGCCTTTAAAACAGGCGGTGTTACCAAACAGCAACTGGACCAGGTAAACCTTCAGCTGGAAAATGCAAAGAACAACCTCCGCAGCGCGCAGCTTACCGCTTCGGATGTCAACATCACTGCTTCATTCGCAGGGATCGTCAACAAAAGGATGATAGAGCCGGGTTCGTATGTCAATCCCGGGATGCAGCTTTTCGAGGTGGTCAACGTATCTACCCTGAAATTAAAAATAAATGTGGATGAAAAGAATATTGCTTCCGTAAGCATCGGGCAACCTGTAAAAGTAGAAACTACGGTGCTTCCCAACCAGTCATGGGAAGGTGTCGTCACCTTCATCGCTCCCAAAGCTGATGCGAGCCTGAACTTCCCGGTAGAATTAGAGATCAGGAACAATGCAAACAACGATCTTAAAGCCGGGATGTATGGTACCGCTCGTTTCGGGGCGAACGGCACTTCCAGCGTTTTTGTTATTCCGAGAACCGCGTTTGTGGGTAATGTAAGCTCCAATCAGGTTTTTGTCGTAAAAGAGGGCAAGGCCATGTTGACGCAGGTAGTACCCGGCAGAAACTTTGGAGATTATGTTGAAATCATTTCCGGAGTCCAGCAGGGAGAACAGGTAATCACTACAGGCCAGATCAACCTATTGAACGAAACTCCTGTAGAAATTATTAAATAACCCCATTTAAAGGAAAAGAATATACGATGAAAATTTCAGAAATATCCATTAAGAGGCCCAGTATCATCATAGTCATATTTTTGCTGTTGACATTGGGAGGGATCCTCTCTTACACGCAACTGGGGTATGAACTGGTACCCAAATTCGAAGTGAATGTAATCTCCATTCAGACCATTTACCCGGGTGCAGCTCCCTCGGAAGTGGAAAATTCGGTAACCAAAAAGATAGAAGATGCGGTATCTTCTCTCGAGAATGTCAAAAAGATTGAATCCAAATCAATGGAAAGCGTATCCATTGTTATGATTACATTGAACAGTACTGCCGATGTGAATTTCTTATTGACCGATGCTCAGAGAAAAATCAATGCCGTTGTCAATGACTTGCCCGAAGATGCCAAGACCCCATCATTGAATAAATTCTCCCTGGACGATGTGCCGATCATCAACCTTACCGCCACATCCAACCTTTCAGAAAAAGAGCTCTACGATTTATTAGACCAGAAAATCCAACCGGTATTCGCCCGTATCGACGGGGTAGCCAAAGTAGATATGGTGGGAGGTGAAGAAAGAGAAATACAGGTAAGTGTCAATCCTGAAAAACTGCAGGGCTACGGGATGACCATATCCCAGATACAGCAGATGATAGCTGCTTCGAATATGGACTTCCCCACAGGGAATATCAAGAGCAGGGATAACCAGACCACCATCCGGCTGGCAGGAAAGTTTGCCGATCTGGATGAGCTGAGGAACCTGCCCCTGTTTACTCCGCAGGGTGTGATGATACGACTGAGTGATGTGGCTGATGTACAGGATGGTATCAAAGATGCAGAAAAGATAGCGCGGATAGATCAGCAGAATACGGTACTGCTCCAGGTGTTTAAGCAATCCGATGCCAATGCGGTAGCCGTATCGGAAAAAGTAAAAACCATCATAGCCTCTGTAGAAAAAGATTTTGCAGCGCAGGGCGTAGATATTACCATAGGTAGCGATACCACAGATTATACCCTGAAAGCCGCCAACAATGTTATGTTTGACCTGGTGCTGGCGATTGTCCTGGTAGGCGTGATTATGTTATTCTTCCTGCACAGCCTCAGGAATGCTGCCATTACCATGGTGGCGATTCCCCTGTCATTGATCGCTACGTTCATCGGGCTGTACCTGATGGGCTATACCCTGAACCTGATGTCCTTACTGGCATTGTCGCTCGTGGTAGGTATCCTGGTGGATGATGCGATTGTGGTGATAGAGAATATACACCGTCATATGGAAATGGGTAAGAATAAGGTCCGTGCCGCCTTTGACGGAGCCAAAGAAATCGGCTTTACCGTTACAGCGATTACCCTGGTGATCGTAGTGGTATTCCTTCCCATCTCCTTGTCGACAGGTCTGGTATCTGATATCCTGAGACAGTTTACGGTTACGGTTGTCATCGCTACACTCCTGTCTTTGCTGGTTTCCTTTACTGTAGTACCCTGGTTGTATTCCCGTTTTGGAAAACTGGAGCACCTCAATCCGAAATCCATCTTCGGCAGAATCCTGAACTCCTTCGAAAGGGGGTTGACCAGACTGACCAATGGTATCGGTAATATTCTAAAATGGTCACTCAAAAGAAGAAGAAACAAATTGATTGCCCTGGGTTTAACGATGGTGTTGTTTTTCGCCTCCATTATGCTGGTCGGAAAGGGATACATCGGTTCGGATTTTTTCCCGGGAAATGACAAGGGAGAATTTTACCTGCAGCTCGAGCTGAACAAAGATGCATCTATCGAACAAACCAATTTCCTTACCCAGAAGGCAGAGCAATACCTGGCACAGAAACCGGAAATCGAGCGAATGATCACTACCGTAGGACAGGCTTCAGACGGTATGGCCTCTACAAGCGGTACGAAATATAAATCCGAGATACACATTTTTGTATCAGATGCGCACAGGAAGAAAGAATCCACCAAGGTCTTCTCTGCAAAACTGAAAAGAGAAATGGAGCATGTACTGGTAGGGGCTAAAGTAAAAACCGTGAATATGGGATTGATGGGGGCAGAGAATGCACCGCTGAACCTGACGGTGATCGCATCATCCCAGGCAGATGCCCTGGTCTTTGCCAATCAGGCTGCAGACCTGCTGCGCAAAGTCCCGGGGGCTACAGAGGTTAAGCTTACTTCTGAAGACGGTAATCCGGAGATCAATGTAAAAGTAGACCGGGACAAGATGAATTCCTTAGGCCTGAATGTGGCTACCGTAGGCCTGGCGATGCAGACTGCCTTCTCGGGCAATACTGATGCGAAGTTCACAGAGGGCGACAGGGAGTACGATATCAATATCAGGTACGATGAGATCGGCAGGGCAAAAATAGAAGATGTGAAAGCGCTGAAGTTTATCAACAACCAGGGCCAGTCCATCATGCTGGAACAGTTTGCAGACGTAATCTACGGATCAGGACCTACATTGCTGGAAAGAAGGGACAAGTCGCCTTCAGTTTCTATCCAGGCACAGGTAGTGGGAAGACCGGCAGGTACCATCGCTGCAGAATGGGAGGAGCAGTTCTCCAAGCTGGAAAGAGCACCGGGCCTGTCTTACAAATGGGGTGGAAATATGGAAAACCAGGAAGAAGGATTTGGCTCTTTGGGACTGGCATTGATGATTGCGATCGTATTGGTGTACTTCGTGATGGTGGCGTTGTATGACAACTTTGTGACACCTTTCGTGGTATTGTTCTCCATTCCGCTTTCTTTTATCGGCGCCTTGCTGTTCCTGGCCTTGTTCAACCAGACCTTAAATATCTTTACGATATTGGGAATTATCATGCTGATCGGCCTGGTAGCGAAGAACGCGATTATGCTGGTAGACTTTGCCAACCACAGGAAAGAAGAAGGATACTCTACTTATGATGCGCTGGTGGCTGCCAACCATGCACGTTTCCGTCCTATCTTAATGACCACAATAGCCATGGTCATCGGGATGGTGCCGATTGCGATAGCCACCGGGGATGGTGCTGATATGAACAGGGGTTTGGCCCTGGTGATCATCGGCGGGCTCTTATCCTCTTTGTTCCTGACACTGGTGATTGTGCCGGTGGTATATTCCGTTTTCGACAGTCTTACGAGAAGGTTCAGCAAAGGCAGGAAACCCGATTATGCACAATTGATCACAGCAGATTATGAGATGAACCCGGATTTTAAGGATGAGCATTAAATCTGAATACTAAAAACAATCAAATCAGGGTAAGCACTCTTGTGGAAATGACGAATGGGAAAGATCAGAAGAGTGCTTACCATTAAAAACTAATATATTATGAAGTCGGTACTTATTGCTACAGATTTATCTTCAATAGCCCGGAATGCAACCGAATATGCTATGGAAGCGGTAAAGGTCGCCACGGGATCCGTTATATTGTTCCACTTGTTCAAAGTATCCTCTCATACAGCGAACTCACTGATCGGCACCGCGGGAATAGATGCCATGTTCGAAAGCCGCAAGAAAGAGATGGAAGCATATGCGGCATCGCTTTCCCGGGAGCATGGTATTCCTGTTACTGCCGAAGTAAGAATGGGTGACTTTCCGGACGAGATCAAAACGGTCTACCAGGAAAATAACTGCAGGATGCTGGTACTGGGAATGCCTCAGAAGACCTTCGAGCAGGACCTGCTGGGCAATACGACAACTGCTGCTATTTATACGCTTGAATTCCCGATACTGGCGATCCCGGAAACAGCAAAGTATAAGGGCCTCAAAAAGATCTTATTTGCCTGTGACCTGGCAAAGGAGATACAGGATAGTGTGATAGAAAAGATCAAGGAGTTTGCTTTACTATACGGCTCAGAGGTCGAGATCCTGTATGTAAGCAATACCATAGACAGTGCATCTGAAAAAGAGAATATCAGACAAACGCTTGTTGATATCGTTTACCATTACAAGAGGGAACCCCCTTCTGAGTCTATCATACAAACAATATTGTCTGAGGCGGAAGCCATCAGCGCAGATATGATTATAATGACACCCAATAAGTATGGCTTCTGGTCTTCCTTACTGCACAGGAGCAAAACGAGGGCCATGGCATCAAACGGCAGGCTCCCCTTACTTTCTTTGCCATATTGAATTTATATGAGCAAATTTGTCTATTTTTAAAGTAAAATTTTATTTGAATAGCAGCATATATGTGTCCTAAAATTCCTCTTAAAGTATTGGTTAAGGAAAGTGGAAAGCTTTTCTTATTCTTTCTGGTGGGAACGCTGTTGATTACTTCTCTACAGGATTTTGACCTGAATAACCTTCTGTTCAGAACAGTGTCACTGACCGTATTGTTTGTTCTGATATTTACCATCAACACCTATCTGATTTACTATTTTGATCAGAGAAGAAAACGGAATACGGAAAGGATATGGAAGAAAACGTATTCCATAGGATACTGCTGCACCTTAGTTGTTTTTTTCCTTCATCATATCATTATTCTTTTTTGCCAGAAGGCCGGCATTATAGAAATACCCCATAATGTGGACAGCCTTAGGGGATGGAGGTTGCTGGTGTTCTTTATATATGCCACTTTCGTCATATACTCCTTTATCTTTTTCATCCAGAATTTCGTACTGGAACAGTATGAGAAAAACCGCATACGGCTGGAACTGGCAGAATTAAAAGCTACCAACAGCGATGCCATCAATCAGCTCCTGCGTCAGCAGATACAGCCGCACTTCCTGTTCAATGCATTGAATGTACTGAAGACATTGATCAAAAGAGACTCCCGGCAGGCAGAAAGTTATTTATTAAAGCTTTCGGATTTCTTAAGGGTTTCTATTTCTCCCAATACATCTGGAGTCGCTACACTTAAGGAAGAGCTGAAAGTGTGTAATGATTATATGGAAATGCAAAAAATGAGGTTTGGCCCTGCTTTGCAATATAAAGTGAATATTGACCCGGAAGATGAAATCCGGAATAAAAAGCTTCCCTTCTTTTCCTTACAGCCATTACTTGAAAATGCGATTAAGCATAACGAGCTGACGGAAGACAACCCGCTTTATACCGAGATATGCGCAGAGGGCGAATACGTAATTGTAAAGAATAACTTACAGCCTAAAGCACATACGGAAGTCTCTACCGGGAATGGTCATAATATGCTGCGTAAACGTTATCAGATTTTATCGGGGGACGGCCTGGTCATCAGGAAGGATAAAGACAGTTATTCGGTGAGCCTCAAAATTTTGGATTTATGAACATCGTGATCGTAGAAGACGAAAAATTAACGGCAGAAGATTTAAAAGATACCATCTTACGTGTCGCTCCGGACCTGAAAGTCGTCAGGATCCTGGGTTCTGTAAAAGAAGCTGTCGCCTATTTTAAATCCAACCCCATGCCCCAGTTAATATTCAGTGATATCCAGCTGGGAGACGGTTTGAGTTTTGATATCTATCAGGAAGTGGAAGTGAGCGCGCCTATCGTTTTCTGTACTGCTTATGATGAATATGCATTACAGGCTTTTGATACCAACGGGATTCACTATATCCTTAAGCCTTTTGATGAAAAAAAGGTGGAAGAAGCCATAGAAAAGTTCAGAAATTTACAATCTGTGTTTACAGAAGAGCGCACATCCTTTATGAAAGTGCTCGAATCCTTACAAAAGTCCCAGGGCGTCACCCAATCTTTGCTGGTCTATCAACAGGATAAAGTAATCCCTGTAAAATTCAGGGACATCGCATTCTTCTATATCAAAAATGAAGTCACGCACCTGTATACTTTTTCGCAGAAAATCTATTACATCAACAAATCTCTTGATGTCATACAGCAGATATGTGGCGACGATTTTTACAGGGCCAACCGCCAGTATATCGTAAACCGAAGCGCGATCAAAGAGATCAACCAGTCCCTGTCCCGCAAAGTATCGGTTGAATTAAATGTACCCTTTCAGGAAAGCATTACTATAAGCAAAGAAAAGATGACCGATTTCCTGGACTGGCTGAAAGGTTAGCGGAGCGGGCTGAAAAGGTCCCGGTTTGTACCTGCCGGAGAAGGAATGTTCTATTGCAAAAATTTCTTTAAAATTATTTATATATTACTAATATATATTCATATTTATTTTGTTTATATTACTTTACTCATTAAAAACAGCCTGAAAAAAATTACAAAAACCAATATTAAATAATAATTATTTAACAACGAATAATTAGTAATTTTGCAGACATTTTTTTCACAAAATCTTTTATTTGATATGCAAGAATTGGGCATTAAAAATCCATCTTTCGATTTGCAAACTTTGGGCTTGACCCCCGGAAAAGTACATTGGAACCTTTCTTCGGAAACATTAACTGATCAGGCTGTCGCTTTAGGCCAGGGAACTTTAAATGATACAGGTGCGTTATCTGTGAGTACGGGAAAGTTCACGGGGCGCAGTCCTAAAGATAAATTTACAGTAAAAGACGATATCACACGTGATTCCGTGGACTGGGGTGATATCAATATCCCGCTGGATCCGGAGAAGTTTGACAAATTGTATGATAAAATGACCCAATACCTGAATGGGAAAGAAATATGGGTAAGAGATTCTTATGCAGGTGCTGATCCAAAATACAGATTGAACATCAGGGTAATCAACGAAACCCCCTGGGCGAACCTGTTCTGTAACGACCTTTTCCTACGCCCTACGGAAAAAGCAATCCAAGATTTCCAACACGACTGGCTGATCCTTCAGGCACCAGGCTTCCTGGCTGATCCTGAAGAAGATGGTGTAAGACAAGGAAATTTTACGATAGTCAACTTTACAAAAAAGATCATCTTGATCGGTGGTTCTGCTTATACGGGAGAAATGAAAAAAGGTATCTTCGGTGTGCTGAACTTTATCCTTCCCCATGATCATAATGTATTGAGCATGCACTGCTCTGCCAATGAAGGAAAGGACGGCGACGTAGCGCTTTTCTTCGGATTGAGCGGTACCGGTAAGACAACGCTGTCTGCAGATCCGGACCGCGCGCTTATCGGAGATGATGAGCATGGATGGGCGGATGGCTCCGTATTCAACTTCGAAGGTGGGTGCTATGCCAAGGTCATCGATCTGAGTGCCGAGAAAGAACCGCAGATCTTTAAAGCCATCAGACCCGGTGCCCTCTTAGAGAATATCGTCTTCAAAAAAGATTCTAATGAAGTAGATTATACAGATGGCTCCATCACCGAAAATACAAGGGCAGCATATCCGATCCATCATATCGAGAACGCCAAAGAACCGTCTATGGGCGGTGACCCGAAGAATATCTTCTTCCTGACCTGCGATGCGTTCGGTATCCTTCCTCCTATTTCCAAACTGACCAAGGCCCAGGCGATGTATCACTTCATCAGCGGGTATACGGCAAAGGTGGCAGGTACGGAAGTAGGCGTAACAGAGCCTCAGACTACATTCTCGGCTTGTTTCGGAAGGGTATTCCTGCCTTTGCACCCGACTAAGTATGCAGAGCTCCTGGGGAAAAAACTGGAAGAGCATCCCGATGTCAATGTATGGCTGATCAATACCGGATGGAGCGGCGGTTCCTATGGCGTTGGTTCCAGAATGAACTTAAAATATACCAGGGCTATGATTACAGCAGCTATGAATGGCGAGCTGGATAACGTAGCATACGAACCGCATGATGTATTTGGTGTATTGATCCCTCAGACCTGTCCTCAGGTCCCTTCAGAGATCCTGAACCCCAGGGATACCTGGGTGGACAAAGAGGCTTATGATACCAAAGCCAACCAGCTGGCCCAGCTTTTCGTTAAGAACTTTGAGAAATATGCAGACCAGGCTAATGAAGAGATCCGCTCAGCTGCACCAAAAGTACAAGCAGGAGCATAGGTCCTGAAAAATTAACCGGATAACGGACCTTTCTGTTAGGTTACAGCCACAACCTGCCGGGCATCCGGCAGGTTGTGGCTTTGATATGATCCGGGAAAGGGTGAATTCCGCTATTTTATTGGAGCGATATCCATATGCATTCGACGACCCATTTGAAAAACCAGGCCATATTATCATTTAGCCACCGGAGCTATCCCCACGAAAGATTTTGAAAACCGGCAAAGCCCGGTTATCTATACTGCTTTGGATGCCGGGAGAGCTGGGAGGTCGGAGCTTAGCATGAAAATGGTAATATGCCGCTTCAAAACAATCCGGCACGGGGTTCTTTCGTTGAAAGGAGCGCATAGACCAGGTATTTGCCACCTGGTATTTGTAAAAAGAATTAATTTTGCACGGATATGACCTTATTTCGCCATTACACCCTGTTCCTGATTTTGTTCATCGCTGCACTGGATGCTCACGCACAAATGATGCAGGGAAAAATATATGATGTAGATGGCAAAAAGCCGCTGAAAGATGTGATCATCCATAATATATTCAGTGAAGAGATCGTATACTCCGACGAGAATGGACGCTTCCGGATCGAGGTCAGACCAGGGGAGCTGGTAGAGTTCAAAATGTATAACTACAAGACCTCCAGGGTCAGGATTCACGATGCCCCGGCCAGCTATTACGAAGTGCCTATGGCGATTGGCCCGTTCGAGCTGGAAGGACTGACCGTATATGGCAGGGATGCCTCCCGCAAGATCGACAGCATCAAGACTGCAGAGGTATTCCAAAAAGCGCTCCGCACCAAAAAGCTTGAAGGAATGGATGCATTCCAGCACCCGATTTCCGCACTCAGCAAGGAAAACAGGAGGATCTGGGCATTCCAGGAACGGTATCGGAGAACGGAACAGGAGAAATATATCGAATATGTATTCAACCCCGAGCTGATCAGGCAATTGACAGCACTCGGTGAGGACAGCATCGAAGATTACCGGAGAAGGTTCAGGCCTACGATAGACTGGTTGACAGAATGGAATGAATACGACTATTACCTATATATAAAAAATTCTGTGGCTACCTACAGGACCAATAGTGCCTATTACAGGAAGGAATGAGGTTTCCTCCCGGTTCCAAACTTAAGATTTGATCATAATTTCATCTTCTGATATTGCATTTTTTTTGAACGCATTTATAAATATTGTAATTTCACTACCTGACAAATCATTCCATCCAAAGTAAAATTTTTAAAGAATATGACCTTCAAAACTGACAGCATTATAGATGAGCTGAAATCTAATCTCGAAAAAATCCAGAAAGGATACGAAACACTGCAGCATATCGATGATGTAGATGTGGCCGTTACACCCAAGAAATTGGTATGGCAAAGAGATAAAGTAAAACTCTACCATTATGAGACAGACCATAAAGTAAAAGCTAAAATTCCTACTATTGTCAGCTTCGCTATGCTGAACAGGCATGATGTGCTGGATTTACAGCAGGATAGAAGCCTGATCAAGAAATTATTGGAAGAAGGCCTGGATATTTATATCATGGACTGGGGCTATCCTACGCAGGCAGATAAGTACCTGACCATGGAAGACTACATCGACGGATATTATAATGATGCCGTAGATTACATCCGGAAGACCACCGGCCATAAGAAAATCAATATGCAGGGGATCTGCCAGGGTGGCACATATTCTATGATCTACTGCTGCAGGTATCCCGGGAAGATCAATAGCCTGGTAACCTACGTAGCACCGTTTGATTTTGATGATCAGGACAACATGCTCTTTACCTGGACAAAGTATATCGACATCGATACTATGGTAGACAGTATAGGCACCATACAGGGTGAAATGATTGACTCCGCATTCTCTATGCTGAAGCCCTCGATGAATATCAGCAAATATATCGGGGTCCTCAATTCCCTGGAAGACAAAGATAAAATGCTTAACTTCCTGAGGATGGAACGATGGAAAGCAGATCTTCCTGCCATCCCGGGCGAGATGTACAGAAAGTATATTAAAGACCTGTTCAGGGACAACAAGCTGATTAAAGGAGAAATGGAATTGGGAGGTGAAATAGTGGACCTGAAAAAAATGACGGTTCCGTATCTCAATGTATATGCACTTCAGGACAATATCATCCCGAACAGCAGTACCAAAGCAATTATGGACAAAATCGGTTCTAAAGACAAAACAGAGATCCCGTTCCCCGGGGGACACATTGGTGTATTCGTAGGTGGTAAAAGCCAAAAAGAATTAGCCCCGGCTGTCGCCAAATGGACGATCGAAAAAAGTAAATAAATAGGTTCCGGTTCACCGGGAAGAAAATAATATCCTGACTATGGGAACATAAAAACAAGGGAAGCCAATTGGCTTCCCTTGTTTTTTCCTTATCTCAGTCGATAATCTTCCAGATAGCTTACCGGACTACCTGGAATTTCTTGATTAATGCTCCATGGTCAGATTGAATATGGATATAATAGGAGCCGCTTGGAAGATTGTTCACATCCAGCTGGTAGCTATGCACCATGTCCAGTTCCTGGGTAAGAAGAACCTGTCCCAGGCTGTTGATCACTTTCAGCTGGCTCATCCTGATACCTTCTTTAGAAGAAATGTTCAGATATTGCTGGGTAGGGTTCGGATAGATATCCAGGGACTGGGAGTTTTCGGTATCGTCTATACCTAAAGCTATCGTTACGAAAGTATAATAGGTTACCGTGCCGCAGCTGCTGGTTACTTCCAGTTTTACCTCATAGCTTCCCGGTTCTTCATAATTATGTCCCGGGGCTGTTTCCGTGCTCGTATGGCCATCTCCGAAATCCCAACTGTAGGATATGACATTTTCCGGGTGTAATGGTGTAAAGGAGAACCCGTCAGGGCCGAGATTTTCCACGATGATACCATCGATACTCGGTGCAAATCCATCCTGGATTACATTGATGGTATCCGATCCCATACAACCATACTCATTGGTTACCAACACAATGTAAGTACCTTCTACATCTACGGTAATGATCTGTGTAGTCTCACTGTTGCTCCAGTAATATTTGTTTCCGTCCGTACCGGCATCTAAGACAACCTCACTGCCTTCACACACGGAAATATCCGGTCCCAGATCTACTTCAGGAGAAGGGTTCAACGTTAAGTTAGCCGTATCGCTGCTGATACAACCCCATTCATTGGTCGCCTGTATCCAGAACTGCTCTGTAGATCCTCCCGTGCTGGTAGCTGTGATACTTGGCGTAGTCGCGCCTGTATTCCACAGTAATGAAGTTCCTGCAGGTTGTTCAGGTGTCGTATTCAGGGTAATCGTGTTATTGAATAAGCAGTATACACCATCTTCAATATCAATCTCCACTACCGGGGTGTCTCTGATGAAGGCCTCTACCGGTACCGCTTCTGATACGCATCCTGCAAAGCTGAAGATAACATTGGGCAGTTCATTGCTTGTCCATTCCCCTGTCTCTCCACATGAATTTCCTTCGTCTGAAGTACTGTAAAATAGCATCTGTCCCGGAGTGTTGGTATATTTATGTGTACCGGTAGCAGTCCAGAATGCTTCTACATTGCTCCAGCAGATTTGCACCACGATCCCCGATATGCCATCATAGAATAAAGGTGTAGAAAACGGGAATACCTGCCAGCCTGTTTCTGTAGGGGTAAACAGCGCATTATAATAAACCTCGGTAAATCCGTCAGTCTGCCAATCCGTCAAATAATTCATAGTAGAAGGAACGAATTTCACACTGACCGTATAATCCGGGATTCCTTCCGACGGAAGTCCTGCCAGGTTAAACTGGAGATTTTCTATGACCCCGGTCGTACCTCCGGATTCGGCTATTTGATCTGCAGTATACAGCATCTGCATCGTAGATCTTCTTTCATTGATATTGAATGGGCCTACATTCCACATAGAGCTGCTCGAAGTTGATTCCCCGATCTGAACCAGATTGGCCGGGAAGGCTCCTCCTCTTACATAATACGTTGTGGTAGCACTGATCTCAGGTGTCATGATGGTCTCTCCTTCATCAAACGGCACATCACTATCAGGGGTCTCATACCAGTATACAAAACCAGATCCCAGAGATGCAGAAAGCTCTACAGATCCCGGACCGCAATGCTGACCCGAAAAGACCTCAGGAGTCTCCGGACTAATGGTTTCTACAAGTACATTTTCAGAATACATCACGACCACATCATCACATTTGACCGCACAGCGGAAATATGTATTCGTACCTACATCGCTCATTACATAACCGGGAGCAGACAGGTCAGGAGATACGCTTGTCCATGAGCCGGTTCCTGTCGGAGAGGATTCCCACTCATAAGAGATGCCAAAAGCCAGCGGGATATCCGTACCCAATGACAGGTATATATTTCCTGTGCCACACACCGCTGCCGGGGAAGATGTCGCTATTACCGTTTCAGGCCATTCCACATCTGCACAATTAGGCGCAGGAGTGATTATGATACCATAATCTTCGGCTTCTCCATCCCAGAAACTCTCACAGGCATCGAAATCTGTATTCCAGCCCACAGTCCTCACCCGCATTTTGGTCCATCCGGCAGCCGCATCCCCAGGTACTGTGAAATCGGCAACAAAAGATCCTCCCGGATCAATCGGAACAGCGGATTCTCCAATAATTTCATCTTCTTCGAAGACTCCGTTCTGGTTATAATCGATCCAGATTTTTATACCTCCGGAATTGTTAGTAAGCTCCACCTCTACGGATGCTGATTGTAATTGCATGACCGTAGCGGTATATTCTTCAGAATAATCTGTATACCCCGGACCACTTCCTGAAGTACAACCCGTTTCCAGGTTCGAAAAATCTATAATGGCATCAGAAGTACTTACGCCATCGATCGTGGAAGACCATGTACATCCATCCACATAAGTTGGTGTGCAGTAACATTCTGTAAAGGGAGAAACACCTATGGTAACCACATTAGTGGTATCTACTTCTCCGGATGCGGGGCAACTTACAATACACCTGTAATCCGTCGCTTCCAAAATACCTGCTTCATTTAAATAGTGTACGCCTATAGCGCCGTCAATGGTTACCCAATCTCCCGTACCTGAAGGTACCCTCATCTGCCAGGTCCTTTCCATTCCTGCACCCAGCGTAGTACCGGTGTTGAATAACATAAATTCCGTAGAAGGACAGATGTCAAAAGGAGACAGGCTGCCCGCCGTTAATTCCAATTCATCACATGGCTCCGCTTCAATTACTGTAATGGCATAATCTTCTGCTTCCCCTCCATCCCAAGGATCACTCATACAAGGATCAAACCAGATAGACCAGGACCTCGCAGCTACCCGCATCTTTGTAGTACCGGGCACAGCATCTCCAGGAACCTCTACGTTTACCGTAAAGGTACTGCCCGGAGGTAATTCCGTATCAGACTCTCCTACCAGCTCCCCTTCATCATCAAAGGATCCGTTCTGATTCCAGTCGATCCAGATCTTAACCCCGCCATTAGTATTGGTGATCGTCGCACTTACCGTAAACATAGAAAAACTGTACTGCTGAAGCCTCGTAATCTTCCGAATAATCTTCATAACCACCGGTACAGCCGGTACTCATATTTGAAAAATCCGTAACAGCACCTGCTGTAAATACATCATTGATCGTGACTTCCCAGTCACATCCCCAGGCAAGTACCGGTTCACAATAACATTCGGCCACAGGTGTAAGGTCTATCGTTATTTCATTGGTAGTATCCGTCTCCCCTGTAGCATCACAGGTGACAATGCATCTGTAATCCGTAGCTTCGGTGATACCGTCCGTATTGGTATAATTGATAGAACCCACTCCCTCAATAGTTACCCATTCTCCTGTCCCTGACGGCACTCTCTGCTGCCATTCCCGGGTCACTCCCGTAGCGAGCATCGTGCCTGAATTAACAACAGCGAAGGCTACATCCGGGCAAACATCCGAACCAGAAATGGTCCCCACAGCAAATGCCACGTCTTCACAGGCTTCCGCGTCTTCATAATCAAATTTAATATATGGAGCCATAGCATCCATCCATGTGGAAGCAGGGGGCGATGCCGGGTCAGGATTGGTCCCGTCATTATTGTATACCATAGACCTGGTCTCGGGAGTAAAGTAAGCGACCCAGTCCTGCGAACAATACCATCCTGCAGTATTCTCATCCACTGCCACGACCACGTTACTCTCTCCATCCCAAAAGAAAGGAGTCGTTAAGGTCAGCTCTACCCACTCACCTGCATCAATGGTGCCCGGAAGGGCCCCGTTGAAAACTTCGGTCAAAGATGCAAATGGGACCCATGATGAAGCTGTGGTAAATCCCGACACCCCGGTATGGCCCATGTATACTACCCAGTCCTTATAGTTCGCAGAGGAAGATGAATTCCAGGGGCTCGCCATAAACGAAATTTTGGTGATCAAAACCGGACCGGTGGCACCGGCATCTATCATTTCATCCGATGTATAGATCTGCTGGGAATAATTGAACCCCATACAGGTCGCTAAAGGGAAATCATATGAAGTCGTTTCATCCGACCCTATGATCAACGTTTGTGCTTTGAGTTGTGCAGGAAGTAAAAATAAAGCAATCATACTTCCCCATAAAATCAAACGTTGGGAACACGAATTTGTAAAATAAGTTTTCATTATCATCATTTAAATAGAAAATTTCGCCCTTAAAGGGCTTTAAATACCTTCACAATAAGACCCTAATATTTTCCAAAAGGTTGGGTTAAAAGTAGGCCTTTCCTACAAAAATGTAGTAGTTTTCATATATAAATTAAAAACTAATGTCGCTTCATACAAAGCCTTGCTTTCATATCTGCTTCAACGTTTTAGCTAATTGCAGGAGGTGTTTTGAACCCTGGAAACCAAATGACCGGAATATTTCCGGATGCCATCATTTAACTTTTTATTGGAAAACAAAGGGAACTATTCAAATGATCCCTTTTTTTCAAGCGTATTCCTAACGATCATAACCGCGTATCAATCTGAATGTATAAAACAAAACCACATATACTTCTTTCCATGGTCCAGGGGGAAGACATTGTTCCTTTTGAAGATACCCTTCCTTCTTCTTTGAAGCCCCTGTTTTATTTTTATCTTTACATTTTATTTGCATCAATGAAAAATATCAAACAAATCCTGTTCTTTCGCTATGTGGATTTGCTTTATCGAAAGCAGAAAAAAATTTTCTGGCTCTTTTTCATTTTTATACTGCTGAACACCGGGTTAGCAATACTGGGAATAGAAGCTCCGCCGTTCTATAAGTACGCAATGTACTCTACCCCGGTTGTGACCCGGGATACCATTCATATTTATACAGTGGAGTGTGACGGCATCCCGTTCAATGAGCCTGAATACTGGAATCACCACAGAAGGATTATGTTCAATTATACGGTAGAGTACTTTGACCGCTCATTGCAGAATGATTCCATACCCGTTGATCGAAGCAGCACTGAGCACCAGTTATCCCGCTATTCCTTTTCTTATCAGAACCTGCTGGATGATATCTATGCTGATATTTCCGATATCAGAGGCTATCCCTCCTGGCTGAAAGCATATATGTCCCGGCTCCTGGATAAGGAGATCCGCCACGTGGAAGTGTTCAAAACTACAGCAGTGTATGAGCCAAACGGCCATCTCAGGATCCTTAACCAGCAGCTCCTATGCAGATCCTGATCCGGAAAAACATTATCGAAGACATGTCTCCCTCGCTGATGTATCTCATCAAGAGATGCGTGGTGTTGTTCTATATAGCTGATTATATGTGGAGAGGCTATTCCGGCTTATGGGTATGCCAGCTGGAAGGTAACCCGATGGTCAATATCGGGTACAATCCTTTATTTATGCTCTACGGGATATCTGGTATGGAGGAATTTATTGTCAGCAGGTTCTATATAGCCCTCAGCTTCGATCTGCTGCTGCTGCTATCCTGGATATGCATATGGATCCGGCCTGCCCAGAAGGGGTGGCAGGTCCTTGCTGCAGTCCTGTTCTTTATCTATAGCGTTATCTCCCCCGTCCATATGGCATATGCTGCGCATTACCTGAGTGGAATGGTGATCATGAACTTCATTTTCCTGTTTCACCAGACACGGACATTCAGCTATATATGGGAAGGAATGCGTTTCTATATCTGCTTTGTTTATGGCTCTGCATTTCTCTGGAAAGTCATCAACGGGGCTATGTGGTCGCCTGCAGACGGTGTCCAGGTCATCAGGAATAACCTCGGCCAGTACCTTCTTTTAAACCCGGACACGGGAATGGCGGAAATTTATCGCTGGCTCTTGCGCAACCCCTTATGGGTAGGGCTGGGCACGGTGGCCACTTACCTGATGGAGGGCTTCTTCCTCGTGGGTTTCTTTACCAAAAAGTACGACCTGATTTTGATCTGGCTGATCCTGCTGATCCACTTTGTGATCAATATCTTCGTAGACACCTCATTTATCGAGTGGTACATTTTCGTTTTCCCCTTCATCCCCGTTTCCGTCTGGCAACGGGGACAGCGCCACCGCTTTGCAGGGAACCCATAGGATATTTCCATGTAAATCTTACTTTTTGCCGCAAACAATCCTGCATTCTGTGGCCCATTCCCTTATTATTTTTGCATCCGGCAGGGGTAGCAATGCCCGTGCCATCATTGAGTATTTTAAAAAACAACGGAGAAGCGAAGGTCAGCCTCGTCATCAGCAAACAGTCCTGAAGCGGGTGTACTGGAAATCGCAAAAGCAAACCATATCCCCACGATGGTCGTTCAGCCGAAAGCGATGGGGCAGGAGGCATTCCTCGATATGCTGGCAGCGCACCGGCCGGGCCTCATCATTCTGGCCGGCTTCCTCAAGAAAGTAACCTGCGCAGGTAGTAGCCCGGTTCCCGGATAAGATCATCAATATCCACCCGGCACTGTTACCCAGGCATGGGGGTAAAGGTATGTACGGGCACCATGTTCATCAGGCAGTCCTTACAGCAGGTGAGAAGGAGTCCGGGATCACGATCCATTACGTCAATGAGAAATATGATGAAGGGAATGTCATCTTACAGGCATACTGCCCGGTAAAGAAAGAAGATGATGCGGACATGCTGGCGGAAAGAATTCATACCCTGGAGCATTTTTTACTTTCCAAGGACGATTGAATTTCTATTAAAAGGGTAGGGATTCTATATATGATCCATACAGAAAACGCTATACCAGGACCTTTACTACCGGCTGGTACCCGACTTTGAAGTTGAGTGAATTCGCGATAAAGCACATTTTACCTGCTTCCTCATGAAGAGCCTGGGCAAGACCGGTCTTGCTTTCATTCGTTATGACGACCTCGGGATATAAAGTGATTTCCGTAAATTTGCCACTCCCGTTTTTATCCTCCCGCATGACGCCTCGGGCATTGTCCGGTATATTCCATCACGACAATTCCCTGTTCGGAACATAAGTGGAGGTACCAGAGCATATGGCAGGATGCTACCGCCGAAAGCAGCAGGTCTTCCGGGTTGTGCTTGGACTGGTCCACCGCTGAATGCCGAATCAGAAGGACCCTTCGACCTCCTGCTTACCCTCTATAACTGATCTTATAATTCCGGTCATAAGCCCTGTAGTCCAGAGTACCGGAGCCGCGATTGCCCGTCCAGGTAATTTTCGATTGGTATTCGTGATTGCGTTTCCATATCCTATGCTGGTTTTGACTCCTAAAGTTACCTTTATTTTTCTAAACCATCAATACCCCGGCAAAAATAACTAAGCCCTTACCTGCTTTTGGATCTCTACCAGCCTGTTGTATATCGAAATGGTGGTTGGCTTGCTTTTATCCAGGTGGAATATGAACATACCTGTCTCCACATTAAAATAATATTGCTCTACATCATTCTGTATGCTGAACCATTTGAGCAATCCGTTGATGAGGTTCTCTCCTTCCCACCTGATGATGCTGGACTTCAGATCAAATTGTGTCTCAAAGCCCAGCGTACTCTTGAAATAAAGGGTATCATGGATGACATAAACGATCCCTGAAGCTTCAAATGCCTTTACTTTCAGGATTTCATCCTGTTTTTTGCCCCTGTTGTAGCGAACTATAGCGTGGAAGTCCACACCCGCCGGAAGCTGGCGCAGCAGCTCATTCTGCTTCTTACGCCGGCTGGAAGAAGCCATGTAGGATATCCCGAATATAATCCCTACGATGAGCAGGATAAACAGGATCAGCAGTCCGAAGAAGATAAAAGCTTCCATAAGCGATGAAGGTTTGTTCCTTACAAATTAAGAACATAGAGCGTTAAGGGAATGTCATTTTTCTATGATCTATACCTGCCTTTGTGAAAGCTGCAGCACCTGGTGGCAGCGTTCCTGTATCGCGAGGAACTTGTCTTCATCATCAGGTAGGGTAAGGCCGGTGGAAGGGAATATTTCCTCCAGTTTTTCTTTCCAGCCATTGTCTGTATATTGTTGCGCAAAACATTTTTGCAATACTTCCAGCATAATAGCAGCGGCTGTGGAAGCACCGGGAGACGCCCCCAGCAAGGCTGCCAGGCTGCCGTCCGCAGCATGGACGATCTCTGTACCGAACTCCAATACGCCTCCTGTCTCTTTATCTTTCTTGATCACTTGTACCCGCTGCCCGGCGATCTCCAGGGTCCAGTCCCCGGCTTTTGCTTCCGGGTAGTACTCCAGCAAGGCTTCTACTCTCTTGCCCCGGGACTGCGTCACCTGCCCGATCAGGTAGCGGGTCAGGTCCATGTTGTCCCATCCTGCCTGCAGCATGGGAAGGATATTGTCAAAGCTCAGGGAATGCCAGAGGTCTGCAGGGGAACCGTGCTTTAAGAACTTGCTGCTGAACCCGGCATAGGGGCCGAAAAGCAAAGCCTTACCTTCATCTACATACCGGGTATCCAGGTGCGGCACCGACATCGGAGGTGCACCGACGGAAGCCTTGCCGTATACTTTGGCATGGTGCTGGCGGATGACCTGGGGATTGGTGCATTTCAGCCACTGACCGCCTACGGGAAAGCCGCCATAATATTTTCCTTCGGGAATGCCTGATTGCTCCAGCAGCAGCAGGGATGCACCTCCTGCACCGATGAACACAAACGGTGCTTCGTAGTATTTTGTCTCGCCGGTGGTCACGTTCTTCACCTTCACCTGCCATTCCTGCCTATCCCTGCGCTTCAGATCTTCCACTTCATGGGCCGTCCTGACCCGGACGTGATCCATAGCTTCCAGCCTGCGGAACATAGCGCGGGTCAAAGCCCCGAAATTAACATCCGTTCCCCAGCCCGCATAGGTTGCCGCCACAGGCTCTCCCGGCGCTCTCCCCTTCATCACCAGGGGCATCCATTCCTCCAGCGCGGCATGCTGCTCAGAATACAGCAGGCCCCGGAAGTAAGGATGGGTGACCAGGGCCTGGTACCTTTTCCTTAAAAAGGCCACATCCTTTTCTCCTTTCACAAAGCTGACATGCGGTACGGTATGGATGAAAGCCTTTGCGTCCCTGATTCCGCCCCGGGTGCAGAGATAGGTCCAGAACTGCTTGGATAGTTCGAATTGTTGATAGATCTGAATGGCCTTCCGCGTATCGACCGTACCGTCTTCCAGCTCAGGTGTATAGTTCAATTCGCATAAAGCGCTATGCCCTGTGCCGGCATTGTTCCATGCATCAGAACTTTCCAGCGCAGGAGCATCCAGCCTTTCTATAATATGAATGTCCAGGTCAGGCTGCAGTTCTTTCAGCAAGGTCGCCAGGGTCGCGCTCATGATCCCGGCGCCTATCAGTACCACATCCGTTTTGATTATCTTTTTCATGCGTAAATGGTTGAGTCGAATAATCCATATACATCCACCTCCCGAAATCGCGCGTTCTCAAATAACCTATTCTTTCTTCATCAGGAGGCACAGCCAGTTGTTCTTTTCCGTTTTATCGATAAGCTGTAACCGGCATTCCTTTGCCCTTGATATGATCATCGCTTCATCTTCTGTGAGTATCCCGCTCATGATGATCAGCCCCCCCTCAACAAGGCGCAGGTTCATGTCTTCCATATACGCCAGAAGGATATGCCTGTTGATGTTCGCAATAATGATATCGTAACGGGTAGTATCCGTTGCTTCGATAGTGGCGAGGCGGACTTCGGTATGCCGGCAGCTGTTCTTGGCAACATTTTCCAGGGCATTCTCTACAGACCAGTGGTCATTATCGATAGCCAGGACATGCGCTGCGCCCAGCCGTTCAGCCAGTATAGCCAGCACACCTGTTCCCGTACCGAAATCCAGTACGTTCTTTCCCTTCCAGTCCAGATGCTGCATCATCCCGATCACCTGGAATGTAGTGGCATGATGCCCGGTGCCGAAAGCCATCTTAGGGGTGATGCGGACCGTATGTTCGAAGCCCTTTTCCTCAGGGTGAAAATCCGCTTTGATGTAACAGAAGGCTCCTACATATACCGGGTCAAAATTGGATTCCCATACCGTATTCCAGTTCTGGCCGGGAAGGTACGCCGGCTCATAAGCGGAAGTATAGTCGCTGATGACCTGCAGGATGCCCGGTTCATGTTCCTTCCCTTCAAAATATACGATAAAGCTGTTTTCCTTTTCTTCAAGGCCCAGGCTCCCCAGCTCTTCCAGCTCCTGGATCAGGCGGTACCTTTGCGGCTCTTCCAGGTCAAAGATTTCGACAGATAAATATTCCATGCAGACAATGATTTCGGAACCCAAAGGTTATGGAGAATTTTCGGATTTCAAAAGAAAGCCGGGAAATTTATCTTTAATAAACATTAAAAACGAATGCTGCGGCTGCAATTGCCGTTCACCGGTGTTATCATACTGAAGGAGGTGAACACGGGAAAAGGCAGCCGGGATGCCGGCTTCCGCGGTAATATCCGGATGGCAAGCCCGTGTTGTCGGCTTACAGGATCATTCACCGGCACTAAAAAGCCACCCCGGAGACCGGGATGGCTTTTTAGTGCCTCATCTGCCCGCTACCGGGGCGGATCAGGGCTGTAAATGCTGGACAAAATAATCCGTAACTTTCTGCATCAGGTGCACCCGGTCCTTTCCCCTTACATTGTGCGGGTGGCCGGGGTAGACAAAATAATCCACCTGCACTTTCTCATCCACGCACTTTCGGATAAAATCAACAGAATGCTGCCAGACCACGACGTCATCATCCGTACCATGGATCAGCAGCAGTTTTCCTTTGAGATCTTTGGCATAGTTCAGCAGGTTATTTCCTCTATAGCCTTCCGGGTTGGTCGCGGGACTGGACATATACCGCTCGGTGTACATAATCTCGTACATCTCCCAGTCGATCACCGGGCCGCCGGCTACACCTGCCCTGAACACATCCGGGTACCGGGTCATCAGCGAAGTCGTCATAAATCCCCCGTAGGACCATCCATGGATACCCATCCTGTCCCCGTCCACGTAAGGAAGTGACTTCAGGTAACCCACACCTTTCAGGTGATCCCGCATTTCTACAGTAGCCAGCTGGTTATGGATGGCCTGCTCGAAGTCCAGGCCCCGGTTGGCGGAACCCCTTCCGTCCATGGAGAAAACGATGAATCCATGCTGGGTCAGGTAATCATACCAGAGATTGCCACTTGCCGGGAAAGAATTCGTGATCAGCTGTACATGCGGGCCGTTATACAGGTAATAGACGACCGGATATCGCTTACCGGGATTGAAATCATGGGGCAGCATCAGCCTCCCATACAGCGGCGTGCCGTCATCCGCCTCCAGGATGACCTCTTTTATCTGCGCAGTATTATAGCCCTCCAGCGGGTTTCCTGCTTCCAGCAATACGGTGGCTTCTCTTTGCTCTATATCCAGCAGGTCTATATTCTTCGGGGTACGGGTATTGCGGTATGCATCCAGGATATACCGGCCATCTTTGGAAACTATGGCTGTGTGCGTACCCTCCGTCCGGGAGATCTTCCGCAGCTTACCTGTAATATAATGCACGGCATAGATGCCCGTTTCCCTCGGGTCATCCTTGGTGGCAGTGATGATCAGCTCTTTTGTTTTTTCATTGATGCCTTCTATGCTCTTGACTACCCAGTCACCATAAGTCACCGGGTTCAGCAGCTTACCCTCCAGGTCATACCGGTACAAATGCATATAGCCGTCCCGCTGGCTGAACCAGATAAACTCCTTACCTCCCGGCAGGAAATATAAGGGGTGCTGCGGCTCTACATATCGCTCATCATCTTCCCGGAAGAGCTCTTGGACCAGGCTGCCATGCCGGGCATCGAACTGGAGCAGGCGCATATGGCGCTGGTCCCTGCTGAGCACGGCGATGAAAATATACTGTTCGTCCGGAGACCAGGTCACGCAGGTAAGGTAATAATCCTTCAGGGGTTGCGGGGTGGAAAGGAATATCTTCCTGCCGGACTTCACCTCGTATACGCCCACCTGTACTTCATGGGTTATGCCCCCGGCCATGGGATATTTGATCGTATTCGCCACAGCAGGTGTCCGGCTCCAGTCTATGATGGGGTAGTCTGCTACCATAGATTCATCCATCCTGTAGAAAGCCACATAGTTTTCCCCGGGGGAAATGAAGGTCCCCGTGCTGATCCCGAATTCATTCCTGTGTACCGACTGCCCGTTAACGATGGATTTACTGACATCATTGGTGACGGCTTTGGTATTTCCATCTTGATCGATCAGCATCAGGTTGTTGTCCACGCAGTAGGTCACCACCGCTCCCTGCTCCCCTATGGTTATCTCTCTGGCATTTTCCCCTAAGGACCGCCAGCGGCTTATGGTATACCGGCCACCTTCTTTCTTTCCCCTGTATAATTCGTTGCTGATATTGAAGTAGAAAAGATCCCTGCCCAGCCATTGGATGGTGGGCATATGGCGCAGGTTTACCCCTTCGACCGCTTCATCGATTTCATGCAAGCGGATGATCGTATCTACCCCGCCACCGGGTGCCGTGCTGACCATGGCCTGCCCGCTTCCCGAACCCACTATCCGTGTCCACCGGGGGGATGAACCCTGGAATCCAAGCTGGGGCATATCTTCTATCTTCAGGTTGGTGGCCAGCCCGAGGACGGCTTCCTCCATCGTAAAGTTTTTCTGAGCGTGAACAGCCGCAAGCGGCATCAGGCCAATGAGCAGGCCGGCAATAAATTTTTTATTCATAAGCATATTGGTACGGGCTTATTATCATTTAAAGAAAAGCAAATCTAAACGAAATTCTGAATCAGGCATCCGAAAATGCGACACTTTAGACCAAAACACCGGGAATGTCGACATATGCGCCCGGATTTCCTACATAGCCGGGGAGGAACAGGATTGAGGAAAAACACCAATGGAATGCGGGCAGCCCGGCAGTGACCATACCATACGTATAAAATATATTCCGGGAAAGAAGATAATGACTGGACCGGTTGCCCCATGGGGCTAAACCAGCGCTTTGTGGTAGCCGATCAGGTGCTCCATCGGGGATTTGATGATCTTACCGGTGGTGAGCCCGTATTCGTTGTGCAGTTCTTTGATCTTATCCTGGAACTCATAGGCGATCGAGCCGATAAAATGAACGGGGGTCTGCCAGGCTTCCCTGTATTTGAGGATGTGGTTCTCGTGGAATGCCACCAGGCAGTCCTCTATGATGTTCTCGATCATATAATGCCCGCGGTGCTCCGCGAGGAACTCGGCGAAGCCGGCCAGGTACTGGTTGGGGGTGCTGCCCCTGTATATCCGCTCCAGGATAGGGACCAGGTCTTTACCGTATTTATTCTCAAAGGCCACAGAAAGTTCCGGGTCGAAGGTCTGGTAGAAATAATACCGCAATACTTTCTTGCCCATATGTGTACCTGAGCCTTCATCTCCCAGGATATAACCCAGCGAAGGATGATGGCTGCTCAGGTGCTGCCCGTCATAAAAACAGGAGTTGCTGCCTGTGCCCAGGATACCGACCACCCCTTCATCGTCCTCGCACAATGCCCTGGCCGCACCGAGCAGGTCGCTGTGGGAAGATACCTGCGCCTGTTCGAAATGTCTTCTTAAAATACTACTGACAAAATCTGCCTTCTCCTGGTTCTTGATCCCGGCACCGTAAAAAATGATTTCGCTGATGTCCTGTGTTTGCTCGATGGGCAGCTCCCTGTTCAGGATATGGATACATTCCTCTTCAGTCCGGATGAAAGGATTGATACCGGTAGTCTGGTATCTCCTGATATCACCATCCGGCAATATAAGACACCAATCTGTCTTACTGGACCCGCTATCTGCAATTAATAATGACATACATCAGCTTTTTGAATTTAGAGAAGAAGGAACACACCTGAATTTGAAATAAATGTAACATAACCGGTTCAGAATACCAAGATTTCTGAGAAAAAAAAATCCTTAATTTGCAATTCTCATGAGGAATCTGCCGAATAACGATACCATTATAGCGATCTCCACTGCAGCAGGCACCGGTGCTATCGGGCTGGTCAGGATGTCCGGGCCGGCTGCCCGGGAGATCGCCGGCCGGCTCTTCGGTGGGAAATCCCCGCAGCAGCAGGAAAGCCATACCGCTCATTTCGGCCATTTATATGACCTTCCGGCTGGCCATCCCAAACGCCGGCTGATAGACGAAGTGGTCATTACGCTCTTCAAAGAAGGGAAAAGCTTCACGGGTGAAGATACCGTGGAAATAGCGACCCATGGGTCCCCATATATCCTGCAGCAGGTCCTCCAGGCCTGCATCCGGCAGGGCGCAAGAATGGCAGCAGCAGGAGAGTTCACACAAAGGGCCTTCCTGAACGGGAGGATGGACCTGGCCCAGGCGGAAGCGGTGGCTGACCTGATCGCTGCAGAGAACAGGGCAGCGCACGAAGTAGCCATGAAGCAGATGCGCGGGGGGATCAGCTCCGAGCTGGCACAACTCCGGGAAGCGCTGATCCATTTTACGGCCCTGATAGAACTGGAGCTGGATTTCTCGGATGAAGACGTGGAATTTGCAGACAGGACGCAGCTGAAAAACTTAATCCGGAACCTGCAATCCAAAATCCTGAATTTAATCAGGAGCTTTGAATACGGAAATGCCATTAAGAATGGTGTGCCTGTAGCCATCATCGGGAAACCCAATGCCGGCAAATCCACCTTGCTCAATGCCTTATTGAAAGAAGAAAGGGCCATTGTTTCAGACATAGCCGGGACCACGAGGGATGTGATCGAAGAAGCGGTCAACCTGGAAGGCATCACGTTCCGGTTCATCGATACGGCCGGTATCCGCAGTACGGAAGACCGGATCGAGGCGATCGGTGTGGAAAAAGCCAAGGAAAAAGTGCAGCAGGCAAAGGTGGTCATCCACCTGTATGAAGAAAGCCCCGAACTGCTGGATGAATTATCGGAAAGCTTACAGGATAAAATCGTATTTAACCTTGTAAGCAAAACAGACAAAAAAGACCGGGTAAATGACCGCTACGAAAATTACTTATCAGAACAATACCCTGCATACCATCACTTTGGCATTTCGGTAAAGACAGGATTTAACCTGGATAAGCTCACGCAGGAATTAGTATCTCATTTCAAAAATGAAACTGCGGCCGGGTCCGTTATCATTACCACTATCCGACACAAGGAAGCATTGGAAAAATCGCTGTCGGCCCTGGAAGAAGTGGATACCGGTATGCAGATGGGTTTAAGCGGAGACCTGTTGTCCCTGCACCTGAAAGACGCTTTATACCACCTGGGTTCCATCACCGGAAGGATTGACGTGGACCGGGATATTTTAGGGGCGATTTTCGGGAAGTTTTGTATCGGGAAGTAACCCTGTTGCGATAAATCAGCACTTTTCTAGTGTTTTTGCGCATTTCAGCGGATTCGTATTTGTTGATTTTGCTGTTATTTTTGTCTTTTGTAGCATTATTTTGGTTACGAATCGTGTCACTAATTTTTGAGGCTTTTTTGTTTGGTGTGAGGTGATTTTGAAACCTTTCAAAAGTTACAAAACTTACATCTCTTATTCTTTTGTTTTTTGATAATATATTTTGATTTTAATTGTATTTTGTACTGTTGTAATGTATTTTTATTTGATTACCGATAAAATATGGATATGCAGAAGAACATTAAATAGTTTAATTGACCATCAATTATTATTTTAGAATATATTATAACTGATAATACTTAAATAAAACTATGAAGCCTATGACCTTATCAGAGCTATTAGAGAAATTTAATGATCCTTCATATAATTCCTTTGATGAACGAGAAGTGAGTTCCGCACTAAAGGAATTAATTTCACAAAAATGAAGATCAAAGTGATGAAGATATTAAAGCCGAAATTCTGGCATTTGGCCTTACCGAAAACTATCCAAATAACAAAAACAGGTTGGGGAACATATTTTGGACCAATGTGGACTTGGGTTGATGAGAATGGAACAATTGGAGAAGTGCCTTCTCTTAAGCAAATATCTCAAGAAATGATATCTTATTGGGAAGAAAGAATAAATAAATCAAAAAATCCAATCATAAAAGCAAGATATGCTGGTTTAGTTTGGGAATTTAAGAATAAAATTACAGGAACTGCCCCTTCTTTTGAAATATGTATAATTTATATAAACAGTTTAATAGACATCTCAAATGGAGATTATCATAAGCGACCAATCTATACAATTCAAAAACTAAAGAGAGCCTTGGAACTTGCGATAGCAATAAATAATGATAATCTGATTCAGGAAACAAAGAAAGCAATTTTAGATTTTGAACGAAGACATTCGAAGGATGAAAAACCTGGTTCATGGGGGTACTCATTCGATCTTTTAATTTCAAATAAACTAGTAACGTTATCAGAAGATGAGGAAGAAGAAATAATTAGCAACTTAGAAGCAAAATTGGAACGTTTAAGTACCAAAGCTTCTGAAAAGCAAAAGATTGACCCGTGGGCAGCAGAGGCTGCCGCCAGACGTCTTGGAGTATATTATAGGAAACAGAATAAAAGTGACGAAGTAAAAAGGGTAATTTTAAATGTGGGTGAAGCTTATAATAGTATAATAGGCGAAGCATCGGCACTGCAGGTTTCTGGTTGGTTACAACATGTTTATAGTTTCTATTCTAGATTTGGATTAAAAGAAGAAGCAGATGAGGTATTATTAAGAATTCGGGAATTAGGTCCTAAAGTAGCTTCTGAATTAAAGCCAATTTCTCATTCTTTTGAACTCCCTAAAGACAAAATGAATGAATATATTTCTGAAATGACAACTGGTGATTTAGAAAACTATACTTTACAAGATTGCCACCCAATATATACCAATAAGACAAAATGCAAAGGAACAAATTTTCGACTTGTCGAAAAGTGCACCTTTGACATTTTTATTTAGTCAACAAATACAAGATGAAAAAGGAAGAGTTGTTGCAACGATCGGTCCATTGGAAACAGACCTTGAAGGTCATATAGTTCGAAAAATTTCAGAAAGCCTTGCTTTTTCAGCACTCTTTCTAAGAGTTGTTTTACAGGAAGCTATTACTAATAAAGGACTCTCCAAAACTGATATTATCAAACTGCTTGAACAAACCCCAATTATCTTCAATGAAAGACTTATTATAATTGATAGAGCATTAACTGCATATTTTGAAAATGATTTTTTTGTTTTTATTCATTTAGTTATTCCCCAAATTGAAGAATCAATTAGAAATATCATAGAACTTTCTGGTGGCAATGTATTGAAGGCGTCCAGAAATGGTGGTTTTCATTTGAAAACATTTGATGAAATTCTTAGAGATGACCTTATCAAGAATATCTTAGGAGAAGATTTTTCAGACTATTTTAGAATATTATTCACAGATCAAAGAGGATGGAACCTAAGAAACAGTGTCTGTCATGGAATGGCTAATGTTGAAATATTTAATCAACAAACTGCCGACAGGCTTCTTCATGCATTGCTTTGCTTAGGTTTGATAAAAAATAAGAAAGAGTAGATAAAAGTCAACTATACACTTCATAAACTAAATATTCTAGATAATTTAATGAATATAACAGTAGAATATATCGATCAAACAGGAGTTGTCCATAATCAAATCCATAGACTAACGCGACTTGCACTTGCAAAACATTTAGCAATTGCGGGACAAGGTTATGCACCAAGATTACATAAGTTTCGTCGGATGCTCTCTATGTTTTTCCATTATAGTCCCTACCTACAAAGACAAGCATTTGACAGTGATAGATTTTCAGAACCTCCTATTCATCTGTCTGATCCTACAGAAAAGGGACAGTTTTCAAATCTTGTAGGCAAAGCTATTGCTGATTTCCTTTCAAAACGAATTGATCAAAGTATTTATACTGTAAATTATGAAGCTGCAATGCGAATGCGTAAAATGTCGCTTAAAGTAGGACGTCCAGATTTATTAGCTTTTACTCAAAATGCGATGTTTGCAATAGAAGCAAAAGGTTATTCGGGAGGACATGGTAATATGATTAAACACAAAGCACAATCCCAAACAGGTGGAATTCCTGTTAATTTTACAGTTGCTTGTGTGTCATACGACCTTTATAGTAACGTCAAGTGTAATTATCATGACCCATTTAACGAAAACATACAGTATGACAATGAAATATTAAATGGACTAACCAGAAATTATTATAGAGGACTTCTAACGTTTCTTGATCGAAGATATTTTGACTATCGTGAATATGAAATTCAAGAGGAGCGATTTTATGAAATTCAGCTTAATTACCGAACACTCGAAAAATTATTTCCCAATGACTTTCCATTTCGTCCACTTTGGTATTCTGAATTCTTTGAATATCATAGATTGAGTTTATTGTTACCTATTGAAATCAGAGATTATGCAACAAATGGCATAACCAGAGATTTTCAACCTTTTCTTTTTGACACAAAACAAGAAAGCAATTACATATATATTGACAATGACAGAGTCGGATTGAGAATTAGACAATAAACGTTGTTTATGGAGATTATTATCTAATCTGACTAGAAACTATATAAATTAATTTTTTCAACAATGTAAGCTTGTGGTTCTGCTGGGAATCGAACCCAAAACTTAAAGCTTCCAACGCAATCGTTCTATCCATTAAACTAATGAACCATTAAAAATCATCTGTTAGTGTAATCTTCCCTTAGCTAGCTACATTCAAAACTAAATAATTCCAATCAGAGTTTCTATTATTATCCTGTTGGAATGTGGGAAACTCGGAGAGTTTTCCATATTTCAACAGGAACTCAGTTGGCGTTAGCTGCCCCAATGAAGAATGCGGTCTTTCGTTGTTGTACATCCATGCCCATGCATTTGCATATTTTCTTATCTGTGGGAGGTTGTCAAACATATAGCTGTCCAGTACGTCCTGTCTAAAGGTTCTGTTGAAGCGTTCAATCAAACTGTTCTGTGTAGGCTTTCCCGGCTGGATAAATTCCCACTCTATACCGTTTTTCTTACACCAACTCTGCATAGCTTCCGCTACAAACTCCGGTCCGTTATCTGATCGGATCTTCTCAGGCTTGCCGCGCCATTCTAACAATTTTTCCAGTTCTCGTATCACCCGCCGTGCAGGCAGGCTTGTGTCTACTGCAATCGAAAGAGCCTCACGGCTGAAGTCATCAATGACGTTGAGTGTGCGTATCGTCTTCCCACTACTCAATGTGTCGTGCATGAAGTCAAGGCTCCAGGTGATATTAGGACCTACAGGACACAGTAGAGGTGCTTTTACCCGAGCCGGAAGACGCTTCTTGCGCTTGTTCCTAAGGTTCAGACGCATAGCAGTGTATATTCTATACACTCGTTTATGGTTCCACATATACTGTAGCTTTCTCAGCCGGTGATACATCATCCAGAAACCCCATGTACGGTGAAGTTCTGCCAGCTTGGAAAGTTCTTCGATGACTTCTGAATCATCTTTACGCTTGGCTTGGTAATAAAAAAACAGACGTACTGATATTGAATAGTGAACAGGCCTGCCGTAGACTCATCCCGAAATCTTCCCGGGCATAACCTACAAGCTCACGCTTCTCGACAGGCCCTAGAGCTTTTTTTCAATAACATCTTTTAGTACGGTGATCTGCAGCGTCTGTTCAGCAACTATTCGCTTATACTGTGCCAGCTCCCGCTCCATATCTTTCATCTGTTTGAGCTGGGAAGCTTCCATGCCCGAATATTTACTCTTCCAGACGTAAAAGGTACCCTGGCTGATGCCATGTTCACGGCAGATGTCCGTAACGGATTCACCAGATTCCTGTTGCTTTAAAATCTTGATAATCTGTGTCTCGCTAAACTTACTTTTTTTCATTGTCCCTAAATTAATAAACTACATTAAAAATCGTAGCTATTTTAGGGGAAGATTACAAATGTAGCTAGCTAAGGGAAGATTACATTAGGTGCAGGTGATTTTTATTTGGCCGAATCTCAACAAATTTTCAAATTCCCACCTTATTAGTTTGTTAAAATATTTTTATTAATTATTATTTTATAAAAAGTTATAAAGAAATTAATTACAAAGAAAAGGATTCGAAAAATTTGAGGATTCTTTTTCCCTTTGCATTATAATTAAATTTAATAATTAATGACATTTTTTGAATTCCAGAAAAGATTTCCAAATGAAGAAGCTATAATTAAAGTCTTTATCAAAATCAAATATCAAGGTGAACTTACACGATGGCTAATAAAAGATAAGTCATTATTATTTAGGTTCTAAGTTAGATTACAACTTTGGTCATGACAACACATCAAAACTGTAATAATTGCGGTTGTTCCAAGTATGTATCGGAAAATAGTTAATACAATTAACAGCAGCTAAAAGAAATTAAAGACTACTACCGGCATTTCAGAGCATTTAAACAGTTTTTGACTGCTTTTTACCGCTTAGTGCTTGCCTTTTTTGCTCCCCGGAGTGACCAATTCATTCCCGTAAAGGCTTCAAAAAACTAACCGTGTAACCCTTTCTTTAAACAATCTTTATATGGCCTGCCGCTACCACAGGAACAAGGGTCATTTTCGGTAATATGCGGTTTCCCGTGACATTGCTTATACAGCTTACTGCTGCCGCAGGGACAAGGGTCATTCCTGCCTATTTTGGCTTCCGCCCTACTTGTTGTATTACTTTTTGGTGTGGGTGGTACAGGGCTTTCTTCTTGCTGCTGTTGGAAAGTAGGCTCTGTGTAGTAGTATTCTTCTTGGGATTGAGTACTCTCTGTATAATAATCATTACCCACATCCCGAGATTGCTGATTCTCAAAGTTAGGCTGTGCAGGTATATCATCTCTATAATTAAACTCTATATTCGTACCCCGTCTTCTTAATTCCTCATATATGTGATGATTTTCGGGAGCTATATTAGCATCAATAGTCAGATCTTTTAAATTTTCAAATTTTGAAAGCAAGATTAATACGTCCTCTTTAATTTTATTATTGTGCAAAATCAGTTCATTTAAAGAAGTTTTACTATTGAGGAAATATTTTAAGCAATCGCCTTTTATTTGATTATTACATAAAATAAGATGAATTAGATTACTTGCTCCATCAAATATTTGTAACATCTCATCATTGACTATATTAGTCTCTGCTAAGCCTAACAGTTTTAGTTCATTTTTACTATGAGAAAAGTATTTCAAACATCTTCCTGTTATTTGATTAGCAGATAAATCAAGTGCTTCCAGTCTATCCGCACCATCAAATACTTGCAACATTTCATCGGTTTATTTTTTTTATTCCCTGCCAAGTTTAAATGTGTCAATTTATTCTTACTTTGAGAAAAATATTTCAAACATTCTCCTGTTATTTGATTGGTAGATAATTCAAGTGTTTCTAGTCTATCCGCACCATCAAATACTTGCAACATTTCATCAGTGATTTTTTTTATTTCCTGCCAATCCCAATTGTTCTAATTCATTTTTACTATGAGAAAAATATTTCAAACATTCTCCTGTTATTTGATTAAAGTTTAAACCAAGATCAATTAATCTATCAGCGCCGTCAAATACCCGTAACATCTCATCAATGGCTATTTCATTTTTTGCTAAGTCAAGTGTTTTCAGTTCATTTTTTACTGGCAGTAAAAATATATTAAAGCCTCTCCTTTAATTGAACAATTGGTAATCAATAATCCTTTTAGGTATTTCACTCCATCGAAACACTTCAAGCATTTTGTTTCATCAAGGGTTGGTAAGTCTTTGATAGAAATACAAACAACGAAATCTTTGATAAAAGGAATCAAACTCAGAGGTTTCGGAATAAGGCTTTTCCGTTATCGTAATCCCAAAAATTATTAAATTCTTTTACTTCCCTTTTATAGATTGGTATCTCCTTATTAAGTAATCGCTAAATTTCTTAAACTTACGAACGCTGTTTTATCATACATTTCTATAATTTCTATTCCTCTCTCTTTAAAAAATCTTTTCTAAATCTTCATTTTGTGTAAAACCCATAAAGAAGCCATGCAACAATTTTAAATCTTCATAAGGCAGCAAATTAAGTCCTTCAATTATATTTGGCTTTATATCTGACACCGAATTTTTCACCTTTTTCCACCTTTCCAAAAATAAAAACCTCCTGTGCAAGCGGTTGATTATTAAAATGGATATTTTTATATTCCTTAGTTTGTGCATTGTTATTTTCCATTCTTGCGGCATAGCTTCCGAGAAAATACTCGAAGAATACTTTGTGTATAAATCCATAATACACCTCATCATTCGTTTCTAATTTTCCGGTAACAGAATTTCTTCCTCTATCCACTTCAATCTTTTTGAGTATGGAGCGTTCTTCTAAGCGAAAAAGGTAAGAGTAATATTCAGACTTATTGATTTTTTCATACTCCTCCCTTTTAAGAAGTAATCTTTCGGAATCTTCAGCATTAGCAATTTTTTTCTGCTATAACCTGACAAAACATATTCAGCCCAGTTATCGCTTTATCATCAACGTCTTCCCTTTGTGTTTTTTTCAAGAAGTTCACGACTTATCCATTCATCTACAATCGTTTCTATAACTTTAGTAAAAGAGAGTTTGTTGTTATCAATGAGTGTTTTTATTTCGCTGATACGATTAGATAATAAATCTAAATAACTCAATATTAGTGGTAGCCTTGACAGCTTGATTTCATCAGGATTGTTATTTTCGTTTACTTGCTTTTTCCAACACGCTCCAAAGGGAAAGTATGCCACTTTCTTTATTTGTATGCTTACTCAGTTTATTAATGTAATTGCGTGCTTGTTCTTCTGTGAATATTTCTAATTCAAGCAGCGTTCCTTCGCCCAAAGCACGCTCTATCCCTTCTATCTGATTTCTTGTAGTGAATACTACTGCCTTGAATGGTATCAGCTTTTCACTTACTATATTCCAAGTGTCTATAAATTTATCCTTGTAAAATTCTGCAAAGTTTTGTTTTGATTCTTTTTTATATCCCTTTGCTTCAAAACTCATCTAATGCGTCTATCAGTAAAATGGTATTTTCAGGCTTTTTTTTATTTTTTTCTATCCAGCTGTCATTTGTACACAGCATATTGTAAGTGAGTATAAGCACACGAGGTTTCTTTCTGAATATTTTTTCTTGAAGCCAACCAACTCTTTTTTTTATACTGTGCATACAAATTGACAAGAAATGTGGTCTTTCCCGTTCCTACACCTGCCTGTATAAAATAAAAAGGACGTTTTTGTTTAGAGTTTTTTCTCCGTTTTTTTTCAAAAAATACCTCATCTATAAATTGGTCTATACTTGATTGCTTACCTGAAGATTCATATCTTTTGTGAGTACGCAAAATTGACAAGATTATTAGGTACAAAATGCTTCTGTCTTTCCTCTATTTCTTTATCTGAAAAAACAGATTGAGACCAAGGCTGTCTGTTTATAAAGTATCTGACAGCGCTCGCAATGCCCAACACTATCGATATAATCAACCACCAATCATTTAAAAAATTAATAACGACCCTGAAGTTCGATTCTTCTTGTAACAGCATAGAAGTAGTTTGAATAACATAAAAATATGGCAATCGTAAATTAAAAAAAAAGAAGTGGCAATTCAAGCACGATATGAGATCATTGCTTAATGCGGCTTTACTTTTTTCTAAATAAACAACCCGGAAAGTGCTAAGCAAAGCCGGGAGGTTGCGCCGCTCTCAAAAGAACCAAAATAATAAAGACGATTTTCTCGCAATTGATAGCACCCGTAAAAGGATCCTTAGAGAAGAATATTTATTTTAAGAAGGGCAAATACCCCTTTCGGGTATAATTTTAATAAAATAAAATATTTTATACCCGATAAGGTATTATTTAAAATAAAATTACCCTTTTTGTACCCTAAAGGGTATAAAAATGAACACCTCACTTTCAGATTTTATCAAACAAAAAAGAAAACAGCTTAAACTAACACAGCCTGAACTGGCGGAACGGGCAGGTGTCGGGCTTCGTTTTGTGCGTGAATTAGAACAGGGGAGGCAATCTGTTCGCCTGGATAAAGTGAACCAGGTGCTGGCTTTGTTTGGTAGTGAAATGGGCGTTATCAAAAAAGGTTGAAGTATGAGACAGGGACAGGTTTTTATAAAAACAGTTTAGCAGGAATCATTACAGAAACTGATGAGGGATATACTTTCCTCTATGATGCTATTTATTTGAACAATCCTGCTTCAAAGCCTGTAAGCCTTACTTTGCCCTTGCAGGAACAGCCTTACGAAAGCAAAGTTTTGTTTCCCTTTTTTGACGGTTGATTCCCGAAGGCTGGCTGTTGGATATCGCCATAAGCAATTGGAAGGTCAACCCGAGAGACCGTTTCGGTCTCTTGCTTACGATGTGTAAGGACTGCATAGGCTGTGTATCGTTTTACCTAAGAAGCGTGAAGATGCAATGCGCCATTTGTATGGTATCTTGATTAAAAATTTAATGGCGAATTATATCTGACAAATGAAAAAATATAAACGACCCGATGAAAAATTGCCTGTACTGTTATCAGCCCTTAGAGGAATCTGAAAATGGTTTCCATGCTTCCTGTGCTAAGGAAATATTTGGTACCGCTACACACCTGTTATTGATTTTGATTTAAAGCAGTTAGAAGAATTAGCTAAGCAGATCATCGTCAAAAGTATCGCTGTAATCGGTGTGCAGCCTAAGTTGTCATTGGATTTAGAAAAACATAAATGTGGGCTGTCCAGGCTGACCATTGTAGGATTACACGGTGATTATATCTTGAAGCCGCCTTCTGCGGAATATACAGAGCTACCTGAAAATGAAGACCTGACCATGCATTTAGCGGAATGGGTAAAGATTAAAACAGCCAGGCATTCCTTGATCCGTTTACGTTCGGGGTAGCTTGCCTATTTAACCCAACGCTTTGACAGAAAGAAGGGTAAAAAAATTGCCGCTGAGGATTTCTGCCAGCTAAGTGAAAACCTGACGGAACATAAATACAGGGGTTCTGTTGAAATGACAGGAAGGCTAACCTACCCAATTTACGGCTAACAAGGGATTTGAAGCACAGCGTTTATTTGAGATGATCTTGTTCAGCTACCTGACAGGCAATGCGGATATGCACCTGAAAAAACTTTTCTTTAATAGAAAACGCACTGGGCGAATATGAGCTTTCCCCGGCTTATGATTTGCTGAGTACCGCTTTAGTGATCCCTGATGATAAAGAAGCGTCGGCATTGACGATTAACGGAAAAAAGAACAGGTTAAAGCGAAGTGATTTTGATGCTTTAGCTTCATCGCTAAAGATAAATGAGCGATCCTTGCAATTCATTTACGAACGATTCAATAACGCATTATCTGGATGGATTGCATTTATTGGTTAAAGCTTTTTATCAAAGGAGATGCAGCACAACTACATTGAGTTGCTGAATACAAAGCATAAAAAGCTG
>JAHHDV010000022.1 GCA_019739295.1 Taibaiella sp.
TGAAAATAGAGGCGAGAAGACCATATACTACGATGCCTTTCTGGCTGTTTTCCGAATTTTACCCTTTCATAGTTGGACCTGATCTCATCTTTTAAAAACTGGATCAGCGTGGAATCTTTGATACTGCCGTATGCGTCCGCAACATCTACGGCATCCGTCAGGTCATCTACATCACCTTCTTCAAGATTATTGACGAACATTTTCATCAGCCTGGTCTTCTCCTCCTCCTTCATTGTTCCCAGGAAATTGGATAACCTGCTGAATCCTGCAGTCAGCCTGATGAAGGTTCTGAAATGATAATGATGTAATTCTCCGAGCAGCTGATCTCCTGATTTTTCGCCCATTTTTCCAATCATCAGGGCAAAGGGCCCCCTTGTGAATGAACTGGTATATATCTCATCCTGCCCGCCTATGATCATTACATAATAGTCAATATCCCTGAAGCCCTGGATCGATTTGAACCTTACCGCGTCCGATGCATCATGCAGCGCGTTGATCTCCCTGACATACTTTGCAGTGCGTATATTGATCTCCCTTTCCAGGTCTCTTCTGCCCATTTGTTCATCTGCAACGACCAGGTCAACCAATGCCTGCAGATACTGGACATCGTCATTTGCGATCTTATCTATTTCTGCAATCGTTTTCTCTCCCCTGTGGATAGCACCCAGGAAGGGCAATACTTTTAACGTATTCCTGGACTTATCGGCAATCTGGACGATGTTCTTTACCAACGGATCACTGTTTCTTCTCACCAGACCGCTCAGCTGGCTGTTGCTTTGAGCATAAGTCAGGATTGTGCCCGGCATTACTTTTGCAGCGGCAGTGACTATATGGTCTGCATAAGGTTCTTTGATAATGCTGGGCAGTTTATGGACCAGCTTCTCGGGATACTTTGCCGCTAATTGCTCATAGAGCTTTGTTTTTGCAGCTACATCATCGAAGTTTTCAATATATTCCAGAGTGACCAGATTCGGGTTTTGCGTCACATAGGCAGTCAGGCTCTTTTCGTGATCTGCAATGATCATATTTCTTATGGCCGCAATGTGTTCGGTGAAGTCCCTTGCTTTCATTTCAGACCAGGGAAGCTGGTTCAACCTTTTCAACGAAGCCTCGACCATCCTGTGGTACCTGATTTTGGAAGCATGATCTGCATTCATATTTTCCACTATCATCACCAGGCGGGACGCGTCCCGGATAAGCGCCTGGGTGGCCGTTTCCGAAGAGGCATCATCCCTGAACTTAACATATTCGTCTATTTTCCCGTCTCTTTTATCGATCTGGTCAATTACATTATATACTTTGGTAGTGAAAAGCGCTCTTTGCGTGGGAATCGGGTTGATAAAAGTATCTACCATATACGGTGCCGCGGCTTCCTGCTGTTGCTTATCTTCTTTTTTGTTTTTCCTGTTCTGGGCCAGAACGGTGCTCCCCATCAGGATACAAACGGAAAATAAGGTTAAGTACTTGTATGACATCGGCGTGAACTTCATTATATTATGATTTAATAAATAGAAATAACTGATCGGGTATTCGTGACATCCTTCCTGTTGACATCATACCAGTTTTTTGTCCGTGCATAAAATTAGACATTAAATGCTGAAGAAAAAGCATTTAAAATTATTTTAGCAAGTGCAAACAAAGGTGTGGATAAATAAATTCGTATATATAGGTAAGCCTTGACGGAAAATAAAAATATTTTATTAGTTTGCGCAAGGAACATAGAATAAACTCTGCCAGTATATTTCTATCAAAGTATCAATTATAGACTCATCAAAGTGATAAGCCATGGAAAGAAATGTAATTGTTAATGACACTTATAATACCATCGTCCTGGAAACCGAACATTTGGATACGGATGAGGTTATGGAAATTGAAAGAACATTGGAAGAACAGCTTGCATCAGGTATACAATGCATCATCATCAATCTGAGGAATGTGGAGAACATCACTCCTGCTGCCGGTCACTATTTCGAAAAATTCCATAATCAATTTTATAATCAGGGATGCAGCCTGGTATTTGCTGAACCAAGTGAAAATGTACATAAGCGACTGAAGCAAGAACAGCTTCACCTGATCATCAACCTGTCTCCCACTATGGAGGAGGCCATCGATATCATCAGTATGGAAATATTGGAAAGAGATTTAATGAATGAAGATTAATGCAGCTCACCATACTCGGCAATAATTCTGCACTTCCGAATCATAACCGGTTCCCCACTGCTCAGGTTCTCAGCGTAGGGAACGAGTTGCTGCTTATAGACTGTGGTGAAGGTACGCAGATGCGATTATTAATCAATAATGTCAGGTACTCCCGCATTACCAAGATCTTTATCAGCCATCTTCATGGAGACCATTATTTCGGATTGATCGGGCTACTTACCCGGTACTGTCTTAATAACAGGACAGAACCCATCGACTTGTACGGACCTGCCCCACTGATAGATATCATTCACCTGCAGCTCAACGTAGCTTCTTCCAAGCTGACTTATGAATTGCGGTTTCATCCTTTGAAAGATATCGGGACATCCCGTATGATTTGCGAGCAGCCCAATCTTAAGGTTACGGCATTTCCTACGGAACACAGGATAGAATGCTATGGATTCGTATTTGAAGAAAAATTCGAAGAAAGGAAGTTAAACATTGAAGAAGCAGAGCGGTCAGGGATCCCGGTAGAATGGTATGCCAGGATAAAAAAAGGTGAGGATTATACGGATCATACCGGGCGGATCACTCCAAATGAATTATTAACCTTCCCGGCCCCGCAGAGCAAACGGTATGTATTTGCAGCAGATACGCGGTATACGGAAACTTTTATTCCCGTTATCCTGGATTGTGACCTGCTCTATCACGAGACAACCTATCTGATGGATCACCAGGAACTGGCTTATTCGAGATACCATTCCACAACCAGGGATGCAGCCTGTATAGCAAAGCTAGCCCGGACCAGGCAACTGATCATAGGACACTTCTCATCGAAATATCCCAATCTACAGGATTTCTTACTGGAGGCCAATCAGTTCTTTCCAAAAACACTGTTATCATTCGAAGGAATGAAAATTGACATATAGTTAGTTAGCGGCTCGGCGATGGCAGGCTGACCGGAATATATAAGCTCCGTTACGATTTTTTAATATAAAGAAAAGAGGCTGCAACCTGATAGATTATAGCCTCTTTCTTTTATGAATGGTCATTGATTAATTCATTTGGTCATCAGCTTTGTTGAATACCTTCTTCAGGGAAGATTTTCCTTTTTTCATCCCTTCTACAACTGATTCTTTGGCAGATTCATAGCCTCCTTTGAGGTCATGTGCATATTTCTTTGCTTTCTTATTAATGAAGGCCCTGCTTTCTTTACCGGATTGGGGCGCTGTCAGTAAAGACACTACTGCACCGATAACAGCTCCTGCCAGTACACCTGTAGCAATCCCTATTAATAGCTTATCATTTTTCTTGTTTGAATTACATCTCATGACTCAGTGTTTTAATGATTAAGAATGTGGTACAAAGATGCAGGCATCTATTTAAATACAAATACATAAAAAAGTTAATTTCAACACAATTATCTTTACGGCTATTTCTTTTTCACCTGCCATGGACATAGAATAATAAAAATAGGACCAACAGGAATTGAGCCGGAAGTACAGGAGGAGAAAGATATGAACGCATGATCAACCAGGCTCTTGGGGAAACTTCATATTAATTTTGAATCTATCACAATTTTAACTACTTTTCAGGGTTCAAAAACAAATTCAATGAGCTTATTTGTACGAAAACCCATTGGGAAAATTCTTGCTGATGCAGATGATTCTGAAAAAGGTCTTAAGCGGACCTTAAGTTCCGGTGCTTTAGTGGCGCTGGGCATAGGTGCAATTATAGGAGCAGGATTATTTTCCATTACCGGAATGGCGGCAGCCAACTATGCAGGTCCCGCTATTATCATTTCATTCATCATTGCAGCACTGGGTTGTGCTTTTGCGGGATTATGCTATGCCGAGTTTGCATCTATGATCCCCGTAGCCGGCAGTGCATACACCTACTCCTATGCTACCATGGGTGAATTCGTTGCATGGATTATCGGATGGGATCTGGTCTTAGAATATGCTGTAGGGGCGGCTACAGTTGCTTCCAGCTGGTCCGGCTACCTTGGTGAATTGTTAAAGAGCTATAATCTGAGCCTTCCCGTATCATTAATGACCACACCTTTTGACGGCGGTATCCTGAACCTGCCTGCAGTTTTTATAGTTTCTATCATATCCTTAATCCTGATCAAAGGAACAAGTGAATCAGCCTTTGTCAATGCGATTATCGTTATTCTAAAGGTTACCATCGTCCTGATCTTTATTATCGTCGGGTTTAAATACATAAGGCCGGAGAATCTCCAGCCATTCGTCCCGGACAACAAAGGCAACTTCGGAGAATTCGGATTCTCCGGTATCATCAGGGCAGCTGCAGTAGTATTCTTTGCCTATATAGGGTTTGATGCCGTAAGTACGGCAGCGCAGGAGACCAAGAACCCAAAAAAATCAATGCCTATCGGGATCTTAGGCTCTTTACTGATCTGCACCGTATTATACATCCTGTTTGCATATGTAATGACCGGTGTGGTCAAATATACGGCATTTGGCGAGGGTGATGCCTCCAGCCACCTGGCCCCTGTAGCCATAGCGATTAAGAATATGGGAGAAATAGGAGCAGGAGGGATCGTTACACCCGCCTACCCATGGTTGAATACTACGATCATCATTGCTATTCTTTTGGGCTATGCTTCTGTGATCCTGGTTCTGCTGATGGGTCAAAGCCGTGTATTTTTCACGATGAGCCGTGACGGGCTCATCCCCAGGTCTTTCTCCAAAGTGCATCCTAAGTTCAAAACCCCGTACAAATCCAATCTGTTCTTTTTGCTGTTTGTGAGCTTATTTGCAGCATTTGTTCCCGGGAGAGTAGTGGGAGAAATGACAAGTATCGGTACTTTGTTTGCCTTTATCTTAGTTTGCGTGGGAGTAATGGTCATGAGGTATAAGATGCCGGATGCACCACGCGCCTTCAGGACCCCGCTCGTCCCCTTGATTCCGATACTGGGTATTGCGACCTGCCTGTTCATGATGGCATTCCTGCCGTTAGATACCTGGATCAGGCTTATCTTATGGATGATTATCGGCCTGGATGTATACTTGTTTTACAGTATTAAGCACAGTGAATTAACCTCCCTGCTTCCCGATACGCCAAGAAAGGCCAATAAGACTGTAGGAATAACAGGGATCATCCTGTCTCTTAGCCTTATAGGGGTGGCAGTGCTGCACCATGTTACAGCAGAGACTCCGGATACCGCATTGTACTATTTCTCCCTGGTATTCTCCGTGATACATTTGATATTATTCCTGAGTAAGTTATTCAAAAAATAAAATGATCCACAGGTACTGCAGCATCGGGAATGCAGTACCTGTTCCATAACACAGCGGACCCTGATCAGGATTTGATCCAGGGCAAAAGAGCAGATTCATCAGAAGCATAAGCGAAATCAAAACGGGCAAGCCACAATAAATAAATCAAAATTGTAATCCCTTCCTGTTACATTTGCACCGTGGCAAATATACTTCTATTATTTCTCTGCTTATTCCTAGGTATCCTGTTCCGGAAACTCAAAATCACACCAAAGGAAACGCCATTGGTGCTGAATCAATATGTGATTTACATTGCCCTCCCGGCTATGGCACTTTATTACTTACCTAAGATCGAGATTTCATCCGGCCTGCTCTACCCGCTTGGAGTCGCTTGGATCGGGTTCCTGCTGTCCGCTGTCTTGTTCATCAGTTTAGGTAAAATCTTCCACTGGTCAAAAAGCTTAACCGGTTGCCTGATCCTGACCGGGGGTCTAGGCAATACATCATTTGTAGGGATCCCGGTCATAGAAGCACTATTTGGACAGGAAGGCATGAAGACTCTGGTCCTGGTGGACCTGCCCGGTACATTTATGGTCCTTTCAACCTTAGGTATTTTGTTCGCCACGAGCTATTCAAGGGGAACCACTCATCTTAAAGAAATGCTCAGCCGTATTTTAAAATTTCCGCCATTTATAGCTTTCTGTATAGGTATGATATTCGCTGTGACCCGGAATTCGTTTCCGCAATTGCTGGACTCCGTATTTGAAAAACTGGCTTTGACCATTACTCCGCTGGCATTGGTTTCCGTAGGCTATCAGCTGAAAATAGAGCGCAAAAGCAAACACTGGAAATTCCTGTTTCTCGGCTTGGGATACCAGCTCCTGATCTGGCCGGCCTTAATCTACGGTTTATACAGGTTTGTATTTCATCAATCCGGACTGGTCTTTGAAGTCTGCGTGATGGAAGCGGCAATGGCACCCATGATCACGGCATCGATCGTATCCTCTGCCCATGGACTGAAACCGAGATTAAGCTCGATGATGGTCGGCATCGGTATCCCGGTTTCATTCATGACCCTGGCTTTCTGGTACTGGATATTACAGTTGGGCTGATGACTCCTCCATAAGCTAATTCATCATCTTCAAGGCTACAATAAAAACCTGATCCTTGATACCTCTGCCGAATCCTTTTCAAGGCCTAAAGGATAATGGTAACTTTCATGAAATGAATGAAAACATTTTAGAACCTCATTCCTGAATTTACCGATATGTGATATACAAAGAAGCGATAAACCAAATGATTTATCGCCTTTCGTGTATGACTCGGTTAATCAGACAAATTATTTAATAATCGAAACTTTTTCGACTTTGGCAGCACCGTTATTCTCAATCAATACACTGTACATTCCTGCACTCAGATGAGCAGTGGAAATACTTGTTTTCTTTTCTGTAATGTTCTGCTCCATTACTGTTTGGCCTAATGTATTGATCATGGTCACTTTCGCATTCTTTAAAGTAGCTGCATTGATATCAATATTCAATTGATCTGTTGCTGGATTCGGATATAAGACCACGAAGAATTCTTCCTTCATCTCCTGCACGGAATTAGGGGAATTAATAGTAAAATAATAATTATATCCATTTCCAAAATTACCTTCATAATAAGCACCACCCAGATCATTATTCGGAATAGAGATTCTATCAGCAGTTTGCGCATTATATAACCTTACATATCCGGGGTGTGGTATTGATGAGAAGAAAGAAAGTCCATATCCGGCCAGTGTCGATACTTTTAACTGGTAGCACCCATTATACAGCCTGAAGGTATCTTTATATACCATACTGTCCGCGGTTGTATTTCTGGAATATAACACATCACCAGTATTTACATCAATAATTTCCCACTTTACAGAATTACCAGCACCAGTAATCCCGCTCGTCTTTAATTCGACATAATAATAATCAGCAGTATGAACGGGTACTCCGACAAATGCAGAAGTCAGCTCATCATTAAGCGGTTCTTCGTCTGATATTCCGTTCACTTCAAGAACCTGTACTTTAAATACAGCTTCCCCCGACACAGAAGACAATGCATCAAAGTTCTCAATATGCAACTCAGCTGTTTGATCAGGTTCGATCTCTGTAGTGAATGTATGTTCTTCCATCGTTCCGCTACCGATTTGATATCCTACTTTAAGGGAAGTAATCGTCTCACTGCCATAATTTTTCACTACAAATTTAGCTTCGCCACATGCGGGATTGCTCAACCTGTTCTCTATAAAAGAACTGGGTATCTTGATATCCTCTATTCCGGCATCTAATGTATGGTGATGTGGTCCGTAGAAAATCGCATATGTACTCATCTTGTAAGAAGCCCCTTCGTAAGTGGTCGTAAACGGCTGGAAGTTAATGTCCGCATTAAATGTAGAGCCGGCAGTTACTGAACCGGGTATGGGTACAATCCAAGGTTCAATAACATTCCCGGGGCACCAATTGGCCCTGTCATAGATCCAGGTGCCACTCTGGGGAGCCAGCCAGTTGCTGCCACAATCATCTCTCCAGATATACCTGTTGAAAACCTCATCCCCATTTACAAAATATTTCATCCATTTCTTACAAAATTCAGAACAGTTAGATTCAGGTATTCCTCCATGTCCGCTGATGATGGTCCGGAATATACCGTGATCTGCATCCGCAGGGAATGAAAGGCTCACTTCATCTACATTTTCTTCAATAGGATTACTGGCTAAGCCGTAAGGGAAACTACCGTGGTATAACCGGGTAATGCCGACCACATCCTTGGATCTGTCCCCTTCTATAAAATGAAACTTAACAGTCCCGGTAAATCCTCCGGAATACCCAGCATAAAAGATCCTTATGGTGACATCATCTTTCAGGATCGGATAATAATCCGTCACATCAAATAAATAAGGATGCTTCCAGTCCCATCCGTATGTGGCAGGAAAAGTGGAGTTCGCATACGGCGTTATGAATTCTCCCAATTCAATGGTATCACCTGATGCCGTCATTGCAATCACATGGACATCATAATCCCAGTCCGCACACCAGCCTGTACCTCCGGATCCTTCACCGGGCATAGTCGGATCATATCCCTCACAGTGATACTTACCCAATTCAAATTCCATCAGGATGCGGCGATACGATATACTGCCGTCAGGGAAGGTAGTCATGCTGTCATAGGCCTCATACCAATCCATGACCTGTGTATGGTGAGAAACGACAGTAGTGGTATCCCCGGGATCCGCAGATGCTGCCGATACCGATCCTAACAGGATAAGCGGAAGCATTCCGGAAAGCATTTTTATAAACTTCAGTTTCATATCTATATCTTATGTTGGTTAAATGATAAATATTTTATAAAAGTAAGCAAATAAATTAAAATAAATCCCGGCAAAGCCAATACAGAACAACAATTCAATAATACATTTAAAATAAAAATATCATTTGATTTTCTTTATGGTTGAAATTGAAAGGATTACCAATAATTATATTTTTTAAACATTCTCCTATCATCATAATTCCAATAAAAAAATTTCAGGCATCATCAGAATTCAAAAAATAGTGAGAAATTGCCACTATAATGGTCATAGCTTGCATACACTAAATAAACATAATATATTAAAGGAATATTGGGGTTTTGACACATTCAGATCACCACAGGAACAGGTCATCGATGCTGTACTTGAGGGTAAGGATGTACTGACCATACTGCCAACGGGCGGGGGGAAATCCCTGTGTTACCAATTACCGTCCGTCATTCTCCCGGGTACTGCATTAGTGATCAGCCCCCTCATTGCCCTGATGAATGACCAGGTACAATCCCTGGTCGGGAGAAATATTCGTGCTGCCGCTATCCATTCCGGTATGACCCGGTCAGAAGTGCAGGAGATTTATGATGCGTTACTCCATGACAATATTAAATTATTATATGTATCTCCTGAACGCCTGGTCTCAGAAGAATTTCTTCAGATCGCCACGCAAATTGAATGGTCTGTTCTCGTCATAGATGAAGCACATTGCATCTCCGAATGGGGACATGATTTCAGGCCTTTGTATAGAAATATCCATATGCTGTATGATCTTCTTTCATTCAGAAGTAAGATCGCGTTAACAGCTTCGGCCACTGCCAGGGTCAGGGAAGATATTTGCAGGCAATTGGCATTTGCGGATCCTTCCATTTTCCGGCAGAGTATTTACAGAGCTAATATTTCTTATTCTGTGTCTACCTCCGAACACAAATTCTCCGATATCCTGTCGGTTACCCGGCAGGAATCAGAGATCATCTATTGTCCTACAAGGATAAAAACTGAAGAAATCGCGGCGTTCTTCAACCAGCATCAAAAAGAAGCAGTGGCATTTCACGCAGGTCTGCCCCATCATTGGAAAAAAGAAATTCAGAAAAAATGGACCCATTCAGATAAGCTGATCATGGCTGCAACCAATGCTTTTGGCATGGGTATCGATAAGCCCAATGTGAGGAAAGTCATCCATTTCGCCCCTCCTTATTCTTTAGAATCTTACTACCAGGAGGCAGGCAGGGCAGGAAGAGACGGGCAACCTGCCGCAGCGCATTTATTCTACAATCCGCGTGATCTCGAACAGCTGGAGTCTGATACCGAGCGCAGGTTCCCTGCTTTTGATTTGATCCGGGAGAGCTATGAAGCCATTTGCAATTCCCTGAAGATAGGGGTGGGTACAGGAATCGAAACCCTGTATTTCCCGGATCCGGTACAGGTTGCCAGGAATTTTGGAATTCCCTTACTCCCTCTCCTGCACGCTATCAAGATCATCGAACAAAACGGCTACTGGAGCTGGCAACATGATGACCATATGCACCATAGCGCCCGGTTTCTGGTTCAGCGCCAGGATCTTGAAGCTTTGAAAGATTACCATCCGCAGCAATTTGAATTCGCGATACAGTTATTGAGAATGTATGGCGGCATCATGCATTTCGAGACCAGGATCCATATTGCTGATATTGCATCCTTTGTTCATACTACTTATGAAGAGATTGTCCACCTGTTGCAATGGCTGGACCGGCAAGGGGTCATCTCCTATAAGCCCGCGCAAAGCGGCAGCTCCCTGTACTTTCTGGAGAACAGGGTACCGGCCGGTTTATTTCATATAGATCGGCAGCATTTGCAGTTCTTAAAGGAAAGACATAAAGACAAAGTGAAAGCCATGATCGCTTACATACAAAATGATCAAACCTGCAGGAGCATACAGCTGGGCAGGTATTTTGGCGAAAACAACCTGGAACCTTGTCATCAGTGTGACGTCTGCATCGGTTCGTCTGTAGGCCCGACAGACAGCATAGAGATCTATAATCAACTGATGAAAATGAAGCAAAAGCAATCTTCCGTTTCCCTGATGGAGTTATGGAACCAGTTGCCCCAGTTCGAAAAAAAGCAGATAAGCCGTCAATTACAGAAAATGAGTGAAGAAGGGTTGGTTCAAATCCAAGGTACGAATATTATCTTTGCCACATGATATCATTTGCCATCATTGGTACCGGTAATATAGGGAGCCGGCATGCCCGGCACATTATTGAGAATCCCAATGCCCGTTTAACAGCTGTCTGCGACATCAATCCTGACAAAGCCCTTTTAGCCCGGGAATGGAATGTACCTTATTACCAGGACCCGCAATCTTTTTTCGAACAGGTAAGAGCAGATGTCATTAATATCTGTACTCCCAATTATCTTCATTTGCCTCATGCCGTTGCGGCCCTTGCAGCAGGGAGCCATGCCTTGGTTGAAAAACCCATGGCATTGTCCGTGAAAGAATGTGAAGAAATGATCGCAGCCTCGCAAATGTATCACAAAAAGATATTTGCTGTAAAACAGAACAGGTATAATCCCCCTATCCAGATAGCAAAAAGGCTGATGAATGAACAAGTCCTGGGTAAGGTGTATATGGTACAGGTCAACTGCTTCTGGAACCGCAATGAGCACTACTACCAGTCCGGAAGCTGGAGAGGAAAGCGTTTGCAGGATGGAGGCTGCTTATTCACCCAGTTCAGTCATTTTATTGATATCCTGTACTATCTTATAGGAGAGGTGACAGCTACATCTGGCAGCATTTCCAATTTCCTGCACCGGCACAATACTGATATAGAAGACACCGGCAGCTTTATCTTACGGAACAAACAGGGTGCTATTGTCAATTTCAACTTTACCACTAATGCGTACCAGAAAAATATGGAAGGCTCCATTACGCTGATGGGAAGCGAAGGGGTGCTCAAAATAGGAGGACAATACCTCAATACCATTGAATACAGCCAGATCAAGAATACCGAGCTCCCACGCATGAATATCCAGGCCAAAGAGAATGACTATGGCACCTACCAGGGCTCAATGAGCAACCACGATAAGGTAATTCAAAATGTAATTGACGTTTTGGAAAAGAATGAAAAAATAATGACCAGTGCTGAGGAGGGCATGAAGGTAATCTCTATCATTGAGGATATGTATCGGGCTGCTCAGGTATTGAATATAGAAGAAACGGAAGAAATAAAGCATTAGAGAAAAACAACATGAAAGTCCTCATTTATACAGATGGTGCATCACGCGGCAACCCGGGGCCGGGTGGCTATGGTATCGTGATGATATATGGAAATAAAAGAAAAGAAGTAGCTGAAGGCTTCAGGAAGACTACCAATAACAGGATGGAGCTCATGGCTGTCATTGTAGCTTTAGAACATCTTAAACGAGATCACTTGGATGTAGAGATCTACTCCGACTCCAGGTACGTGGTAGATGCCATCAACCAGAGATGGGTATGGTCCTGGCTCAGGACCGGGTTCAAAAAGAAAAAAAATGAAGATCTATGGCGAAGATTTCTCCAGCTCTACCCTAAAAATAATATCAAAATGATCTGGGTAAAAGGACATGCTGACAATCCCTTCAATAACAGATGTGACGAACTGGCTACACGGGCAGCAGATGCCCATCCTACATCCATAGATCATGGTTATGAAGAAAATGAAAATGATCCTGCCTCGTTATTATAATTAGCAAACAGTCATCACAACATCTTTACAGTATGAGATTCCACATATTATCCGGTTTACTGCTCACCATTATTTTTTCATCCGAATCATCCGGACAGCAGTATTTCCAGCAGAAGGCAGATACGAAGATAGAAGTCACCCTTGACGATGTATCACATATGCTCAGGGGACATATCCATATCGACTATTACAACAATGCTCCGGATACGCTGACCTATATCTATATGCACCTGTGGCCCAATGCCTATAGCAGCGACAGGACTGCATATAACCAACAGGCAGTAGAAAACGGTTCTACTGATTTCTATACAGCAGACAAGAATGACTGGGGAATGATAGACAGTCTTCGTTTCGAAGTGGATCGTATCGAAGTCAATACAGAACTCACCGGGCAAAAGGATATCGTTATATTGAGATTGAATGAGCCATTGCTCCCCGGTGAACAGGTACAGATCTCCACCCCATTTAAAGTTCAAATCCCTGAAACTTTCTCCAGGCTGGGACATTCGGGTCAGAGTTACCAGATCTCCCAGTGGTATCCCAAACCAGCCGTATATGATAAGGATGGCTGGCACCCGATTCCGTACCTGGACCAGGGAGAATTCTATAGTGAGTTTGGCAGCTATGATGTACAGATCACCCTTCCGAAGAATTACATTGTAATGGCAACGGGAAATCTGCAAAATACAGAAGAAGAAATGTGGCTGGCAGAGCTATCCCGGAGGGATGTGCAGGAATATGCTTCTCAGCCGGATGAAATCCCTTCATCCGGAGAATTCAAGACGCTCAGGTACACGGAGGATAATATACATGATTTTGCCTGGTTTGCAGACAAATCCTGGATGGTGCGTATGGAAGAATTCACGATCCCCGAATCAGGACAACCTGTAAAAGGATATACCGCTTTCTTCCCTGATCATTATAAGGGCTGGGACTCAAGCATACAATACCTTAAGAATGCCACCCTGGATTATTCCAGGGAAGTAGGCCCCTACCCATTCCGCAGTGTAAAAGCCGTGGAAGGCAGACTGATCGCGGGAGGCGGAATGGAATACCCCACCGTAACCATCATTATTCCTTCCAATGATCCAAAGGAAGTAGAAGAGGTCATCATCCATGAGATCGGGCATAACTGGTTTTATGGAATCCTTGCCAGCAATGAAAGGAAATATCCATGGATGGATGAAAGTATCAATTCATTCTATGAAAACAAATTCATGAAGTCCGGCGGTGATCTGGTGTCTAACCTGGAAGACCTTTTCATTAACCAAATGCGGGTTACCTATCAGGCACAGGCCGTCAACCTGCCGGCTACAGACTATACCTATACCAATTATGGCCTCGATATATACAGGACGGGCGCTGAATATTTCGCATGGTTAGAAGCTTATCTGGGTGAAGAACAATTCAGAGCTGCCATGAAGTCCTATTATGCCCGATACCAATTCAGGCATGTCTATCCCGAAGATATTAAAGCTGCATTCGAGGAAAGTACGGCTACGGATTTAAGCTGGTTCTTCGATGAATTATTAGGGTCTGAACATCCTGTGGATTTCAGGATCAGGGATATCCGGTCTGACGGGCAGAATACCACTGTGAAAATCAGGAACAACAGTCCTGTTCCTGTCCCGGCTGTTGTCGTATTGTATGAACCGGGAGATTCTGCAGGCGGCCGGAACTATCAAAAGGTCATCTCCAGGCCATTTACAGGTACGACATCCGTGACTATTCCCAATCAGGGCATTCCGTATAAACAAGGGTTCATCGACCCGGTGACCACGGATCATGTAAGCCGGAATAATCATTACAGGAAAGGCTCCTCCCGTCACTTTAAGATCAAACCGCTGGCCTTCCTGAATAATACCGAATATACCTCTATGGCCATAGCCCCTGCTTTGGGCTACAATTATTATGACGGGTTTATGCTGGGCTTATTGTTCCACAACATCTCCATTCCCTATTCGAAATTCACCTATGGTATAGCACCGGTATATGGATTTAAAAGTAAAAACGCTGCAGGTACTGGGTTCCTGTCCTATAAACAATATACTCCCGGCAGCAGATGGCTGCACCATATCGAATATAAGCTGGAAGGAAAATCATTCGGGTGGCAAGGCAGCCAGACCAATGTAGCGGAAAGGTTAACCTCAAGATATATCAAAGTAGCCCCGGAATTGGTTTTGAACATCAGGAAACCATATGCCAGATCACCCCTGGAGCGGAGTATTTCACTGAAAGCGTATTATATCAAAGAACAAAAACTGGTATTCAGTATGGATCCTTCGGATAGTTTGTATAAACCTTCCATAGGACAATACCATGATCAATATTACGGCAGGATCAGGTACCGGCAGGATTATGCAAGTACTTATAACCCTTACGGCTTTTCCCTGGACATGCAGGCAGGTAAGACATTTGGTAAAATCTCTGCGGAGGGCAACATCAAGATCGATTATCACTTCAGGAAAAAAGCACTGTATGCACGTGTTTTTTGTCGGGAAGTTTTTTAATTTCAATACAGACCCGCACCTGAACAGGAGGTACCAGCTTACAACGACTTACAGTGGCTGGAACGACTATTTATATGACCATACCTTCCTGGCCAGAAATGAAAACGATGTATTCTGGAGCAGGCAGATAGCCATGCAGGAAGGTGGCTTAAAAATCAACACGCTGATGTATGCCAACCAACTGGGATTAAGCCAGAACTGGCTTACTGCCATTAACCTGAGATCGGATATCCCGTTTGTCAACCTGCCCGTTCAGTTGTTCGCGGATATCGCAACTTTTACGGAAGCGAAGAACAGCAACCCTACCGGTTCTAAGTTCCTGTGGGATGCAGGAGTACAGGTGAATATTTCTGATATTGTCCAGGTATATGTACCCCTTCTTTACAGTAAGGACTATCAGGAGTACCTGACCAGCATCTATGGTAAGCATGCCTTCTGGAACAGCATCAGCTTCGCCTTCAATATCAATAAGATCCAATGGTCCAGGCCTTTGGAATCTACAGGGTTGAGCAGGTTGATGAAATAAAGCAAAAAAATATAGTGGTTATGGAAAAAGAATCAAAAGCCAGACCTAAATCCTGAAGTAGCAGATGATAACTGAAGTGCTGTTTATTCACAGACATACTACTCCAAAGTGAACCAGATAAAAAATGCCGGTTCCCGGAGATTATCTTCCGGGAACCGGCATTTTTTATCTGGTTCACTTTGGAGTAGTATGTCTGTGAATAAACAGCACTTCAGTTATCATCTGCTACTTCAGGATTTAGGTCTGGCTTTTGATTCTTTTTCCATAACCACTATATTTTTTTGCTTTATTTCATCAACCTGCTCAACCCTGTAGATTCCAAAGGCCTGGACCATTGGATCTTATTGATATTGAAGGCGAAGCTGATGCTGTTCCAGAAGGCATGCTTACCATAGATGCTGGTCAGGTACTCCTGATAGTCCTTACTGTAAAGAAGGGGTACATATACCTGGACAATATCAGAAATATTCACCTGTACTCCTGCATCCCACAGGAACTTAGAACCGGTAGGGTTGCTGTTCTTCGCTTCCGTAAAAGTTGCGATATCCGCGAACAACTGAACGGGCAGGTTGACAAACGGGATATCCGATCTCAGGTTAATGGCAGTAAGCCAGTTCTGGCTTAATCCCAGTTGGTTGGCATACATCAGCGTGTTGATTTTTAAGCCACCTTCCTGCATGGCTATCTGCCTGCTCCAGAATACATCGTTTTCATTTCTGGCCAGGAAGGTATGGTCATATAAATAGTCGTTCCAGCCACTGTAAGTCGTTGTAAGCTGGTACCTCCTGTTCAGGTGCGGGTCTGTATTGAAATTAAAAAACTTCCCGACAAAAAACACGTGCATACAGTGCTTTTTTCCTGAAGTGATAATCGATCTTGATGTTGCCCTCCGCAGAGATTTTACCAAATGTCTTACCTGCCTGCATGTCCAGGGAAAAGCCGTAAGGGTTATAAGTACTTGCATAATCCTGCCGGTACCTGATCCTGCCGTAATATTGATCATGGTATTGTCCTATGGAAGGTTTATACAAACTATCCGAAGGATCCATACTGAATACCAGTTTTTGTTCTTTGATATAATACGCTTTCAGTGAAATACTCCGCTCCAGGGGTGATCTGGCATATGGTTTCCTGATGTTCAAAACCAATTCCGGGGCTACTTTGATATATCTTGAGGTTAACCTTTCCGCTACATTGGTCTGGCTGCCTTGCCACCCGAATGATTTTCCTTCCAGCTTATATTCGATATGGTGCAGCCATCTGCTGCCGGGAGTATATTGTTTATAGGACAGGAACCCAGTACCTGCAGCGTTTTTACTTTTAAATCCATATACCGGTGCTATACCATAGGTGAATTTCGAATAGGGAATGGAGATGTTGTGGAACAATAAGCCCAGCATAAACCCGTCATAATAATTGTAGCCCAAAGCAGGGGCTATGGCCATAGAGGTATATTCGGTATTATTCAGGAAGGCCAGCGGTTTGATCTTAAAGTGACGGGAGGAGCCTTTCCTGTAATGATTATTCCGGCTTACATGATCCGTGGTCACCGGGTCGATGAACCCTTGTTTATACGGAATGCCCTGATTGGGAATAGTCACGGATGTCGTACCTGTAAATGGCCTGGAGATGACCTTTTGATAGTTCCGGCCGCCTGCAGAATCTCCCGGTTCATACAATACGACAACAGCCGGGACAGGAACAGGACTGTTGTTCCTGATTTTCACAGTGGTATTCTGCCCGTCAGACCGGATATCCCTGATCCTGAAATCCACAGGATGTTCAGACCCTAATAATTCATCGAAGAACCAGCTTAAATCCGTAGCCGTACTTTCCTCGAATGCAGCTTTAATATCTTCGGGATAGACATGCCTGAATTGGTATCGGGCATAATAGGACTTCATGGCAGCTCTGAATTGTTCTTCACCCAGATAAGCTTCTAACCATGCGAAATATTCAGCGCCCGTCCTGTATATATCGAGGCCATAATTGGTATAGGTATAGTCTGTAGCCGGCAGGTTGACGGCCTGTGCCTGATAGGTAACCCGCATTTGGTTAATGAAAAGGTCTTCCAGGTTAGACACCAGATCACCGCCGGACTTCATGAATTTGTTTTCATAGAATGAATTGATACTTTCATCCATCCATGGATATTTCCTTTCATTGCTGGCAAGGATTCCATAAAACCAGTTATGCCCGATCTCATGGATGATGACCTCTTCTACTTCCTTTGGATCATTGGAAGGAATAATGATGGTTACGGTGGGGTATTCCATTCCGCCTCCCGCGATCAGTCTGCCTTCCACGGCTTTTACACTGCGGAATGGGTAGGGGCCTACTTCCCTGGAATAATCCAGGGTGGCATTCTTAAGGTATTGTATGCTTGAGTCCCAGCCCTTATAATGATCAGGGAAGAAAGCGGTATATCCTTTTACAGGTTGTCCTGATTCGGGGATCGTGAATTCTTCCATACGCACCATCCAGGATTTGTCTGCAAACCAGGCAAAATCATGTATATTATCCTCCGTGTACCTGAGCGTCTTGAATTCTCCGGATGAAGGGATTTCATCCGGCTGAGAAGCATATTCCTGCACATCCCTCCGGGATAGCTCTGCCAGCCACATTTCTTCTTCTGTATTTTGCAGATTTCCCGTTGCCATTACAATGTAATTCTTCGGAAGGGTGATCTGTACATCATAGCTGCCAAACTCACTATAGAATTCTCCCTGGTCCAGGTACGGAATCGGGTGCCAGCCATCCTTATCATATACGGCTGGTTTGGGATACCACTGGGAGATCTGGTAACTCTGACCCGAATGTCCCAGCCTGGAGAAAGTTTCAGGGATTTGAACTTTAAATGGGGTGGAGATCTGTACCTGTTCACCGGGGAGCAATGGCTCATTCAATCTCAATATAACGATATCCTTTTGCCCGGTGAGTTCTGTATTGACTTCGATACGATCCACTTCGAAACGAAGACTGTCTATCATTCCCCAGTCATTCTTGTCTGCTGTATAGAAATCAGTAGAACCGTTTTCTACTGCCTGTTGGTTATATGCAGTCCTGTCGCTGCTATAGGCATTGGGCCACAGGTGCATATAGATATAGGTCAGCGTATCCGGAGCATTGTTGTAATAGTCGATATGGATATGTCCCCTGAGCATATGTGATACATCGTCAAGGGTGACTTCTATCTTCGTATCTGCCTTCTGCTGGAAATACTGCTGTCCGGATGATTCGGATGAAAAAATAATGGTGAGCAGTAAACCGGATAATATGTGGAATCTCATACTGTAAAGATGTTGTGATGACTGTTTGCTAATTATAATAACGAGGCAGGATCATTTTCATTTTCTTCATAACCATGATCTATGGATGTAGGATGGGCATCTGCTGCCCGTGTAGCCAGTTCGTCACATCTGTTATTGAAGGGATTGTCAGCATGTCCTTTTACCCAGATCATTTTGATATTATTTTTAGGGTAGAGCTGGAGAAATCTTCGCCATAGATCTTCATTTTTTTTCTTTTTGAACCCGGTCCTGAGCCAGGACCATACCCATCTCTGGTTGATGGCATCTACCACGTACCTGGAGTCGGAGTAGATCTCTACATCCAAGTGATCTCGTTTAAGATGTTCTAAAGCTACAATGACAGCCATGAGCTCCATCCTGTTATTGGTAGTCTTCCTGAAGCCTTCAGCTACTTCTTTTCTTTTATTTCCATATATCATCACGATACCATAGCCACCCGGCCCCGGGTTGCCGCGTGATGCACCATCTGTATAAATGAGGACTTTCATGTTGTTTTTCTCTAATGCTTTATTTCTTCCGTTTCTTCTATATTCAATACCTGAGCAGCCCGATACATATCCTCAATGATAGAGATTACCTTCATGCCCTCCTCAGCACTGGTCATTATTTTTTCATTCTTTTCCAAAACGTCAATTACATTTTGAATTACCTTATCGTGGTTGCTCATTGAGCCCTGGTAGGTGCCATAGTCATTCTCTTTGGCCTGGATATTCATGCGTGGGAGCTCGGTATTCTTGATCTGGCTGTATTCAATGGTATTGAGGTATTGTCCTCCTATTTTGAGCACCCCTTCGCTTCCCATCAGCGTAATGGAGCCTTCCATATTTTTCTGGTACGCATTAGTGGTAAAGTTGAAATTGACAATAGCACCCTGTTTGTTCCGTAAGATAAAGCTGCCGGTGTCTTCTATATCAGTATTGTGCCGGTGCAGGAAATTGGAAATGCTGCCAGATGTAGCTGTCACCTCTCCTATAAGATAGTACAGGATATCAATAAAATGACTGAACTGGGTGAATAAGCAGCCTCCATCCTGCAAACGCTTTCCTCTCCAGCTTCCGGACTGGTAGTAGTGCTCATTGCGGTTCCAGAAGCAGTTGACCTGTACCATATACACCTTACCCAGGACTTGTTCATTCATCAGCCTTTTTGCTATCTGGATAGGGGGATTATACCTGTTCTGTTTTACAGCAAATATCTTTTTGTGATACATTTGCGAGGCTGCGATCATTTCTTCACATTCTTTCACGGACAATGCCATGGGTTTTTCAACCAAGGCATGGCTCCCTGCTGCAAGGGCCGCAACGGCATGAGGCAAATGAAGATAATTGGGAGTACAGATATTAATGACATCTGCTCTTACCTGTTCGAAAAAAGATTGCGGGTCCTGGTAATAAGGTACATTCCATTCCCGGGCTAAAAGGGCTTTGTCAGGATTGATGTCGCAGACAGCTGTTAAACGGGCATTGGGATTCTCAATAATGTGCCGGGCATGCCGGCTCCCTATATTACCGGTACCAATGATGGCAAATGATATCATGTGGCAAAGATAATATTCGTACCTTGGATTTGAACCAACCCTTCTTCACTCATTTTCTGTAATTGACGGCTTATCTGCTTTTTTTCGAACTGGGGCAACTGGTTCCATAACTCCATCAGGGAAACGGAAGATTGCTTTTGCTTCATTTTCATCAGTTGATTATAGATCTCTATGCTGTCTGTCGGGCCTACAGACGAACCGATGCAGACGTCACACTGATGACAAGGTTCCAGGTTGTTTTCGCCAAAATACCTGCCCAGCTGTATGCTCCTGCAGGTTTGATCATTTTGTATGTAAGCGATCATGGCTTTCACTTTGTCTTTATGTCTTTCCTTTAAGAACTGCAAATGCTGCCGATCTATATGAAATAAACCGGCCGGTACCCTGTTCTCCAGAAAGTACAGGGAGCTGCCGCTTTGCGCGGGCTTATAGGAGATGACCCCTTGCCGGTCCAGCCATTGCAACAGGTGGACAATCTCTTCATAAGTAGTATGAACAAAGGATGCAATATCAGCAATATGGATCCTGGTCTCGAAATGCATGATGCCGCCATACATTCTCAATAACTGTATCGCGAATTCAAATTGCTGCGGATGGTAATCTTTCAAAGCTTCAAGATCCTGGCGCTGAACCAGAAACCGGGCGCTATGGTGCATATGGTCATCATGTTGCCAGCTCCAGTAGCCGTTTTGTTCGATGATCTTGATAGCGTGCAGGAGAGGGAGTAAGGGAATTCCAAAATTCCTGGCAACCTGTACCGGATCCGGGAAATACAGGGTTTCGATTCCTGTACCCACCCCTATCTTCAGGGAATTGCAAATGGCTTCATAGCTCTCCCGGATCAAATCAAAAGCAGGGAACCTGCGCTCGGTATCAGACTCCAGCTGTTCGAGATCACGCGGATTGTAGAATAAATGCGCTGCGGCAGGTTGCCCGTCTCTTCCTGCCCTGCCTGCCTCCTGGTAGTAAGATTCTAAAGAATAAGGAGGGGCGAAATGGATGACTTTCCTCACATTGGGCTTATCGATACCCATGCCAAAAGCATTGGTTGCAGCCATGATCAGCTTATCTGAATGGGTCCATTTTTTCTGAATTTCTTTTTTCCAATGATGGGGCAGACCTGCGTGAAATGCCACTGCTTCTTTTTGATGCTGGTTGAAGAACGCCGCGATTTCTTCAGTTTTTATCCTTGTAGGACAATAGATGATCTCTGATTCCTGCCGGGTAACCGACAGGATATCGGAGAATTTGTGTTCGGAGGTAGACACAGAATAAGAAATATTAGCTCTGTAAATACTCTGCCGGAAAATGGAAGGATCCGCAAATGCCAATTGCCTGCAAATATCTTCCCTGACCCTGGCAGTGGCCGAAGCTGTTAACGCGATCTTACTTCTGAATGAAAGAAGATCATACAGCATATGGATATTTCTATACAAAGGCCTGAAATCATGTCCCCATTCGGAGATGCAATGTGCTTCATCTATGACGAGAACAGACCATTCAATTTGCGTGGCGATCTGAAGAAATTCTTCTGAGACCAGGCGTTCAGGAGATACATATAATAATTTAATATTGTCATGGAGTAACGCATCATAAATCTCCTGCACTTCTGACCGGGTCATACCGGAATGGATAGCGGCAGCACGAATATTTCTCCCGACCAGGGATTGTACCTGGTCATTCATCAGGGCAATGAGGGGGCTGATCACTAATGCAGTACCCGGGAGAATGACGGACGGTAATTGGTAACACAGGGATTTCCCCCCGCCCGTTGGCAGTATGGTCAGTACATCCTTACCCTCAAGTACAGCATCGATGACCTGTTCCTGTGGTGATCTGAATGTGTCAAAACCCCAATATTCCTTTAATATATTATGTTTATTTAGTGTATGCAAGCTATGACCATTATAGTGGCAATTTCTCACTATTTTTTGAATTCTGATGATGCCTGAAATTTTTTTATTGGAATTATGATGATAGGAGAATGTTTAAAAAATATAATTATTGGTAATCCTTTCAATTTCAACCATAAAGAAAATCAAATGATATTTTTATTTTAAATGTATTATTGAATTGTTGTTCTGTATTGGCTTTGCCGGGATTTATTTTAATTTATTTGCTTACTTTTATAAAATATTTATCATTTAACCAACATAAGATATAGATATGAAACTGAAGTTTATAAAAATGCTTTCCGGAATGCTTCCGCTTATCCTGTTAGGATCGGTATCGGCAGCATCTGCGGATCCCGGGGATACCACTACTGTCGTTTCTCACCATACACAGGTCATGGATTGGTATGAGGCCTATGACAGCATGACTACCTTCCCTGACGGCAGTATATCGTATCGCCGCATCCTGATGGAATTTGAATTGGGTAAGTATCACTGTGAGGGATATGATCCGACTATGCCCGGTGAAGGATCCGGAGGTACAGGCTGGTGTGCGGACTGGGATTATGATGTCCATGTGATTGCAATGACGGCATCAGGTGATACCATTGAATTGGGAGAATTCATAACGCCGTATGCGAACTCCACTTTTCCTGCCACATACGGATGGGACTGGAAGCATCCTTATTTATTTGATGTGACGGATTATTATCCGATCCTGAAAGATGATGTCACCATAAGGATCTTTTATGCTGGGTATTCCGGAGGATTTACCGGGACTGTTAAGTTTCATTTTATAGAAGGGGACAGATCCAAGGATGTGGTCGGCATTACCCGGTTATACCACGGTAGTTTCCCTTACGGCTTAGCCAGTAATCCTATTGAAGAAAATGTAGATGAAGTGAGCCTTTCATTCCCTGCGGATGCAGATCACGGTATATTCCGGACCATCATCAGCGGACATGGAGGAATACCTGAATCTAACTGTTCTGAATTTTGTAAGAAATGGATGAAATATTTTGTAAATGGGGATGAGGTTTTCAACAGGTATATCTGGAGAGATGATTGTGGCAGCAACTGGCTGGCTCCCCAGAGTGGCACCTGGATCTATGACAGGGCCAATTGGTGCCCCGGGAATGTTATTGAACCTTGGATTGTACCCATACCCGGTTCAGTAACTGCCGGCTCTACATTTAATGCGGACATTAACTTCCAGCCGTTTACGACCACTTACGAAGGGGCTTCTTACAAGATGAGTACATATGCGATTTTCTACGGACCACATCACCATACATTAGATGCCGGAATAGAGGATATCAAGATACCCAGTTCTTTTATAGAGAACAGGTTGAGCAATCCCGCATGTGGCGAAGCTAAATTTGTAGTGAAAAATTATGGCAGTGAGACGATTACTTCCCTTAAAGTAGGATATCAAATCGGTAGCGGAACGATGGAAGAACATACATTCACTACAGAGATCGAACCTGATCAAACAGCTGAGTTGCATATTGAGAACTTTGATGCATTGTCTTCTGTGTCGGGGGAAGCTGTATTTAAAGTACAGGTTCTTGAAGTGAACGGAATATCAGACGAAGAACCGCTTAATGATGAGCTGACTTCTGCATTTGTCGGAGTACCCGTTCATACTGCTGATTATTATTATGTCGAATTAAAGACGAGCGGGATTACTGGTGCTGGTAATTCTGTAAAGTGGGAAATTATTGATGTAAATACTGGTGATGTGTTATATTCCAGAAATACAACCGCGGACAGTATGGTATATAAAGATACCTTCAGGCTGTATAATGGGTGCTACCAGTTAAAAGTATCGACACTGGCCGGATATGGACTTTCTTTCTTCTCATCAATACCACACCCCGGATATGTAAGGTTATATAATGCGCAAACTGCTGATAGAATCTCTATTCCGAATAATGATCTGGGTGGTGCTTATTATGAAGGTAATTTTGGAAATGGATATAATTATTATTTTACTATTAATTCCCCTAATTCCGTGCAGGAGATGAAGGAAGAATTCTTCGTGGTCTTATATCCGAATCCAGCAACAGATCAATTGAATATTGATATCAATGCAGCTACTTTAAAGAATGCGAAAGTGACCATGATCAATACATTAGGCCAAACAGTAATGGAGCAGAACATTACAGAAAAGAAAACAAGTATTTCCACTGCTCATCTGAGTGCAGGAATGTACAGTGTATTGATTGAGAATAACGGTGCTGCCAAAGTCGAAAAAGTTTCGATTATTAAATAATTTGTCTGATTAACCGAGTCATACACGAAAGGCGATAAATCATTTGGTTTATCGCTTCTTTGTATATCACATATCGGTAAATTCAGGAATGAGGTTCTAAAATGTTTTCATTCATTTCATGAAAGTTACCATTATCCTTTAGGCCTTGAAAAGGATTCGGCAGAGGTATCAAGGATCAGGTTTTTATTGTAGCCTTGAAGATGATGAATTAGCTTATGGAGGAGTCATCAGCCCAACTGTAATATCCAGTACCAGAAAGCCAGGGTCATGAATGAAACCGGGATACCGATGCCGACCATCATCGAGCTTAATCTCGGTTTCAGTCCATGGGCAGAGGATACGATCGATGCCGTGATCATGGGTGCCATTGCCGCTTCCATCACGCAGACTTCAAAGACCAGTCCGGATTGATGAAATACAAACCTGTATAAACCGTAGATTAAGGCCGGCCAGATCAGGAGCTGGTATCCCAAGCCGAGAAACAGGAATTTCCAGTGTTTGCTTTTGCGCTCTATTTTCAGCTGATAGCCTACGGAAACCAATGCCAGCGGAGTAATGGTCAAAGCCAGTTTTTCAAATACGGAGTCCAGCAATTGCGGAAACGAATTCCGGGTCACAGCGAATATCATACCTATACAGAAAGCTATAAATGGCGGAAATTTTAAAATACGGCTGAGCATTTCTTTAAGATGAGTGGTTCCCCTTGAATAGCTCGTGGCGAACAAAATACCTAAGGTTGAAAGGACCATAAATGTACCGGGCAGGTCCACCAGGACCAGAGTCTTCATGCCTTCCTGTCCAAATAGTGCTTCTATGACCGGGATCCCTACAAATGATGTATTGCCTAGACCCCCGGTCAGGATCAGGCAACCGGTTAAGCTTTTTGACCAGTGGAAGATTTTACCTAAACTGATGAACAAGACAGCGGACAGCAGGAACCCGATCCAAGCGACTCCAAGCGGGTAGAGCAGGCCGGATGAAATCTCGATCTTAGGTAAGTAATAAAGTGCCATAGCCGGGAGGGCAATGTAAATCACATATTGATTCAGCACCAATGGCGTTTCCTTTGGTGTGATTTTGAGTTTCCGGAACAGGATACCTAGGAATAAGCAGAGAAATAATAGAAGTATATTTGCCACGGTGCAAATGTAACAGGAAGGGATTACAATTTTGATTTATTTATTGTGGCTTGCCCGTTTTGATTTCGCTTATGCTTCTGATGAATCTGCTCTTTTGCCCTGGATCAAATCCTGATCAGGGTCCGCTGTGTTATGGAACAGGTACTGCATTCCCGATGCTGCAGTACCTGTGGATCATTTTATTTTTTGAATAACTTACTCAGGAATAATATCAAATGTATCACGGAGAATACCAGGGAGAAATAGTACAATGCGGTATCCGGAGTCTCTGCTGTAACATGGTGCAGCACTGCCACCCCTATAAGGCTAAGAGACAGGATGATCCCTGTTATTCCTACAGTCTTATTGGCCTTTCTTGGCGTATCGGGAAGCAGGGAGGTTAATTCACTGTGCTTAATACTGTAAAACAAGTATACATCCAGGCCGATAATCATCCATAAGATAAGCCTGATCCAGGTATCTAACGGCAGGAATGCCATCATGAACAGGCAGGTCGCAATACCCAGTATCGGAATCAAGGGGACGAGCGGGGTCCTGAAGGCGCGTGGTGCATCCGGCATCTTATACCTCATGACCATTACTCCCACGCAAACTAAGATAAAGGCAAACAAAGTACCGATACTTGTCATTTCTCCCACTACTCTCCCGGGAACAAATGCTGCAAATAAGCTCACAAACAGCAAAAAGAACAGATTGGATTTGTACGGGGTTTTGAACTTAGGATGCACTTTGGAGAAAGACCTGGGGATGAGCCCGTCACGGCTCATCGTGAAAAATACACGGCTTTGACCCATCAGCAGAACCAGGATCACAGAAGCATAGCCCAAAAGAATAGCAATGATGATCGTAGTATTCAACCATGGGTAGGCGGGTGTAACGATCCCTCCTGCTCCTATTTCTCCCATATTCTTAATCGCTATGGCTACAGGGGCCAGGTGGCTGGAGGCATCACCCTCGCCAAATGCCGTATATTTGACCACACCGGTCATTACATATGCAAACAGGATGTATAATACGGTGCAGATCAGTAAAGAGCCTAAGATCCCGATAGGCATTGATTTTTTTGGGTTCTTGGTCTCCTGCGCTGCCGTACTTACGGCATCAAACCCTATATAGGCAAAGAATACTACTGCAGCTGCCCTGATGATACCGGAGAATCCGAATTCTCCGAAGTTGCCTTTGTTGTCCGGGACGAATGGCTGGAGATTCTCCGGCCTTATGTATTTAAACCCGACGATAATAAAGATCAGGACGATGGTAACCTTTAGAATAACGATAATCGCATTGACAAAGGCTGATTCACTTGTTCCTTTGATCAGGATTAAGGATATGATAGAAACTATAAAAACTGCAGGCAGGTTCAGGATACCGCCGTCAAAAGGTGTGGTCATTAATGATACGGGAAGGCTCAGATTATAGCTCTTTAACAATTCACCAAGGTAGCCGGACCAGCTGGAAGCAACTGTAGCCGCCCCTACAGCATATTCTAAGACCAGATCCCATCCGATAATCCATGCAACGAATTCACCCATGGTAGCATAGGAGTAGGTGTATGCACTGCCGGCTACGGGGATCATAGATGCAAACTCGGCATAGCATAATCCCGCAAAAGCACAACCCAGTGCTGCAATGATGAATGAAATGATAATAGCGGGACCTGCATAGTTGGCTGCCGCCATTCCGGTAATGGAAAATAATCCTGCTCCTATAATTGCACCTATGCCCAGCGCCACTAAAGCACCGGAACTTAAGGTCCGCTTAAGACCTTTTTCAGAATCATCTGCATCAGCAAGAATTTTCCCAATGGGTTTTCGTACAAATAAGCTCATTGAATTTGTTTTTGAACCCTGAAAAGTAGTTAAAATTGTGATAGATTCAAAATTAATATGAAGTTTCCCCAAGAGCCTGGTTGATCATGCGTTCATATCTTTCTCCTCCTGTACTTCCGGCTCAATTCCTGTTGGTCCTATTTTTATTATTCTATGTCCATGGCAGGTGAAAAAGAAATAGCCGTAAAGATAATTGTGTTGAAATTAACTTTTTTATGTATTTGTATTTAAATAGATGCCTGCATCTTTGTACCACATTCTTAATCATTAAAACACTGAGTCATGAGATGTAATTCAAACAAGAAAAATGATAAGCTATTAATAGGGATTGCTACAGGTGTACTGGCAGGAGCTGTTATCGGTGCAGTAGTGTCTTTACTGACAGCGCCCCAATCCGGTAAAGAAAGCAGGGCCTTCATTAATAAGAAAGCAAAGAAATATGCACATGACCTCAAAGGAGGCTATGAATCTGCCAAAGAATCAGTTGTAGAAGGGATGAAAAAAGGAAAATCTTCCCTGAAGAAGGTATTCAACAAAGCTGATGACCAAATGAATTAATCAATGACCATTCATAAAAGAAAGAGGCTATAATCTATCAGGTTGCAGCCTCTTTTCTTTATATTAAAAATCGTAACGGAGCTTATATATTCCGGTCAGCCTGCCATCGCCGAGCCGCTAACTAACTATATGTCAATTTTCATTCCTTCGAATGATAACAGTGTTTTTGGAAAGAACTGATTGGCCTCCAGTAAGAAATCCTGTAGATTGGGATATTTCGATGAGAAGTGTCCTATGATCAGTTGCCTGGTCCGGGCTAGCTTTGCTATACAGGCTGCATCCCTGGTTGTGGAATGGTATCTCGAATAAGCCAGTTCCTGGTGATCCATCAGATAGGTTGTCTCGTGATAGAGCAGGTCACAATCCAGGATAACGGGAATAAAAGTTTCCGTATACCGCGTATCTGCTGCAAATACATACCGTTTGCTCTGCGGGGCCGGGAAGGTTAATAATTCATTTGGAGTGATCCGCCCGGTATGATCCGTATAATCCTCACCTTTTTTTATCCTGGCATACCATTCTACCGGGATCCCTGACCGCTCTGCTTCTTCAATGTTTAACTTCCTTTCTTCGAATTTTTCTTCAAATACGAATCCATAGCATTCTATCCTGTGTTCCGTAGGAAATGCCGTAACCTTAAGATTGGGCTGCTCGCAAATCATACGGGATGTCCCGATATCTTTCAAAGGATGAAACCGCAATTCATAAGTCAGCTTGGAAGAAGCTACGTTGAGCTGCAGGTGAATGATATCTATCAGTGGGGCAGGTCCGTACAAGTCGATGGGTTCTGTCCTGTTATTAAGACAGTACCGGGTAAGTAGCCCGATCAATCCGAAATAATGGTCTCCATGAAGATGGCTGATAAAGATCTTGGTAATGCGGGAGTACCTGACATTATTGATTAATAATCGCATCTGCGTACCTTCACCACAGTCTATAAGCAGCAACTCGTTCCCTACGCTGAGAACCTGAGCAGTGGGGAACCGGTTATGATTCGGAAGTGCAGAATTATTGCCGAGTATGGTGAGCTGCATTAATCTTCATTCATTAAATCTCTTTCCAATATTTCCATACTGATGATATCGATGGCCTCCTCCATAGTGGGAGACAGGTTGATGATCAGGTGAAGCTGTTCTTGCTTCAGTCGCTTATGTACATTTTCACTTGGTTCAGCAAATACCAGGCTGCATCCCTGATTATAAAATTGATTATGGAATTTTTCGAAATAGTGACCGGCAGCAGGAGTGATGTTCTCCACATTCCTCAGATTGATGATGATGCATTGTATACCTGATGCAAGCTGTTCTTCCAATGTTCTTTCAATTTCCATAACCTCATCCGTATCCAAATGTTCGGTTTCCAGGACGATGGTATTATAAGTGTCATTAACAATTACATTTCTTTCCATGGCTTATCACTTTGATGAGTCTATAATTGATACTTTGATAGAAATATACTGGCAGAGTTTATTCTATGTTCCTTGCGCAAACTAATAAAATATTTTTATTTTCCGTCAAGGCTTACCTATATATACGAATTTATTTATCCACACCTTTGTTTGCACTTGCTAAAATAATTTTAAATGCTTTTTCTTCAGCATTTAATGTCTAATTTTATGCACGGACAAAAAACTGGTATGATGTCAACAGGAAGGATGTCACGAATACCCGATCAGTTATTTCTATTTATTAAATCATAATATAATGAAGTTCACGCCGATGTCATACAAGTACTTAACCTTATTTTCCGTTTGTATCCTGATGGGGAGCACCGTTCTGGCCCAGAACAGGAAAAACAAAAAAGAAGATAAGCAACAGCAGGAAGCCGCGGCACCGTATATGGTAGATACTTTTATCAACCCGATTCCCACGCAAAGAGCGCTTTTCACTACCAAAGTATATAATGTAATTGACCAGATCGATAAAAGAGACGGGAAAATAGACGAATATGTTAAGTTCAGGGATGATGCCTCTTCGGAAACGGCCACCCAGGCGCTTATCCGGGACGCGTCCCGCCTGGTGATGATAGTGGAAAATATGAATGCAGATCATGCTTCCAAAATCAGGTACCACAGGATGGTCGAGGCTTCGTTGAAAAGGTTGAACCAGCTTCCCTGGTCTGAAATGAAAGCAAGGGACTTCACCGAACACATTGCGGCCATAAGAAATATGATCATTGCAGATCACGAAAAGAGCCTGACTGCCTATGTGACGCAAAACCCGAATCTGGTCACTCTGGAATATATTGAAAACTTCGATGATGTAGCTGCAAAAACAAAGCTCTATGAGCAATTAGCGGCAAAGTATCCCGAGAAGCTGGTCCATAAACTGCCCAGCATTATCAAAGAACCTTATGCAGACCATATAGTCACTGCCGCTGCAAAAGTAATGCCGGGCACAATCCTGACTTATGCTCAAAGCAACAGCCAGCTGAGCGGTCTGGTGAGAAGAAACAGTGATCCGTTGGTAAAGAACATCGTCCAGATTGCCGATAAGTCCAGGAATACGTTAAAAGTATTGCCCTTCCTGGGTGCTATCCACAGGGGAGAGAAAACGATTGCAGAAATAGATAAGATCGCAAATGACGATGTCCAGTATCTGCAGGCATTGGTTGACCTGGTCGTTGCAGATGAACAAATGGGCAGAAGAGACCTGGAAAGGGAGATCAATATACGCACTGCAAAGTATGTCAGGGAGATCAACGCGCTGCATGATGCATCGGACGCGGTAAGGTTCAAATCGATCCAGGGCTTCAGGGATATTGACTATTATGTAATGATCATAGGCGGGCAGGATGAGATATATACCAGTTCATTCACAAGGGGGCCCTTTGCCCTGATGATTGGAAAAATGGGCGAAAAATCAGGAGATCAGCTGCTCGGAGAATTACATCATTATCATTTCAGAACCTTCATCAGGCTGACTGCAGGATTCAGCAGGTTATCCAATTTCCTGGGAACAATGAAGGAGGAGGAGAAGACCAGGCTGATGAAAATGTTCGTCAATAATCTTGAAGAAGGTGATGTAGATGACCTGACGGATGCCGTAGATGTTGCGGACGCATACGGCAGTATCAAAGATTCCACGCTGATCCAGTTTTTAAAAGATGAGATCAGGTCCAACTATGAAAGGGTAAAATTCGGAAACAGCCAGAAAGGCATCGTAGTATATGGTCTTCTCGCCTCTATTTTCAATAACAACAAGAATGCGGAAATGTCCGATCTGCCGATTCCGCCCATCACGTATCTGCCGATGAACGGATATCAAACTGGATAAGGATGAGATCGTAGAGCAGATGTTCTTCTATGGTGACGGTGATGGTAAGGCTGCATACCGTATGTTCCTCAATAGTATCAGAAGCGATAAGCGCTTCAAGATCGATGAGAGCCCGAAATACTGGACAGTGATCACCTCTTCCAACAGTGAGAACAAGCTCACTATTTATTGTAATAAACCGCTTACAGAACCCGAAGATGAATTGGCACAAAGAAAACTGAAGGAATACATGGACGAGAATGATATTATACCTACTGTAATTGTACACAGGGGGCATAGTTATTTCGTGCCGACTACGCTGGAGTATATCACTCCTGATGTGAAACTGGTCATGCTGGGTTCGTGCGGCGGATACCACAACCTTTCCAGGATTCTGAATACCGCTTCAGATGCACATATCATCTCCAGCAAGCAAACCGGTACCGGTGTAGTCAATGAGACCATTCTCAAAGAACTGCATAGTGAGCTGATGACCAAGAATGAGCTGAACTGGATTACGATGTGGAGTGATTTGGAAAAGGACTTTGCAAAATTAAGACCTGTAGACAGGGAGTATTTCTCTGATTATGTACCCCCTAATAAAAACCTCGGAGCAATTTTTATCAAGGGCTTACAGGCGCATTATGGATACGATGTAGTCAGGGATAGAGCCTTTATTTTATGACCAAAAGAGTTTTACCGGTAAGGTAAACTCTTTTGTATTTCATCTTAAGCTGAAGATGATACAGCTTATCCCTTCAGGGCGTGTTCAATATTGAGATAAGGAATACCGAAATTAGAAGATGATGGTCTCGTGCCGGGGATGTCATCCCCTGGAAGCGTGTATTGGTTGACCCCGATCAGTAGCCGGGCCTGGTCTGTATACGCCCGGACCAGGTCTGCAGCCTGTTCCCGGATCTCTTGCTGCAGATACCGGTTGTCCAAAGCTTCATTCCATCCACCCATATCCTCGATCTTTTGAAAAATCTTCCATGATTCCTCGCAGATGTTTTTGGGTATAGGTTTCGATGAAATAGGAACCATATCCTTTATCTGCAACAGCATTTAAGTAAGATTCCTCTTTAAACAACAGCTGCTGGTTCCTGCCGATTCTGCTGGTAAACTCCGGTCTTTCCGAATAGGAAAAAGGATGGACCAGGAGACTGTCGGCTCCCCCGATTGCGGCAGACATTCCTGCTATTGCATTTCTCAGGATATTGTTTGGCGCATCGGCTGCGGAAAGGTATACCTGGGACGTCTCTACAGACAAAAAGATGCGGGCGTTACAATCATATTGCCGAAGTACCTGTTCGGCCATGAGCCGGATGGCCCTGATTTTGGCTATCTGTTCGAAGAACTGTGTATCAGTGCTCAGGTTGATATAGATGGTATCCAGGTCCCGGAGCCGATCGGATTCCCGTACACTTGCGAGGGCTTCATTGATCTGGGATAAGCAGGCTCCCAGCTCAAATATGGCAGTGCTGCCCGCATTATTATAGATGGTGGCATTGATGCTCAGCGTTTTCCCGAAAGTGGTAAAAGCTGCAGGGCTGTCAACCTGTATATTTAAGGACCCCGGTAGCGGGTATTGCTGATTCAGGTAGGCTTCCAGCGTTCCGGTAACTGATGCCGTAAGATCACGGTCATGGATGCTGACCTTCAGGAAGATATAATTCAGGTCTATGTCCTTCAATACCCGGTCCCACCGGATATCATCTCCGGAATCTACCAGCAGTTCCAGGCCGGATACCCCGTTGTTCAATAAGAACAGCGCTTTTTCATTGGTTTCCCGGCTGATGGAGAGCCGCTCCATGATAAACCAGTCCTGGAATAGGGGAGGTGCCTGGACAGGGTTATCAGATTGTGTATAGAAAGGGCGGATGACAATGCCATTTCTGTCCTTTGTTGTTAAATCATCAAAACCGATGCCTTTTAAATCTCGTTCCAGTCTTTCTTTCCATTCCTCTTCCTTGACGGAATCAAATTCGGGTATAAATGGCGTATGCTCGTTCATTTTATGTTGAATCTTCTTTAATAAAGAAATGGATAAATAATGTAATGATTATCCCTAATTGTCACTTGGAATGAATCAAAGTTAATGCACTTTTTCGGTTTGAGGATATTCTTACAGGAAGAACAGGTGTCAGGGGAGTGTACAGATACCAGGATATCGTTTATTCTGTCAGGCTCTTCCTGATTTTTCCCTTTTGATATTTCCTGCCGCTTGGGTCCTGCTTGTGCGGCATTTTATTTTCAATCTTCTTTTTATAAGTAGAATCTGAAGTAGCATAGCCATCTACATACAATTCCTGGGTCCTGATCAGCTTATCTACCTGGTATTCCTCTATTTTAAGTAAGGCACCTGTTCTCGGATCATAATACTTCCATTCGCCATGTTTCACGCTGCCGATATCGGAAGGCATGATGATGGTTTCTTCTTCCATTTCACTGGACGGGTCCAGTACGATAATGGTATCTTTTTCCTTATCGGGATCCAGGGCCCTGAAGTGGCCCTCTACGTTCAATTGTCCTTTATCGAAATATTGAGCCTTACCATTCAGGATTCCTTTGAAATAAGATTCGATGGATTTGAGCCGTCCATAGGTATCCAGCTTGACCCAGGGTCCTGTCCTGCGATCATCTTTGTAATAACCATATTCTGAATAAGGAAACATATCATCCAGCGACTGGTGATTTTTGTAATACCAGAACCCTTGTTTTCTGTTCTGCTGATCTACCTGGTTAATCGTGTCATTGGGAACCAGTTCCTGTGTATGTGCGGCAAGGGAATAGCCTAAGATGAAAAGTATGGAAATAAGTAATTTCATAAAACTGATTATACTGCAAATGATGATCCGCAGCCACAGGAACTACTGGCATTGGGGTTGTTGAATACAAATCCCCTGGCATCCAATCCGTTGCTGTAATCGATTTGCATCTGTACAAGATACATCTTGTGTGCAGGCTGTATGATAACCGGGATACCCTGGATGTCAAAGATTTCATCTTGCTCCTCCTTCTTGTCAAATCCCAGTACATAACTTAACCCGGAGCATCCTCCTCCTTTTACACCAATTCTCATGTAAGGGGTCTCCCGGAGATCCTGGGATTCCATTAATTTTTTGATTTCAATGAGCGCTGCTTCCGAGAAGCTCACGGGGTCCTGGATGGTTACTGTGTTGTTTTCCATAGTAAATGATTGAACTGCTTTTATTCTGCCGGGTCTTCAGGATTTGTATCTTCTCCTGCCCGGGTTTCATCTGTCATTTTATCTACATTATGAGGTGCCGGCTGAGGCGGGGCTTGTCCCTGCACCATAGCCTGGACAAAATTCTTATAACCGCCAAACTTCAACATCAGACTATAGCCGTCTGAAGTAAGGCTTAATTTGTTGGTATTGCCGAAACCAACTACAGGATTTACCAGGTTGGTAGCATCCAGGATATCCCAGTACCTGTCAAAAGTTTTCTGATCGTGGTTCAGATTATATTTTTTCCAGGACATCTTTTTTGAAATCGATGATCGTTTTGTCCCCGTCGTTGTACAGCTCCTTTAGTGTCAGATCGATCACATGAAGATCCTGCTCTTCCTTGGTCATAGAAGGACTGTTCTTGTGCTTCAGTCTCATCATTGTCTGGACATTGCTGTTGAATAAATCGTTCTTCAGTTTTTTAAGCTCTTTGGGATTTCTTCTTTTTACCGGCATATTTGCTTTTAAGTATGATATATTATGTTATGTGTTCTTTTCCTTTTCCAGGATACAATAATACAAAGAAATCATTAAGTGCGCCGAGTTAATTTATCATTTACTTAGTGTTAATCTTGATGATTTCATAAAGGAAGTCAATAAGAAGTTGCGTCCCTCATAAAAAAATGACCATGAACCTGATTATCCCAGGATCTTCAATTCCTTGATATCCAGACTCTTTTCTGTTTTCCTGAGAATTTCATCACTGTATTTTTTCTCTTTTTGATTCTGAATAGTTCTTTTCTCTGGATCTGGTATACTTCTAATATGATCTTATTGCAGATCTGGTTCTCTTTCAGATAGTACTCGTTGGTATCCGGATGGAGGATTCTTTCCTGGTAACCATCATTATCCTGCTGAATGGAATGGTAGTAATTGAGCAGCATATCGTATTGTGTTAACTCCTGATTGTATCTGTGATCCAGATATCCAAGTGCAATCTTATTCAACCTGAGTTTGATCGTGGCTTCCTGCAGGTCTTCCGGCATGACGTCACCCGGTTCCTTGAGCTTCAGCCATCTAATGATCAGCGGAAGGGTAAGGCCCTGGAAAACCAAAGTGACAAAGATGACGATAAACGTGATGAAAATAATCAGGTTTCTCAAAGGAAAGATGCTGCCATCCGTCATGAATACGGGAATAGACATTGCTGTAGCCAGAGATACAATGCCCCTCATACCGGACCAGCAGATGACGAGCGGCCCTTTCCATCCGGGATTGGGTTCTTTGTTCCTGACTTTTCTGCTGAGCCACCTGGGAATATAAGTAGCCGGGTATACCCAGAGATACCGCAGACCGATGGTAATGGCAGAGATGATCAGCCCGTATCTGATGGCTTCAGCCAGCGTATAATCTCCCAGGTTATCCATGATATCGGGGAGCTGGAGACCGATGAGAATAAATACCAGTGCATTCATCACGAATATTACGGTATTCCATACGCTGAGCATATTGATCCGGGTGACACCGTTTTGAAAGATCTCATGGGAGCGATACGATAAGAAGAGGCCTCCCGATACTACTGCCAGCACCCCGGAAAATTCGAAGTGCTCCGCTGCCAGAAATAATATATAAGGGGTCATGATCGATAATGCGGCATCAATAGCCGGGTTGGTAGGAAGAAAGCGATGGATCAGGTACATGACATGTGCTCCGGCTACTCCTGCTACGATGCCCATTCCTGCCATCACAAAAAAATCCCCGGTGGCCTCCTGGAGGGAAAAAAATCCGGTTGTAATGGAGAGCAGGGCAAACTTAAAGACAATCAGCGAGGATGCATCATTGACAAGACTTTCTCCTTCCAAAATAGTGAGGATCCTTTTGGGAACAGGTAAGTATTTCATTACGGTAGCAGCCGCAATGGCATCAGGCGGGGATACGATACCCCCCAGAAGGAATCCCAGGGCAAGGGTGAAACCCGGGGGATAATGTGCAATGCGGAATACCCGATGACCATAGAGGTAAAGAACACCAGACCGAAAGCAAGCAGGGCTATAGGTCTTCTCCATTTCCAGAAGTCATGCCAGGATGTATTCCAGGCTGCCTCATACAGCAAAGGTGGCAGGAAAATCAGGAAAATCAGTTCCGGCTCTAAATGAACTTTAGGTGTCCCCGGGATAAGGCTGATGATCAGTCCTGAGATGACCAGGAAGATCGGGTAGGCCACTTTGAGCTTATTGGCCAGCATTACCAATATGAACAGGACGAAGAGGAGGCCCAGGACCTGTAATAAAACGTGATGCATTGTCGGTCGCTATAAAATTAAAATACGGGAATATAGAATCCGGAATAAAATTATAATACTGCTCATATATGATATAAATTATTTTTTTAACGGAGCGTGGAAACAGGGTATATTATGGGTTATGGTTTCAAAGAACACGGTACCACACTGTTGTAATTTCCGATCCGTTGGCCGACATGACGGAGTCCGGTTCAGCCCCGTTCAAAACAGCAAAATCAGCTCCGTAAAACTGTCCGAAATCAACGGCTACATCAGCAGCTACAACCGGATAACATTGCCATTGGGGATGCCGGATTTCGTATTCGTAGCTGATCCTTTCATTGATCTTTATATATCCCCAGTAATGCTCGGTAATAAAATGCTCCTTGCTGGCCCGGAGTAAGGTGCTGTGGCTGATTCCCGGATAAGGCTGCCATACTGTGCAGTATTCGCTTGTCTTTCCAGCTATATGCAATGGCGCTGGTTTGCGGATAGGTCCGGATATAGTGGGCCATCATCCCGGTTACATAGTTTTTCTTTAAAAAGCTGATTGGCAACCCAGGCCACAGCCCTCAGCGGTACAATTTCCTTGATGAATACCCACTCCTTTTCTCCAAACCCCATCCACTTTTCTTCTGACATAAAACCTAAGGTTGACCTCTTCGAAATCCCGGTGAAAAGGTACCGTACAGCCCAATACCCTGGTTCGGAAGAATTGAAAACCGACCAGGCTGATCAGGCATTTCCCGTCATATGTGTCGAGTTCCACACCATGAGGCAGGAACGGCAAGAGGAGATCCGGGTCGATCTCGTAATTCACGAACAGCAGGTTTTTCCATTCTGCGGTAAGGAACGGGGCAGGGGTAGGGTTCTTCATCTTGTTTTGAAAGGATGTTTATCGCCTTCAAATATAATTTATTTGAACTATATTACCATCGAACGTATTGATTCCGAAGCCGTATTTTCTATTGTACTTTTTTCTTAAATTTGCACACCTAAATTAAATTTTATAACCATTATTACTCATATCAATAAATTTATTCATGTCAGAGATAAAAGAGACGCATGACCTTGTCATCATCGGATCAGGACCTGCAGGTTACACTGCAGCTATTTATGCTTCCAGAGCCAATCTAAAACCTGTATTGTATTCCGGTTTACAGCCGGGAGGTCAATTGACCATCACTACAGAGGTGGAAAACTACCCCGGTTATAAAGATGGCGTTCAGGGCCCGCAGATGATGAAAGATTTCGAGCACCAGGCACAAAGAATGGGTGCAGACCTGAGATGGGGCAGTGTCACCAAGGTGGATTTCTCTGTGCGTCCTTTTAAACTGGAAGTAGATGAAGACCATTGGATCGCTGCTGAATCAGTGATCATCTCTACAGGTGCGTCGGCTAAATGGCTGGGATTGCCTTCGGAACAAAGGTTAAACGGATTCGGGGTTTCTGCGTGTGCAGTATGCGACGGTTTTTTCTTCAAAGGCAAAGAAGTGGCTATTGTAGGTGCCGGTGACACAGCTTGCGAAGAGGCGCTGTACCTTTCGAATATCTGTGAAAAAGTACATATGTTTATCAGGAAGAATGAGATGCGAGCCTCCAAAGTGATGCAGGAGCGTGTATTGAGGACCGGTAATATCCAGGTTTACTGGAATACCGAGACAGATGAAATCCTGGGTGATAAGAAAGTAGAAGCGGTCCGTATATTCAACAACCAGACTGGTGAGAAAACCGAAATCCCCGTATCTGCGTTTTTCGTAGCTATCGGTCACGAGCCGAATTCCGGCATCTTCAAGGAATATATAGAGACGGACGAACAAGGCTATATCGTTACCAGGCCGGGTACATCTTATACGAATACGGATGGCGTATTCGCCTGTGGTGATGTGCAGGATAAGCACTACCGCCAGGCGGTGACTGCTGCGGGGTCCGGTTGTATTGCGGCCCTGGATGCCGAGCGCTATTTGGGCAAACTGGCCTATGAGAAGACCTTATAGCCCGGACTACTGCATGTGAAAATGTGGATTCGTGTTAATTATTATATTTATTAGAAAATATTTTTTAGGTAAATGTCTGTAATATCAAAAAAATATTCCTACCTTTGCCGTCCGAAAATTTAAGAAATGCCAAAGTTAAAAACACACTCAAGAGCCAAGAAGACATTTAAAGTTACTGCCAGTGGTAAAATCCGCCGTTTTAAGGCGTTCAAAAGCCACTTGTTGACCAAGAAATCAACCAAGCGTAAGCGTCACCTTCGTCAAGCTGCTTTTGTGGATTCTGCAAATATGCGCCTGGTGAAGCGTATGCTCTTAATGAGATAATGAATCCTCATATCAATAAGTAAAAGAAATACATTAATTCATTTTTTTAAATAACTAATATGCCACGTTCAGTCAATTCAGTTGCTTCGCGCACAAGAAGAAAGAAAATCCTTAAACAGTCAAAGGGATTTTATGGCAAAAGAAAAAACGTTTATACAGTTGCTAAGAACGTTTTAGAGAAAGGCTTGGGCTACAAGTATGTAGGTCGTAAATTGAAAAAGCGCGATTATCGTTCTTTATGGATTGCCCGTATTAATGCAGCTGTGAGAGAAGAAGGTATGAGCTACTCTGTATTTATGAACAAGCTCAGCCAGAAAGGTATCGACCTGAACAGGAAGGTTCTTGCTGATTTGGCGATGAATGATCCTCAGGCATTTAAAGGTATCATAGCAGAAGTAAAATAATTTATTCATTCAAGACTTACTCATTTCATCCGGAGCAAGTATAAAATAATCTTTAAAAATGGAAGCTGTAGCCTACATTCACCAACAATTAAATACCCAAAAAGAGCATAAGCCTTTTAAAGCCGGGGATAACATAACTGTCAATTACAAAATTATCGAAGGTACCAAAGAGCGTATCCAGGCTTTCCGTGGAGATGTTATCAAGATCCAGGGACAGGGTGCTACACGTACTTTTACCGTTCGTAAGATTTCTGACGGAGTGGGCGTAGAGCGTATATTTCCTTTTAGCTCTCCTAATGTCGATTCTGTCGAAGTGAACAAAATAGGTAAAGTGCGCCGTTCTAAAATCTATTACCAACGCAACCGTTTTGGTAAAGCAGGACGTATCAAAGAGAAAATCTACAGGGCCGCTGCCGCTGCAGATAAAAAGTAATTCCGGCAACTGTTGTAAATTGCTTGAAAAACCCGAAGTGTCATACACTTCGGGTTTTTTATTGCTAATTTGGTATACAAAGATGTCTCTATTAAAAATTCTTGATTAAGTTGCCTGCAAAATAGCAAATCCTAATGGCAGGTGCCAGATATATTTGCTCTTCTGATTATTATTTCAATAAGAAAAGGAACTATGGCTTATCAGGAATTATATCAAAAAAGTATAGAGCAAAAGGAAGCTTTTTGGAAAGAGGAAACTTCCAAATTAAACTGGTTTCACCATCCGGAAGAAATCCTCAGTGATCATGGGAACGGACATGCCGATTGGTTTGCCGATGGCAGGATCAATATGAGTTTCATCTGCCTGGACGTACACATTGCCAATGGCCGCGGGGATCAGAATGCTATTATTTATGATAGCCCGCTTACGGATATTGTCCGGTATATTACATACAATGAGCTGCATCAGAAAGTATGTGCCTTTGCTGCCGGTTTGTATAACCTGGGACTGGCTAAAGGGGATACAGCCATTATTTATATGCCTATGATCCCGGAAGCCATCGTCGCTATGCTAGCTTGTGCCCGGTTGGGGGTGATCCATTCCGTAGTATTTGGCGGTTTTGCCCCGCATGAGCTGGCAGTTCGTATTGATGATGCCAAGCCGAAAGTCGTCATTTCCGCTTCTTACGGGATAGAATTTGGCAGGAAAATCCCCTATAAGGTTTTGGTGGACCAGGCACTGGCTGAAGCCCGTCATCAGACACATCGTCAGATCTACTTCAGGAGGGAGAAAGGTTATGATGATCTCTCGGGTCCTAATGAGATGGATTTCGAAGCTTTTTATACCTGTGGAAGTATACAACCGGTACAGGTAGAAAGTAGCCACCCGTTGTATATCCTCTACACTTCAGGCACCACAGGCAGGCCTAAAGGGATCGTCAGGGATACCGGGGGTTATGCTACGGCATTGAGACATACTATGGAATATTTCTATCATGTAAAGCCTGGTGACGTTTTCTGGGCAGCCAGCGATATTGGCTGGGTAGTAGGCCATAGTTATATAGTCTATGCACCTCTGCTATATGGCTGTACCACTGTTCTTTATGAAGGGAAACCTGTCAAGACCCCGGATGCAGGTGCCTTCTGGCGGGTGCTGGAGCAGCATAAGGTGAATGTATTGTTCACTGCTCCTACTGCCATAAGGGCGATTAAAAAAGAGGATAATACGGGCGCTTTGCTCGGCAAATACAATATCAGCAGCCTCAGGCAATTGTTCCTGGCAGGTGAACGCTGTGATATCAATACTTACGAATGGATCAGTAACCTGCTGCAGATACCTGTTATCGATCACTGGTGGCAGACGGAAAGCGGCTCTCCTATGCTGGGTATGATGACCGCTATTGAATCCAGGCCACCGAAGCCCGGAAGTGCCGGGTTCAGTGTAAGTGGTTTTGACATCAGGATTCTGGATGAAGCAGGCAATGAAGCGGGGCCCAATGAGGAGGGGAATATTGTGATACGGTTACCCTTACCACCAGGCTGTCTCACCGGGTTATGGAAGAGTGAAGCCCGGTTTCAGAATGGGTACTTTACTGCCTATCCCGGGTATTACCTGGCAGGAGACAGTGGCTTCAGGGACGAAGAAGGATATTTTTTTGTTATGGGGAGGATCGATGATGTGATCAATGTCAGCGGTCACCGGTTAAGTACTGGGGAAATGGAGGAAATTGTCAGCAGCCATAAGGCTGTGGCAGAGTGTGCCGTAGTCGGAATGGCAGATGTCCTGAAAGGACAAGTGCCGTTAGGCTTAGTTGTCCTTAAGGATGATGCCGATGTGATTGAAGAATCCCTTGAAGAGGATTTGGTACAACTGGTACGGGAGCAAATCGGTGCCATCGCCTGTCTGAAGACGATCATTGTCGTTCCCAGGCTACCCAAGACAAGGAGTGGTAAGATCCTGAGAAGGATTATCGCGCAGATAGCGGACAGGAAAACCTATGCGTTGCCTTCAACCATAGAGGATATTTCCGTATTGGAAGAAATAGAATATTCTATCATAAGAAGATTAGGTGCGGATTGATGTTATGCTTCCGGTCTATGTTTTTCGTTATGGTAGGCGAAGAAAACAGGATTTTTACAGTATTTATCATTAAACAAAAGATTGTACAAAATGGTTGTGATATGCAACCAAATGATACAATCTTTTGTTATTTCGGATCTGAGGAGATAAGGGGCTAGGAATACTTATTTCTTAATGATTATTCCCGTAAAGTTTTGAGCCCCTGTTTCGATTTTGTAGTAATAGGCCCCATGAGGGAGATGAGGAATATTTACAAAGCATTCATTACTTCCTTTTGTAAGGGTAATGGTTTTTTTCGAACACAACCTTACCTTCTATATTACTAAGAACGATATTGAGTACATCATTTTCTTTATTCGTGTACTCAATGGTGAAAGATTGGGTGACTGGGTTTGGAAAAATGATAGGTTCCAGGTAAGGGGACTGTAGGTGAAGGATAGTACTGTACTGGAACTGTCCATTCTTTTCGATCATTTTAAGCCTGTAAAAGCCGGACTGTTTTGCCTGATCTGAATATTTATACTCCTGTATACCTGCTTCATTCCTGGCACTTAATTTTCCGATCTTCTCCCATGATTTTGAATCGGCGGATTTTTCCAGGATATAGAAATCCATTTCAGATTCATCGGCTGTTTTCCACCTGAGTTCGTTATATTGCCCCTTGGTTTCGCCTTCGAATGAGATAAGGTTTACGGAAAGAGGTGCCCCCTCACTTGCGACAGCAAATGGCGAGAACTCCGTGACCCCGCTGCCACTGATAAAATATGGATTAAACCCTAATGCCGTACTCAACTCCTCTGGCTCCCATCCTGTTCCGTTATAATGAGAAAACAAACAATTGTCCCGGTCAAACCCGGGAAGTTCATCCTCATTGTACCAACTTAACTGAATGGTTGCATTTGACCCTCCTGTTACGCCTTCAGACACAAACCATGTTTTATTAACTGCTCCGTTAAGTATTTGATCTACGCCGTCAGAACCTGTATAGGATTCAAAAACCCCATCCATCACGGAGACGGTAAAATTGTCTGCCGTACCTGAATTGTTGAGGATTAAAGGCGAGTAGGAACTGATATTGCTTCCAACAGGGAAAAGTATGTTGCCTGTAGTACCCCCGGAGCCAATATTTTGTCTTGTCAGTTGACCAGAGCTATTACTGACCACAAAAGATGCGGTACTCCCACCGGATATGGCTGAGGAAGAAGGAAGTGTCAGGTCATAATCATTCAAAATTAACCATCCGGAACTCAGTAGTAACTGTTCGGATACGGAGATATCACCCGTTAGGTTTTTGGATGATCCCCCTTCGATCTGCAGTCTTTTATAAGCACCTGCAGGAATATTCTGATCCAGCGTGCCTGAAAAGATCACCTCTCCGTCTTCAGCTGATAGACTGCCTGCGGCAATAGAGGGTGTTGAAAGGATTTCAAGGCTACCACTTCCTTCTATGGACAATTCGGCCCCGGCTTCGATATTGATATTATTACAGATAGCATCAACTCCGTCACCAATTACAGGTTGGTTCGGAGCAGAAGATGGAATTGTAACATTTGTGGATGAGGAGGGAACCGTTCCGCAATCCCAGTTCGCCGTATTATCCCATGAAGAACTGACAAGACCGTTCCAGGTTCCGTACGCATTTACAGTAAGGGATGCCGGATCACTGACTGCATCAGGAGGTATTCCTCCTGTTACCCTGCATCTATATTCATATCCATTCATTGAAGAGGTTACATTATTTACAGTTAATATAGGAGTATGGACATCATCATAAGTAGCATCATCAATTACATTCACAAAGGTTCCGCCGGAGGACGTTCTATATTCCCATTGGTAACTGACCGCATTGATGGCTGTAACTGAGAATGAAGTTTCAGAGCCTTCGCAAATGATAACATCATCCGGTTGGGCTGTAATAGAGGCTTCGGTCATAGCAGTTCCATTGACCACAACATTATCTATAAATGGTCCTCCTGTATAGCCAGAGGGTAGACTGCCATCTGTAGTTACGATCCTGATCCATACATTTGTCTGATTATCACACGAAGCGGGTAAGGTATAAATTTCGGTGGAAGACAGCCCTGTGGTTGGGATTGTGCCTAAATAGGAAAACTCCGAACCCAGGTCAGTCCAGGGACCTGTACTACTGCTTGTGCTATATTGAGCTTTGAAATTTCGGGGACCGAATTCACTGAAAAATTCCGAATAAAAAAACTTACTTCTATACTCGTATAGTTGGTAGTCGCAAAATTGAAATTGAAATTGGCAACTCCGGCACCAACATTCCATCCATTAGAGGAAAAAATCATATCGGTGAAATCCCAAGGAGAACTTGTGATGAATAAGGTAGGAATACCATCCGGGGCAGATTGCCCGGAGCCACTCAGTTCCCTGCCGTCATTCATTGCTAAAGCGTATGTTTCCTCTATCGGCGGTTCAAAACCAAAAAAGTCCACCCACTCAACAAGAGTAGTCCTGGGCCTGGATATACTGCTGGTCGGCCCTGTAGATGCTGAATAAGAGTAAGATAATTAAAACTTTGTGTAAAATGCTTTTCATAATTTAGGTTTTAGTAAAGATTCGCTAAATTAACCATGTTTTAATAAGCATAAATACATATGTAAGTATAAATTTTAATTAAAATCGTATAAATAAGCCCTGACCTTTTTTTGTATAAAGTTATATATGTGTTTATTTTTTAAGTTTTCGTTTTACATGTCTTATTATTGAAAATTAAAGGTTATTTACAGATTTGACTTTAGGGTTGCGGGTATAATTATTTAAACTTTTTATATTCTTATGCTTATTTTCATTCAATAAAAAAAGAGCTCTTTCCACATCTTATGTTCGAAAATTAATAGCTGCCCGTAGTTTTTATTGGTATAAACGCAAGGAGATAGTAGTAACTTTGCTGCCATTGTTTATGCAGGTATTACCGGGAAAGAAAGTTTATTTTGCCAGTGATTTTCACTTAGGGTTGCCGATGGATGACCATGACAGGTCCAGGGAGAAGAGGATCTGTGACTGGCTGCTTATGGCGGCACAGGATGCATCCTGTATTTTCTTACTGGGAGACCTGTTTGATACCTGGTTTGACTATAAAAAAGTAGTCCCCAGGGGTTTTTACCAGGTTCCTGGGGACTTTGGCCCGGGTCGCGGACGCAGGTGTCAGGATCGTGGTCTTTACCGGGAATCATGATCTCTGGATGCAGGATTATTTTCAGGAGGAATTAGGTATAGAAGTAATTCGTGAACCGCGGGATTACGAGATAAATGGAAAATCATTTCACCTGGCCCATGGTGATGGCCTGGGCCCCGGGGACCATGGTTATAAATTGTTGAAGAAGGTATTACATCACCCGGTAGCGCAATTTTTGTACAGGATGCTGCATCCCAGCATCGGGGTAGGCATAGCCCAATATTTCAGCAGGAAGGGCGCCAAGCATGTAGAGCGGGCGGAACCCTACCTGGGAGATGATGAAGAGTGGCTGGTAGCCTATGCCCGGCAGAAGCTATCCGGCCGGCATTATGATTATTTTATTTTTGGGCACAGGCATCTGGCTTTGGATATCGCTCTGAGTAATGGAAGCCGGTATATCAACCTGGGAGACTGGATCACATTCGATTCCTATGCCGTATTTGATGGCACTGATATACAGCTCATAATCCGGAATAAAGATCATTTACAAACAGGACAACCGAAGGGAAATATTCAGCAATGAGCAAGAAAGTGTACATCATGCGACATGCCAAAACCGAAGACGCTTTTTTGGCAGACAAACCGGATTTCCAGAGAAACCTCACCGAACGGGGGAAGTCTGATGCTGCAATGATAGCTGAAAGATTTCGGGGAAAGCATCCTTCTCCGGAACTCATTATAGCAAGCACTGCAATCCGTGCTGCTGATACGGCAAAGATTGTAGCGGGAGCTACAGGCTACGCGGAGGAAAAGATCCTTTGGGATAAGGACCTTTACCTGTGTGAGGCTTCAAAGATAGACCAGGTGATTTCCGGTATTTCCGGGGACTATACTACTGTTCTCATTATTGCGCATAACTTCGGTATTACCGATTTTATCAATCATAAAATAGAGGATTTCTTTACAGACAATCTTCCTACGGCAGGAATAGCATGTTTTGAATTGCCCATAACATCCTGGAACCAGAATCATGGTCAATTAAAAGGTAAAAAGATTTATTTGGATTATCCAAAGAGAAAAATTCAGTAATATACAGATTAATATAAGCATATATGATAATTGAGATTGCTGTACATGAAGCAGAGCTGGCGAAGATATTTAACCGGCACTTTGGTACAGACCCTGATGAGATCCGGATGATTCCCCCCAGTGGTTCGGAGCGGATTTATTTCATTTTACGGAACGGACAGTACAGGGCTGTAGGCGCTTACAACCCGGACCTCAAGGAAAACAGAACCTATTTTTACTTTACAGAACTCTTCCTGAAATACAAACTACCTGTACCCGAGTTATATTTTAAGGACAATCATAAAGGGTATTACCTGTTGGAATATAAGGAAGGTCCGTCGTTGCTGGATATGCTGAAGCAGGACGGATATACAGAAGAAGTAAAGGATATCTATAAGCATGTCCTGGAATACCTGGTCCGCTTCCAGCTGGATATTCTTGAAGAGGTTGATTTCTCAATGTGTCATTCGGCACAGGAATTTGATCAGAACCAGATCCTTTCGGATTTGTTGTACTTCAAGTATTACTTCCTGGACATGCAAAGAATCAGCTACGATAAGACCGCACTCCTGAAAGAGCTCCAGGAGATGGCCGGCAATATGGCAGCTGTACAGCCCAAGACCTTTATGTACCGTGATTTCCAGAGCCGAAATATCCTTGTGGACGATCACAACCAGCCTGCATTTATTGATTACCAGGGAGGAATGAAAGGATTACCTCAATATGATGTTGTGTCGCTTTTGTGGCAGGCAAGGGCAGAGCTCCCTGAAGACTGGAAGCGGGAATTGTTCAACCATTATTATAAGACGTTGACGTCGAGTAAAAAATGGGTGCATATCAATGAAATCGAATTCAGGAAGACCTACCTGGATTGTGTCTTGCTCAGAATGATACAGACTTTGGGTGCGTACGGCTTCAGGGGACTGATAGAAGGGAAGGACCATTTCCTGCAAAGCATCTACCCCGCTTTGAAGCAGTTGAGAGGCTTCATCGACGAACATCCCAGGCACCCTTCCTTCCAGGAGTTAAGAACGGTACTGGAACAGATTACTTCGGATAGGATAATAGAAAAATATAACACATCCGGGAGACCTGCTTATCCCAATACCGGCAAGTTAAAGGTGAAGATATATAGCTTTTCCTTTAAAAAAGGTACGGCGGCCGATATATCCGGAAATGGGGGAGGTTTTTGTATTTGACTGCAGGGGGATCCTCAACCCCGGAAGAGAAGAAATTTACAAGACCAAGACCGGAAAGGATATAGAAGTGATCCAGTACCTGGAATCCAAAACCAAAATGCCTGAGTTCCTCCGTCACGTATTTGATGTAGTGGATACCCAGGTTGAAGATTTCCTGCAGAGAGGTTTTGAGGACATGATGATTTCTTTTGGCTGTACAGGTGGGCAGCACAGATCCGTATATGCTGCTGAAAGAACTGCGGCTCATCTCAGGGATAAATACGGCATTGAGCATATTGATGTGTTGCACATGGAGCAGTCACCCCATGACCGGAACAGATCCTTCGGAGGACAACTATGAAATGGATGATGAAGATCTTCAAATGCCTGTTCAGGAAGAAGAAGTGCTGCAGGTAAGAGCAATACATGGCCTCATGTGTATCCGCTGATGTAATGGATATTTATGTACATTTGCCTGACAAATTAAAAAGGAATTCAAGTGAATCAAGACGCCAGAGATTTAATACAGCAACGCAAGCATAAGCGCGTACCCGACAATACATGGTTAGGGTTAGCGCTGGGATTGATATTTCCCATATTTGGAATCCTGCTTTTATATTTGTTCTGGGGTGACGGAGACTTTGGGCTGTATGTCCGCAGTTTCGCAGATACTGCATCACCGGTAGCCATGCGTCAGGCTTCTAAGATTATTTTCCTTATCCATGTTCGCCATGCTGATTCCATTCAATTATTTTTTAAACAGGAAAAAGTATTTGAGCACCCGTGGAGTCATCTTCGCAACTGCATTTTATGCGATCCTGATCATTCTTTACAATTTTGTTTGGCAATAATTTGGAAGTTCCATAATCGTCTTGTACATTTGCACTCCCAAAGACGGATAGTTCTATGGTGTAAAGGTAGCACAACTGATTTTGGTTCAGTTAGTCTTGGTTCGAATCCAGGTAGAACTACAGGAAAAAAAGCCCCGGTAACCCCGGGGCATTTGTTTTGTATTTCAGGCAGAATGGTATCCAGCGGAATTACCGTTTCAATGATTTTTCGGAGCACATTTTTGCCAAATGAATAATAACAGGGCGCTCCCGTCTGTATTCAATAAGCGCTATATTCAGCGATGAAATTTTTCCAGGGTTTTTGTTCCGGTATTTTTTAACTAAAGCAGTAAACGCTTCTGTACCAGTCCGGAATTTTTCCGGGAAGTTTAGGTTGTTCCGGTGACCTGATAGGTCAGAAATCAATTGAATTTGCCCGTTTATTCGGCTCTCATGGTCCTGTTTTTAATGTTACAGATTTTGTATCCTATGGGATATTTTGGAGAGGTTAATTTTTCGTTTAATTATATTATTATCAATTTTTCTTAATTTAAATTTATTTTCTAAGTAAAAATTAGTCCTTTTTACTAAATATTTATATTCAACTATTTAATAGAAAATAATATATTATTTTTTACTATTTTTAAAATTTAAATTTTGATTTTTAATTTTTGTTTTGTTAATTTTGTCAAAATTAATTGTGAAATTGACACTATTGATGGGTCCCTCCATGCAAAAAATTGACCGATTGATACAGGTCAAATCATGTATTGCCCGGATCTGAATAATATTTACTGAGGATTGATAATATGATTTTTATTTAATCATTATAAACTGAGTAATAAGCATTGATTTATGACCGACTATAGGTACCGGAAAATAGGTTTTTGGAATTTAAATATAAGCACAGTCAATCAGTGAATAAGGCTATCCATATATTATTTATTTTTTTATTGACCTTTCACTCAGCCTTATCACAGAAAGAGGAGACATCCCCCTTTATTATCAGTACAGGACTTCCTTTCGTTGAAGACAAAGAAACCTTTTTGAACATCCAGGTGGCTGACCTGGAGCCTGGGGAAGCAATAGAAAGCAATATAAGGATCACAACATATTATTTTGACGGCAGGTCATCGCAAGACAGCCTCCTTTTATACAAAGCCCTTTTTGAAAAAAGTTCTCATTGGCAATACTCCTGTTCAAAGAAACAATCCGGCTTACAGATAAGGAAGAGCAGGAAGGATTTTATATTCATTCTTCATATAAGGATCAGTTGCTGAAAGCAAATCTAAATCAGCCGGGGTACCTACCATATTCATATTCAAATTGAAAATGATGTTCAGACTGCACAGCGGACCATCTTTATTTTCAAGGACAGCCTCATTGATCCGGGGTCCGGCCTGGCTGCGGAGCTATTTCAACAACTGAACAAAAAGACGGGATGGTGAAAAAAATCTTACGGATCAAGGCTAAAACTTACCTGCAATCACAAAAAAAAGCTGTTGGAAAAAATAGCTAACCAATACGGGATGACCTGTATCATTCCCGGCGGGGAATCGGACAATTATGTAGATTTTTTTCTACAACGATGGATTTTATGGGCAGAATGTCCCTCCGGGAAGACCAGACTTTGGGTGATTTTTTGAGTTTTCAGAATGATATTCAAGATCATTTGGAGCTTCAATCCTTATCTATGAATACCGAAGACCTTTCGGCAGCCTCTTTAGTAGGTCAATTTCCGTGAATTGGCCGGGAATGATGATGATGAAAAGATATTGACCGGGAATATCAGGCTGTCCTCATTTATGAATAGCGATTACGATGAGTATTCGCAAATGGATAACCAGGTATATGAAGTTCAGGGAGATCTCTCCCTTCCTGTTTGGGGCATTCCTGTCCGGGTAAGTGGATTTTATACTTCCCAGGATAAGAACAGGATGGCAAAGTCAGGATATTTCAATATAAAATATGACCACGATAAAGCAAAGGAAAAGACCGCGAAAATGATTCAGGGATTCAGGGAGGCTTTCCAGCAGAACAAAGACCGGGTATCCAATTACCGGATGACTTATGATGGCTACATCGGGAATATGGAAAGTGAAAAAAAAACAGAATGGCACAGCAGTTGGGGAAGGAGATGGGGCTAAATGGTATGCAATCCTGGACATCAGGCAGGGAACTGCCGGATAAAGACTTTTTAAAGGAGCAACTGACCGAATATGTATTAAAAGAGTATCCACACCTGCCTGCAGATTCTTTACAGAATCTGGTCGAAACCAGGTATCAACAGGCTTTGGTGTATTATGAGAAGCTGGAAGAACTGAATCGCCTGGTTGAAAAGTACCGGAACCTGAAGCAGCAATTAACCGAAAAATTGCTGCTGGACAGCTTGCAGGTTTATGAGCAAATCCGGGACCTGGAAGATGTCGAACAGCTTACCAATAAAGATATGATCCGAAAAGCTTCTGATCTGTTCCCCGATGGAAAGGCCAAATCATTCTTATCGGGATTGACCAATCTTGAGGCGGGTATATTCTCAAAATATGTTTCTAAATATTCACTGGCCGGCCAGCAGATCAAAGGGCTGGATATCGGTTATGATGTGAAATATGCGGTTGTAGGGCTTACATATGGCAGGGCAGAATATATAGACAGGAACGGGGTAGTGGAAGGATATAAGACCATATCAGCGAGGTCCCAGTTCAAGCCGGTATGGGATCAGCAGGTATCATTGGAGTATACCCTGATTACAGCAGAGAAGGATATACTCCGGGATGAAAGATTCCAACACCTGGATATCACTACTATACCCGGATTCCTGAATCCCGTCAATATTTTTTTCACTCCGCCATACCGGGAGCATTGCCGGCTTTATCAGCCTGAACGTGGATGCGGCCTTTTCCCAGGAGCACAAACTTGAAAATAATGAACCTATTGCGCACATCAGCTTCCAGGATCAGGCCGCTGTTTCCGCAGACCTGATAGCTGCTGTACCGGGTACGGAATACCTGGTCAGCCTGAATTATGAAAGGGTAGGTAAGGGGTTCAAGAACAACTCCCTGCCGGTAAGTTTTTCAGGTATAGAGAGAATGTCGGCAAGAGTTGACGGGACGCTCTTCAGGTCTTCTGTTTTATTTGGAGCAGAATATGCATACCTTGTTCAGAACAGTATGTACACAAGCGGCAACCAGGCCAAATGGGGATTTAACCTGAAGACCAACTGGAAGAGATGGCCGAATGTATCCTTCAGCTATAAGCCGTTTACATCTGTACGCAGCCCTTATGATACGTTCAACATTCCGCAGAAGGAAATGATAGGGAACCTGTTGAGCGGGAAGATCAATTATCAATATAAAGGAAGGAACCGGGATATATTCCGGGCTACACTGATGCTGAACCAGAGCACGAGCCTGATGGACAGTATCCGGTTCCAAAGCAGCATGCTGCAGGTGAATTTTTCTTATATCCATCCGGTCTATTCCTTGATGGTAGCTTTCGGTGCAAATAATATGGAATCTGATTACTATGAGTCGGCACATCCTATTTATAACCAAAACCAGTTTGTGCTCCTGCAAGGCAATTATAAGATCACAGAAGGTTTATCTGTCAGTATGGGTGGTGATGTAGCGAAAAGTAAGATCGGAATATCCAAGTATGGATTCAATGCTGCATCGTCCTATACTTTTGAAAAGATACCCCTCAGCATAAGGTTGTCGGGAAGGTACAGTTCATTTATCCTGGAAGAATTTTCTCCCTGGAAGAAGATATACAGCGCCGGGCTGGATGTTTCCTACCGGTTATTTACAAAATTGGATTAATTATGAAAAAACTATTAAGACTTTACCTGATCTCTATTTCGGTAATCGTTACCAGTATGAGCTCCTTCCGGGGCCTGGCACAGCATGAGATGATTGTGGATCTATCCATGATAGACGGGGTGGAGATCACTCCTGATAATATCTTCAGGTTTAATGTGGTCTCCACATACGACCGTACGGTGACTGCTGAAGTTAAGGGAAGAATAGTCTACAGGCAATCCATGATCACATTAGAGTATAAGTTCATTTATAATATAATGCCGGGACTCAATACCATTGATGCCGGTACGATCCTTCCCCAATATACTTTCTCAAGTACATCCTTAAGAGAGCTATTCCAGACTTATAGGAAATTACCGCAGGGCCTGTTCGAATATTGTGTCCATGTGATGCCTGATGTGCACAATACAGAGATAGAGCAACTGGTGTTCAGCCAATGCCTGTACCAGAAATCCGAAGACTTGTTTTTTATCACGCTGGTGGATCCGGAAAATGATGCAAAGATCTACGAATATAATCCCATGCTGACCTGGATGGTCAACTATCCTTTTGCCCAGGAATTGAAGTACAAGATCAGGCTGGCAGAAGTAAAGAAAGGACAGAATCCCGTAGCCGCCATGACCAGGAACAATCCTATTTATGAAGAAGGCAACTTATTCAATACGGGCCAGATGTACCCCGTTTATGCAAGACCCCTGGTCAAGGATCAGAAATATGTCTGGACCGTAGATGCTTATTACAAAGACCTGCTTTTAGGTGGTGCGGAACCATTCACATTTACTATTGTAGAAGACAGTGTCTCCGAAAGTATACCGGCAGAAGTTTCCTACTATGATTTTTCGGTAAAAAAGAACGAGGCACGGATTTTTGCGATCGACACCCTGAAGTTAAAGTACAGTTGCCGGTATCCTGCAGACAGCCTGGTATTGGATTTTTATGATAAATCGGGTGACCAGGTTGCCAACACATCATTAGGGCTCAGTAGCAGGGAAGGTCTGAATTATTATGACCTGGACTTGATTCATACCCGGAAGTTCAGGCATAAGGGACATTATTATGTGGTGATCAAAACAAACAGAGGTCTTGAATACAGGGTGCCCTTCACTTTTATTGATAATGAAAAACGCTAATATCCTGAGCTTTCAGGCCGAATTTAATTTTATGAACAGAGCTGTGATCATCATAATCGGGTCGTTCCTGCTTTTCTGCGCTTGCCGCGGAGAGGCAAAGAATGAGGTCATTAAGGAGGTGAAGTCCAAAGGACTGAACCAGACGATCATAGCCGGGGATATCAGGTACGAGATCATGTACCGCTCAGCAGCTTCTATGGCAGCGATCGGCTCCATTGAAGATCCCGGTGGAGCAATCAATGATCAGCGATACCGCGAACATTTCAAGCAGCAGGAAGACTACCAGTATATTATCATCAGGCAGCGTGTCCATCATAAAAATGTCAATGTGCTGAAATACCGGGCTGAGAACCACCAGGTGTATGAAGGCAGGGTGTATTATTACAATACGGATATCATCCGGGATATCCGGCTATTCTGTGAAGGTGCGCAGCTGGCTCCGGTCGCTTCCCAATACGAGAATAATATGGATATCATTCCTTACAACACGCTGATTTTTGCTTTTGAGAAATGCCCGTCCCGGGGGAAGAGCCTGAAGGTCGAATTCGATGATATTCCTTTGGGTAATAAAAATATCACTGCTGAGTTTAATTTGAATGAAATATAAATTGGTAAATATGAAAATAAATCGGTTAAGGATCACAAGGAATGTAGCCAGGTTACTCATTTTGGTCTTTATGGTTGAACTGATTGTCCCCGTTGCTGAGGGCTGGGCGCTTACAAGCGGTCCTTCCCAACCCGAGGTACAGAGTTTCGAGCCCATCGGCACGACAGATATGGTGGATATGTTCACGGGGGATTTTACATATAATATCCCTTTGCTGGATGTAGAAGGCTACCCGATCAATATCTCCTACCACAGCGGCATCAATATGGATCAGGAGGCCTCCTGGGTGGGGTTGGGATGGAACATCAACGTAGGGGTGATCAACCGGGGCTTGCGGGGTATCCCGGATGATTTCAATGAAGATACGCTGGTCAAGGAGTTTTATATGAAAAGAGAAGATGAATACAGGCTGAGCACCGGGATCAAGCTGGAAGTCATGGGCCTGGACGAGATCGGTCCGAAAGTTTCCGGATCCTTATTTATGAGCTATAATAACTACAAAGGGTATGGTGTGGGGTACAGTCATGGATTCAGCTACGGGATCCCGGTATTGAATATGGGGAACCTGGGTGTAGGCGTGACATCGACAGTAAGCTCTATGGACGGAGCATCGGTGGATGTTAGCCTGAGCGCGAGCAAGAGCTTTTCTTCTTCTTCCGGAGATACAAAGTCTTTTGGCAATATAGGTATTTACGGAGCTACAGGCTTTAATTCCAGAAACGGGGTAAAATCTTTCTCCTATGGATTCAATGCTTCCATCAAGCAAAGGGCCGAACTGGAGAAGGCAGGATCCCAGCAAACAAGAGAGGTCCAGTTGACCAACTGGGGCGTTGATTTCGGATCTTATATCCCCATAGGGATGCAGCAGTATGTCAACTCCTCTACCCAGACTTCCAGTGTAGAAGCCTTTACTTTTTCCGGTAGGGTAGGTACGGAATTCTGGGGCATGTATCCCAATTTCAGTGCTTCAATCTCCGTGAGTAAGCTCACCCATGGCCAGGATGGTTCCCGGCCTTCCACAGGATATCTGTACCTGCAGAACAGCGGCAAGAATTCCATTCAGGATTTCTCCCGAGAGAACAACGGCACCTATAATGAATCCAAGCAGAACCTTCCCCTTGCGACATTATCCTATGATGTGTATTCCGTCTCAGGACAGGGAACCGGAGGGATGTTCCGTCCTTTCAGGAATGATATCGGTACTGTATTCGATCCCGAGATAGACAATAAGGAACAGTCAAGTGTGGCTACAGGTATCGAGTTTGCCGCGTACCCTGCATACTTTGAGGCTGGTGCGGATATAACCCATACGGATGTCAGGAGCTATTCGGGATCCTGGATCTCACGACTTTTTAAAGGGAGATCTGTTGGCTCTGTGTATGAAAATGTCTTTTTTAAGCAGGCGGGGGAGATGACTTTTTCCAATGCAAACGGTGTAGAGAAGCTGTCCACCAAGCAGGCTATTTACATCGACAGTACCTTTAAATCCTATGGCAAAAGCGGCAATTTGCTGGGTACGATGGAAAGTACCATCGCCTCCTCGAACAGGAATCCAAGGGCCAATACGCTTACATTCCTCATGAATTACGAAGCGGAAAATCCACAGATCACCTCCAATAATCACAGGGTCAGCTTCCCCAGGAATACCTTTATCAACAATGTAAGCAGTATTGAAAAATTAAACAGGTACAATATAGCAAAAAATGATAAAGCCAAGCCTCATCATATCGGTGAAATAACGCAATTGCTGCCCGATGGAAGAACCTACATCTACGGGCTTCCTGCCAATAACAATATCCAGAGGGAAGCCACCTTCAGCGTGGACGGAGCGGTACCCGGTACCGGGAGCATACCCTTTGAAAAAGGTATCGTTGATTTCACCCGGAAGACCAATGATAAAGCTGGCAACGGTAAAGGAAAGGATCATTATTACCAGTCCACCATTACTCCGGCGTATGCGCACTCCTTTTTATTGACTTCTGTACTTTCCCCGGATTATTCCGACATTACGGGAGACGGACCTACCGAGGATGACCTGGGTAGCTATCACAAGTTCAATTATACGCTGGTCGATAAAGACTTCAGGTGGGTCACGCCCTATTCGGCCAGTTTCAATAATGCACAGTATTTACCCGCACTCTATTCGGATCTTCAGGACGACAAAGGCTCCTATGTCTGTGGCTCCAAAGAGCTGTGGTACCTGCATTCCGTCGAATCCAAAAATTATGTGGCCGAATTTTATACCAGCGCTAGAAATGATGCGAAAGGCATCACTCAGTCTTTGCTGAATACAGCTTCTTCCAAATATGATATCAACTATTCGACGACCAAGTCCTCTGCTTCATTGACCTATAAGCTGGATTCGATCAAGCTGTTCCGGAAGGATGAACGTTTATTAAAAGGAAGTACGGCAATACCTGTCAAAACGATTATCTTTGAATACGATTATTCCCTGTGCCCCGGCACGCCCAATAGCACCTCTTCGGGGAAACTGACCCTGAAGACCCTGAAGTTCAGGTACGGCAATTCCAATAAAAGTATCATCAATCCCTATCAGTTCCAGTACAGCTCGGTCAACCCGGCCTACGACCAGTCTGCAAAGGACAGGTGGGGTAACTACAAGCCCAATAAAGTAGCACTGCCTAATTTTGAGTTCCCGTATACGGAGCAGGACAAAAGCCTGGCAGACAGCTATGCTTCGGCCTGGCAGCTCACCCAGATCAGTCTTCCCTCAGGAGGATTGCTCCAGGTGAACTATGAGAGTGATGATTACGGTTTTGTCCAGGACAAAGCCGCCATGGGGATGATCCAGGTGACCGGTATCGGGTCCGGCACTGCATATGTACCCCAGGATAAGCTATACAGTAACCTGGTCAACCAAAATGATTACCTCTATTTCAAAAGAGATCTCACCAGAGAAGATATGAGTAAATCCGTCCAGGATAATTATCTCCCTCAGGATGATTTACTCTATTTTTCCCTGTTCACCGATGTAGCCAACAAGAACCGGTATGAGCCGGTCAAAGGCTATGCCCGTGTCGAATCCATGGGCAAGTGTACGGGCGATACCATGTATGCGTTCATTAAGCTGAAGCGGGCGGATGCAGGTGACCGGAGTATCAGTTCTGGCCTGAACCCTATCGTTCTGTCCGGCCTGAATTATGGCAAATACTACATGTCCCATATCATTTACGAAGGTGCCTCTATGGATGGAGAAGCAGGCTTCGACCAGGTCTTAAGGGGGATGATGGAAGCCGTTTCCGAAAAGCTGAACATGTTCCAGAACCTGAATGACAGGCTGATCTCCAGAAGCATGTGTAAGCATGTCCTGCTGGGTAAGAGCTGGATCAGGCTAAACGTGCCCAATGGATCCAAGCTGGGCGGAGGCTCCAGGGTGAAAAGCGTAGTGCTTACGGATTCCTGGGCCAGCATGGCCGATGATGGGGAAAACGCCCAATACGGCTTAAAATATGATTATACAACCACCGACCCGGTAAGCGGCAGAACGGGAAGCAGCGGGGTAGCCAGCTACGAGCCTTTCATCGGTAATGATGAAAACCCTTTAAAGAGGCCGATCAGCTACCTGGCAGAATCAGGAAGCCTCATGCCGGATATCGAATTGTATGATGAAGAGCCCATCGGGGAAAACCTGTACCCCAGTCCCGGGGTAGGGTATAGCAAGGTGACCGTCTCCAGCATCCATCATGATGCCGGGACCAGCAGGTCTTCCAAGGGTATAGATATCTATGAGTTCTATACGGCCAGGGATTATCCTGTCAGAACGGATAAAACCCCCATCAGGCAATTGATTAATTTTAAAGACAAAGGACTGTTTTTTAAGGAAGAAGAGCTGGGGTTGTCCCAGGGCTTCTCCATCACCTTAAATGACATGCATGGCAAATCCAGGAGCATTACCAATGCTGTAGACAAAGGAACGGGTTTAGAGACCATCACCTATAAAAAGTATAATTATTTCCAGAATGACAAAGGGGCTTTGAACAACGAGGTCAAGGCGGTAAAACGAACAGGCAGCTATTTTACCCCGGGCTATGCACTGGAGAATGCAGTGCTCGGCCAGGAATCTGATATCACGATCGATTCCAGGTACCGGGAGATGGCCAATAAGTCTTCCACGATCAAGATCAACGTGAATGTCCTCATGATAGGTGTCTTCCCGTTGCCCATACCGCTTCTTTACGGTGTCAATAAGTATGAAAACAGGGTCTTCAAGACCATAACAGCGACAAAGATCATCCAGCAGTATGGTATCCTGAAGTCTGTAGAGACTATAGATCACGGGGCAAAAACTGTGGTGAAAAACGAAGTATTCGATAGCGAGACCGGCGATGTCCTCGTTACCACGGTCAACAATGAATTCAATGACGAGATCGCATCGGTACAATACCCTGCCTATTGGTTCAATAACAGGATGGGGGGCGCTTATGCCAACATTCATTACGAGGGCACCTTTGACAAGCTCTATGTGAATGACCAGGGTAAAGCAGTAGTAGATGACCCGGATGAACAGATCAAGCTCAATTTCGGTGATGAACTCTTGCTGGAACTGGATGAAGACGGTGGAAAAGTGGAACACCGGGTATGGGTGACCAAGTTTGATTACGTGGGCTCATCCGGTAGCGGAACGGGGGTAGGGATGATGATGGCAGGCACCCTGGCCCTGGTCCTGGAGCCGAGGTTCAAATATACGAATGGTGATCCGGCACAGTCCTGGACGGCTAAGGACAAAATGCACCTGAATGTTCCATTCAAAGTGTACCGTTCAGGCAGGAGAAATCTCCTGCAGGCAAAAGTAGGGTCGGTGTCGCGGTTGGGGGTTCCTGTCTTTTCCGGCTTTGGTACTTTATTTACCGGGTTCCAGGATAAAATCCTGGATGCAGGGATCAGTACGTTCAGCGATGCCCGGGAGGGAGCACACAACAACCCGGCGATCATCTGGGCAGCAGGGTATGAATTCAATGATATCGTGATGGGGAAAATCGGGTCCTTTTACCCTTCAGCAACATATAGCTACATAGCCAAAAGGGCATACAGCGACAACCATAACAGGCGCGACGGCGTACTGGCGGATTTTACCCAGCCCTGGATCATCGAAACCCTGAGTAAATATATGGCAGGCAATAGCCTGGACAGATATCTGATCAAGGTCAAGACTCCGGAAACGACCGGGATGAATAAATGGCTGAAGGGTACTGTGGTGACCAAGTTCGGCAATAACGGTTTCCCGCTGGAGCAGCAGGACGCCATCGGCGTGTATTCATCATCGGTCTACGGTCATGAAGATGCGCTCCCGGTAGCCGTGGTGAGTAATGCAAAGTACAAGGATGTGCGCTATTTCAGTTTTGAAGATATTCAGTCTATGATGAATGCCAATACGATTTCCTTAAAGCTGAACCGCAACCAGGTCCCCTATAATTATGGAAGCATTGCCGCCGTCAATAATGCGTTCGGCAGGTTGTTCTCACAACCGGGTTCCAACTTTATCAGTACCCTGCTGCGCACTGATGGGGAAAGCCATTCGGGGAAATACTCCCTGAAATTCCTGAACAGTACGTCTCAGCTGTACCTGGGCCAGTACCTGACCCCGGGAGACTACATCGTGAGCGCCTGGATCAGGCCTGCTACCTCGACAGATCCGGTAGCTTCCAATTTCTCCATCAAAAGGTACAATTATAATGCCTCCTCCGGTACCTATACCCTGGCCAGCACAGACCTGGTATTCAAGGTGACGACAGGATCTATAGACGGGTGGTACAAGATAGAAGGCCGGTTCCCGGTAACCGTTGCCTCTCAGTTGTTTGAATTGAAAATGCCCATTAATTTCAAAGTCGATGACCTGAGGCTCTTCCCCGCAGATGCGAATATGAAATCCTTCGCCTTTGATCATAATACGCACAGGCTGATGGCTGAGCTGGATGAGAACAACTTTGCTACCTTCTTCGAGTATGATACCGAAGGCGGGCTGATCCGGACCAAGAAAGAATCGGAAAAAGGCATACTTACCATCAACGAAAACAGAAAGTCACTTAAAAAATAACCCTTATGAGCAAGCTATTCAAGAGAGGAAGCCTGATCCTTTCGATCGGCATCGCAGCCCTGGCCGTTGTCGGTATCAATTATGCTGGTATGAATGATGCTGCCGCCAATCGGCAGGAAGGAACCCGGGACCCTGAACCGGCAGAGACCCCGCAAGCCGTTTCCGGGGAGACACACCCCGCCTGGGATGAATTGTTCCCCGACTCCTGGAAGACCGGCAGGATAGCTTATGATTATACCATCAGCTACAAAGGGGAGCAGGGTGAAGGAGAGCGGATCAGCGGCAGGTTGATCCATGGGAAAAATATGTTCATGGACAGTTCCTCCAGGCAGATCCATTATCGCTATGGCGAGGTGCTGCTCACCCTGGACATGGAGGAAAAGACAGCCTACTGGATGCAGACTTCGGACAAAGGCACCGCTTTTGCCATGTCTGATATGGGGTCGCTGTTCCAATCTGTCAACGATTCCCTTTATGCCATCGAGACCATCCATGAGCAGAGCGCCGGTAAGTCCGTCATCATCATTTCTGCCAGGTCACAGACCGCTCCTGTCCGGGACATCAGGATTGCGTATGTCACCCGTGAGCGGGAGAAGAGCGTGCAGTCCATCGAGCTCAGCTTCAATCCGGCCGGCATAGGAGGATCGGGTGACGCTCAGATGACCCTTATGCTGGAGAATATCGTCTCTGCGGATGAGGTGCCGGCTCCTTATTTACCGGAAGTCCAGGTCTCCGCAGGCCAGGTGGTGCTGACAGGCAAGTTCAAAGAATACAAATTGTTGAAGGGGTAAATCCATCTCCATCTATCTCATCCTTATCCTTATTTTATGAAATACGGTCGTATGAAAACATTTTTGCAGCAAGCAGCCCTATTCCTGTTGTTCCTGACAGGAGCCAGCCGGTATGGGCAGGGGCAGGTCAATTTTAAAACGGAAACCTACAACGAGCTCAATACGGCGGCCTATATCAAGGGCCTGGGCTCATCTTCGGGATATGGGGATGCCCTTCATACGGTAGTCTATGACCGCTGGGATGCGATGGTAGCCAGTGCTTCCTGGACCGGGCAATTTAAGTTCAAGCAGCTCAGGAGCTATGTGAAAGCAGGCATAGATCATGCCAATATTGCCAACAATATCGGTAATTTCGATTACATCATCAACCTGCAGGTGAAAGGGTACACCAATCCCCAGAACCTTGCGACAACAGAGACGGAGACGATACAGCTCAGGATCTCCTACGACAAGGATTCGCTGGACATCTACCCGGACCAGCACCAGGTCCTGCTGAAGAAAGGATACTGCAAATTCGAGACCAAGCTCCTGGGTATCCAGGACGCTGTCACCCTGGCGCCGGTGAGTAAAGCTGACCTGGCCATCAATTTTTTTATCGAGACGGGGATCCTGCTGCAGCGGATCGACCTGGTCACCCCCAATATTTACATCGGCTCCGAATACCTGTCTGCCTCCAGGACCCTGAAGGTGTTCTGGTCGGACCAGGGACCCCGGCACGACCAATTGCCTGGCAACCGATATTGACCAGTTCAGCCCGGGAGGCTATGAGCTGGAATGGACCTATATAGAGGATTATAAAGGCAGGAATTCAGGGACCAATGCAGTAGAGTATTACAACAGTCCCCGGTACTTATTCCGTAGCTTATAACTTCAGGCATAATGCCACGAGGGATCCAGGACAGACAAGACTTCCTTTGAGATCCCTTTGGTCTATGAGCATGGGTGCGATCGTATTCCGCGTGAGGCGGGTGCTTCCCGATGTGAACAATTATTCCAAGGTCAAATACGGGGACTGGACACTGGCAGGCTCGGGAACGATCACCAACGCTTCAGGCCCGGCCTGTAAACGAATCTATATCAAACCTGCCCCATGAGGCAGACCAGATCAATTACCAGCATACGATCCCAGTCCCCCCCAGTTTGCAGAGGAGGGAAAATACAAGAACGTGGTGTCCTATTTCGACGGTTCGGGCAAGTCGCGCCAGGTCCTGACGAAGATCCAGTCCGACCCGGGATATATCATCGGCATGGAGAGTATCTATGACTTTGAAGGCCGGCCGGCGATCAAGACCCTGCCCATCCCGATCCAGGCCGGTAACTTGCTGTACCAGCCCGGCATCACGATCCATGCGACTACCGGTGATCCCTATACTGCTTCCGACTTTGACTTCGGCTGCCTGGCCGATTCGATCAGCCCCCTGGCAAGCACTTTCCCTGGCCGGTTTATACTACTCAGCTTCCAACCCGGACAAAACTTATATGCAGAAGTTTGTCCCTGACGCGGGTGGCTATCCCTTTATGGAGACCATCTATGCGCCGGACAATACCAATAAGGTGATCTGGCAGGGTTGGCGCGGGCCGGGATTTTCAGAGATGGAAAGGCAGGGGTACCAGCTTCATATACAGCAGGGCAGGACAGTACGAGCTGAACAGGTTGTTTGGTTCGGAGGCCGGCAGGTACGAATTTTATCCCAAGCAGGTGGACCATTGATCCGAATGGCCAGGCCAGCTATTCGATATTCAACCAGCGGGGACAGGTCGTAGCGACCTCGCTGACAGGTCCTTCCCCGGATTCTACCCTGGTCCCGGTCTCCAGGATTGCCTCTTTTACCGAACCCTCAGCGGTCAAGTATGACCTGCTGAAAAATATGGGGCAGTCGATCCTGCCGGGGACCCGCTTCGCGGAAACATACCTATTATGATGAAGGTGGGGGCACCAATAAGCTGGATTACGGCGTACACATCCCCTCTTTCAATACCGGCTGTACCGGCAAGTTCATCAACCTGGCCCCCATTGTGGAGCTGAAGGTACTGGATGACTGCGGCAATATCCAGTGGAGCAATACTTCCGGCCTGGGGACCACGGGCCTGCTGTCCGCTTCCACGCCCCAGAACCTGCCTATGACGGAGGGTAGCTTTTCCCTGAGCCCGGGGAAGTACACCATCACCAAGAAATTATGGTTCCCCGATACGGCGATCAGCAGGATCGCCGATGAGTTCATCGACCAGAATACCGGCCTGACGACCTGCTTTAAAAATGAAGACATCTTTATCCGTACCTCGGTAGAAAGTACGGGATTCCCCTGTGCATCCAGCGAAGAGCCCGCTTCGGAATGCGATCGCCTCAAGCAGGAGATGATGCAGGAGCTGTACCCCGGGGCAAAGTACGGCCAATATACCGCCGGGACCGGCGGCGTCTTTCTCAGCGGTGGCACGAATTCCATATTTTCCCCTGTTAACCCCATGGAAGAAGGCGAAGGCTATTACCATGTCAGGTGGTTCTATTGTACGGGCTTTTCTGATGAAGACCCGGAAGCGGACCCGGAAGTGATGCCGATGTGCTACGGCTGCCCGGACGAGGCAGACAGGCATTACGAGGAAGCCATCGTTTACTGGACCGCTGCCGATGTCGCGGCAAATGCGGCCTCCTTATGCCCCAAGGAGATACTGGGATTCTCGGAATATGCCGATCCCGTCTATACCACCTTGCTGCCGGGCGATACCTCGGTCTGTACTTACGTGGTCCGCAGGAAAAACTGTACGATCGGCTGGGAGACCACGGAGGACCCGGAGACCGGCTTTGTCCGGGTCTCCTGTACGGAATGTATCGACGATGCATTCACCTGGGTCAATTCCACTGTCAGCTGGAGACCCTCCGATGTCGCCAACAACGCAGCAAGCCCCTGCCCGTACGAGATCGTCTCGGGACCTACAGGTTGCAATTACTATAACCCCGATTCTATGCAGGCCGCTATGGCCCTCTACTACAGGTACCAGTCCGACTGCATAGACCCTGATGTGAAGGTGACGATCACCTGGTTTGCCGGCTACATATCCGGCTTCCCCATCTACCTGAGTTCTGAAACAGCGCTGAAGGACCTGACGCCTGACCAGCTGATCCGGCACTTCTCCCCGAGGGTGGCGGAAGGCTTATTGCCCCTGCACCCCGAGTATTGTAAGCTCCAGCTCTGCGATGAAGGGGATTTCAAAGAGAAGCTCCAGGGCATCACGAGCTATGCCCAGGCCCAGCAGCTCGGCATGCATACCCTGAGCGGTATCCTGTCCCTGGACCCGTTCAACAAATCCATAGATTCCGAAGCGCCTTTCACGCCTTACCAGCTGTCCCATTTCCCGGGTGATGCCGGGCTTTCTACCGCCAATGCTAACCTGCTGAGGCGGATCGATACCATGGCCCTGGAAATGGCCTATTGCGGCTGCAATGCTTCCGAGCCGGTGACCTATTGTAAGAACGTCCAGTACAAGAGCCAGATCGCCTCGATGTCCTTACCGAATGACCAGGTCAAAGACCTGTTCATCATGCACCTGAAGAACAATTACCTGGCTGTGCGCTCGCTGCTGTACCAGAAGATGATGGATGGCAGCGGGGCCAGCTGCGAGCCTTGTGCCGATGACAGGATGGACCTGGTTCCCAATCCCGTATTCCCCTCTGCTTTCAGCCCCGACGGACTCAGTCTTTCTGAGGACCTGGATGAGGTCCCTGCCTGGATGAGAGCGATCTTCGACGATGTGCTGGACGGATCTTTTACCTCTTCCGGCGAAGTGCCTTCAGCCATCAAAGATGCGGAAGATGACCGCAAGCTGGCAGACTGCCAGGGCCAGGTAGCGGAGATCATGGCATCCCTGGCCAACTGCGGCCTGACCGAGACCAAGTACAATACGATCAAAACAGCCCTGGAGAGTACCTACTGCGACGGCAGCAGCTCGGGAGCGGACATCACGCCCACAGTGGTCAAGGATATCCTGGTCGCCAATAGCGTAACTATGAATGACCTCTGCCATGCCTTCCTGGCCAGGTACGGCCTGCACGATCATTCCGAAGATTTCGATAACGGCGGTTACATTCCCAAGCACCCGGACTTCTATGCCGGCTTAGAGGCATTCCTGGCACGAACCCAGGTAGAAACTGCCCTGAAGAATGCCACTACCTCCGGTTACTTGGCGCCTGCCTTCCCGCTCAGCCCGACAAGCAACAAATTCGAGGCAGAGCTTGCCACTATTCTGGGTTACACCTCCGGGAATGTTACCGTAAGGGGCTTCGAGCAAAGCGTGTTCCTCTACGAGCATCCTACTTCCGGTCCCAAGTACAGGAGTTATTATAAGCTGTCCATTACTTACAGCGGTCAGTCGGATACCCTGTATTTCTCCACGCGCAATAAGTTTGCTTCTTACCTGGCTGCAGGTACCTATGTACCCGGTCTTTCCCCGAAGGCCGCCGGTACAGGCACTACGGACATTATCTTTGACAACGTGATGAATGTCCTGGAGGAGGAGATGCAGACAGGCCTGGTGCCCGGCCTGGTATCCGATAACCTGGTCTTCGCCAAGCTGACCAAGAACGTCACGACCGGCGGTCCGGGCACCACAGAGTATGATTTTTACAACATCTGGGGGCACAAGACCACTATGCTCCAGCCCCTGACAGAAGGGGCGCCGGAAGACTGCATCACCTGTACCGAATTGAAGCAGGGGATCAGCACCTTCTTGAGCCAGGCCAGTACTTACAAATATTCCTTATACCCGGTTCATCCCCTGTTCGGCAGGACCATGGCCAGCTACCTGAATGCCAGGTTCGGCACACAGCACAGCTTTGAAGACCTGGAAAAGCTGATGAAAGGCTGTGCCATCAGCGATCACCATATGCTCATATCGCCAACGTCCTACATCCGGGTGACCTATACGGAGACTGGCTGGACCAATGCCACCAACTTTATTAATAACTTGCGGGATGCGTTCGATACGATCCGGATCGGTTATTTTGCATACAGAAGCAGCACTACAAGTATCATCCATCTTGACCTGAGCTCCGTGCCCTTCCATAGGCTGAAAGCGGTAAAGGATTACATTGTCGCGAATGGAGGCTCCCCCAAGGTCATGCTGATACCCGGTACCACGAATATCGGTTATTGTGTGACGACGACAGGTTCTCCTACGCCTTCTGTTCCGGGTATCACCACCAGCGGTATTTCAAATGTCAAATACCTGGGTCCTGACGGAGTGGAACGCGAAGTGAAGCAAATGTCTTTCTATAATTCTTCAACCAACCCCAAGACCATTTCGAATGCGATAGATACCTTACAGCGTTTTATGCGCAATTCCCCTGATTTCGTAGTGATCGGGCAGTTCTTTAACAAAAATCTCTACCGCAGCGACGATTATTCCAGCACGGAGAAGCAGGACTACCTGGATTATGCTTACGGCCTGTCCGGGCCTTCCTACGAGATCCGGTCCGCGCTGGGCGCTGCCCCGGTGAAGACGCATGTGCCTTCCCTCTCCGCTTCCACCCTGAAGCTGAGCTATACCGACCCGGAATGCAGCGGGATCATGACAGACCTCTACTATTACAACGAGAGCCAGGCAGGCTATGCCGGTTATGACCTGCTCCAATCCCTGCTGAATGCAGTGCGGACGGGCCTGGGCAGCGGAAGGTTGTTCCCCCTGACGGATGAAGTGACGATCCCTTCCTCCGGGCTGGGCGTTGTTCCATTTACCAATCTGAAAGCATTCAGGCTGCAGAATGACGGGGCCTGGTACCGCTTCTTCGATAAGGATAACCGGCTGCACAATGTCTGGCTGATGCCGGACGGGCAGATGATCGATGATGCTTCCGGCTACCAGACCGTGTCCACGACGGTATCGCCCGTCCTGCGGCAGGGAGCGGATACCCTCTACCACTTCAGCGTGGCGATGAAGAAGGGCACGCATACGGTGACCTGCCAGGGATATACGGATTTCCCGGTAGGCCTGGGCAGTAAGCTGGAGAACGTGGTGCTGTACGATGCCAAAGGCAAGACCGAATGCATCGTGGCCCCATGTGAGCGCACCGTGCTGGACCAGGCAGTAGCGCAGGGCAGGGAGTCCTACAGGCTGTACCGCGATTCGCTCTACCTGGCCTATACCTCCGCCATGAAGGAGTACTTCCCCGGCGCGGCTATCGATACCTTATTCCATACCAGCATCCAGCAGCAGTACCACCATACCCTGTATTATTATGACCTGGCCGGGAACCTGACCCGTACCGTACCTCCTGCAGGCGTATTATATGTGAACCCTACCAACTTCCCTACGATCGACCTGAACCGGAACAATTCCAGTTCCACGGACGACCTGCTGCATAAAGCCGCCCATACCAAGCAGAGCACCTACCGGTACAACAGCCTGAACCAGGTGGTGAGCCAGCAGACCCCGGACGGGGGGCTGACCCGCTACTTTTACGACAGGGCCGGCCGGGTGGTATTCTCCCAGGACGCGCGCCAGTTCGCATACGAGCTGCCCCGGTACAGCTATACGCTGTACGATGGCCAGGGCCGCATCGTGGAGACCGGTGAGCTCCTGGACTGCGAGGCCTCGGACACCGTATCGATCGCCGCCTCATGGGAGCTGGATATGACCGCCATCGCCAGTATCGTGAACGTCAAGCAGCGGGGCGACGTGGTCGCTACCCGCTACGACTACCAGCTCCTGAACCTGGAAGGCTTCGAAGGGCTGAGCGCACAGCAGAACATGAGGAAGAGGGTAGCAGCTATCATGTATGCCCGGCTGGTAACCCCTACCGAGCATATCGTCAATTTCTACAACTACGCCACCCACTTCAGCTACGATGCCCTGGGCAACCTGCAGACCATCGTGCATGATAACCCTTACATGGACTATATCGGCCAGCGCTTCAAGCGCATCGACTACGAGTACGACCTGCACAGCGGCAAGGTCAATATGCTCAGCTACAACCGGGGCGCCGCGGACCAGTTCTACCAGCGGTACACATACGATGAGGACAACAGGATCCGCATCGCCGAGTCCAGCAAGGACGGTATCCTCTGGGACCGGGAAGCCGAATATGACTATTACAAGCATGGCCCGCTGGCGCGGCAGAGCACCGGCAGGCTGAACGTGCAGCAGACCGAGTATGCGTACACCATACAGGGCTGGCTCAAAGCCATCAACGGGGATGCCCTGAACCCGGCGGATGATATGGGTGCCGGCCTGGACGGCGCCGGCCTGGTGACCCGGGACGTGATGGTGCATGCCCTGGATTATTACAAAGGGGACTACAAGCCCATCGGCAGCACCCAGGTCATGCACAAGCCTGGCAGCGCCGACCTGGTCCGCTCTCTCTACAACGGGAACATAGCCCGGCAGACCACGGGTATGACCGGTCTGACCAATCTCCAGCGCGATTACAGCTATGACCAGCTCCAGCGCATCCTGAGGGCCACTTACAGCAGCTACGACAATGTCGCCCACACGGTCACCTCCCTCGGGTCGGCCTACCGCAATGCCTACAGCTACGATCCGGACGGCAATATCCAGACGCTGACCCGCCGGGGCAGCAGCGGCAGCCTGGTGGACAGCTTCAGGTATTACTACCTCGCGGCCACCAACAATAAGCTCGGCTACGTGAGGGACTATATCACCGCCTCCACCACGACCGGGGACCTGAAGAGCGGCCAGGCTACCGGGAATTACGGCTATGATGTCACCGGCAACCTGGTCAAGGATGTGCAGGAAGGGATCAAACGGGTGGACTGGAACCCCTACGGCAAGATGTCCGCCCTCTACAGGGGGACCCCGGAGAACGATACCCTGCTCATGCAGCTCAGCTACGACGGTACCGGCCAGCGGGTCCGCAAGGACGTCATGCGGGTATCCGCTGATGATCCCGAGATCTATGTCCGCAGCGGTGATGTGTATATCCGGGATGCCTCCGGCAATATCCTCGCCGTCTACCGCAACCACAGCACCATAGACGGCACCGCTACCATCGAATGGATCCTCGATGATATCGAGGAAGGGACGGGCGGCTGGACCGTAAGCAGCGGCATCACGCACCTGCTGGATACCCGGCTCGGGGCCTCTATCGGTACCCACCTCACCACCGTACCTTTCAGCCTGGATGCGGTCTGGGCCAATGCCCGGATTTCCTCGAAGAGCCTGACCTATTACCTGTCCCATTCGCTGCCCCTCTATACCAAGGCTGTGAACCTGAATACCTTCTATCCCTACTTCCACAGCATCCGGAAGGTAGATCCCGACCTGGTGGCCGGCCTGATGAACCGCAGCACCAAGGAGAATGAGCCGCTGCTCAAGAAGCTGTGGCAGTCCCAGAGCACTACCCAGTATCCCTCCATCCAGAAGCTGGTCCAGGAGACCCCGTCAGTAGCGGACGGGATGCTCGTGTACTTCCAGCAGAACCCCGGTTCCATGACCCCCACTGTCAAAGTGCAGCAGCTCGTGACCCTGTCCACCCAGCAGCCTGCCAACTTCTATACCGCCTTCGAAACGGTATCCGGCAGCGCCGACCCGCTGGCCTACTACAAAAGCCTGGTCCGGGATACGGTGATGCTCGACTCGCTGCTGTTCACCCTCAACCCGCCGGTCCAGGACAAGATGAAGCGCGTGTTCATCCAGGCCGATTCCCCCGGCAGGGCAGCGTTTTTCTGCGCGGATGGCCACCTGGATCTCCGCCAACAATCCCGGGTTCCTCAGCCAGCAGTCTACCCCCCCGGAGCGCATGGGCGTCATCTACGAGACCGAGCGCCGGCAGTACATCGCCGACTTCGGGAGCCGGTTCGGTTCTGCCGAGGTAGCCAGTGCCCTGGCCGGCATACCCGGGTTCAGCGCGCTGACCCTGCATGGCACGGCCACCAGCTTCTTCCTGTCCACTACCGGCATCACCTACAGCTATACCCCGCCGGAAGTCAGTACTCCTTCTCCGGAGCTCCTCCTGGGCGATACCCTCTACCTGGCCGAGCACCACCTCTACGGCAGCAGCAGGCTGGGGATCGTGAGCTACCCTGATGACCAGTACCGAGTGGTGTACGGCAGTACGGAGCCTGAAGACCAGGCCCTTCTGGTCCGCAGGAACTGGTACAGCCACTATTACGGGGACTGGATGAAAAAAGACAAAGGAGATGTGTACAGCAGTACGGTATATAATGTAACTTTGGACAGCCTGGGTACTTTACACTACCTGGGCAGGAAGAACTACGAGCTGAGCGATCACCTGGGCAATGTGCTGGTGACGGTGACGGATAAGCGGACGGGTTACGGGAATGCTTCGGGCAACTATACAAGGTGGCATGCGAACATCACGGGGATCAACGATTATTATCCCTTCGGGATGACCATCGAAGACAGGACAAGCGAGTACAAAAACTATCGCTTCAGTCACACAATACCCCAGATGAAGACGGATGAGATCGCGGGTAAGAACAACCACCATACGGCGGAATTCTGGGAATACAGTCCGAGGATAGCGAGAAGGTGGAATCTGGATCCAGTCGATCAGATCAGCATCAGTAATTATGCGGTATTTGGTTTGAATCCGATTTTATATAGTGACATTTTAGGGAATAGCTGGACGGTAGGCACTGATAACAACACTAAGGCCGATGTATATAGGTTTAGTCAAGGAAAAGAATAAAGACTTTATTAAAATTGGCGATGATGGAGTTGTAAGCCTGGATTTTGGAAAAGATAAAAACCCCGGAACAAATAGCGAAGATTTTGAAAAAGGATGATGGTCTTGCATTAATTAAAGATTTGGTAGATGCTGAAGAAAAGTATTATTACTCTACCGAATCTACATTTAGATCAAGAGGGTTGAAAGAAACACAGGAAGATTTTATAAAAGCTGGAGGATTAAAAAATAATTATCTGGAGATAAAATATTTTTTCTTAGCTGATCAATGGGCCCCTCAGGAAATGAAAACAAATAATACCGCTCTGTTTTATAAAAATGCATCTACTACAACCTATGGAATTAATACGAGGGATAAATTACAACCGACTTTGTTGCCCAGAGAAGGGTACGATGGGCAGGTAGGGTTGATGCCCGGTAAAATATATAGAATTACCAATCAGCATGTTCAACAAACGGGTGGAAGTGTTACAATTGTTAGATCTTTTGAAGATATAAGAGTTAGGTTGTTGAAGCATGAACTTTATGAAAACTATTTAAGAACAACTAATGAACTCCCATATATTAATGCACATAAAGAAGCTAATACAAAATTTTCCGGTGAGTATCATGATGGTACATATAAATTAATCCCTCAAAATTAACACAATGAAGTATATTCTGTTTGTATTATTACTATTTGTCACAAAAGCAAACGCACAAGTTCTATCTACCATTAGAGATAAATATTTATTTATCTCGGTAGAAATGTTACCGGAAGCTAATGATTCTGCTTCCATCAAAGTAGATATTAAGGTTAAAGAAGATATACTTATTTTAGACGGTATCGGATGTTTTTGATATTATGGATGATTTTTTCGCTATGGTTACACAACGATAATTGTCCTGAATTTAGAGGAACTCCAAGTACACAACCTTATGTACCCATAAAAGGAGATACTGTACTCACTTTTATTTCACCTAAGTTTCACATAGAAAATAAAGAACCTATCGTAA